>JALSHB010000057.1 GCA_026982475.1 Chromatiales bacterium
CGCCCTTTGCCTTGGATATCGTGATCCGTCCTGTGGCGCCAACGTCCCCTGATTCACCACAGAGACACGTCGTTCACGGAGAAATGAAATGCCAGGTCGTCGGGGCAGGCCACATCGCCACCCGGGGGGCATTGCCTCCCACTGATGCATTCTCTGTGTTCTCTGTGCCTCTGTGGTGAATAGATGCCATTGTTTTTTGTTTTTCCTCCCGTCGAGGGGAGGGCGTCGGCCGAAGGGCCGATCATCCCGGCCCCTGGCCGGTGGCGCATCCACTTTCCCGGTTTTCTCTCATGTCGTTGATTCGTTTCGAAAAGGTGTCGCTGGCCTTCGGCCACTGGCCGTTGCTGGATAATGTCGAACTGCAGATCGACCCCGGCGAACGGGTCTGTCTGGTGGGCCGCAACGGCACCGGCAAGTCCACCCTGATGCACGTCCTGCGCGGCGCCATTGCGCCCGATGAGGGCAAGGTCTGGCGCAAGTCCGGCCTGCGCGTGGCCTACCTGGCGCAGGACCTGCCCGTGGACGAGACGCGCACCGTGTTCGAGGTGATCACCGACGGCCTGGAGGCCATGGGCGCGGCGATGGTGGAATATCATCGCGCCCTGCAGGTGGTGATGGAAGATCCTTCCGAGGCGGCCATGGCGGCCCTTTCGCGGGCGCAACAGGCACTGGATGCGGGCAACGGCTGGCGCCTGGAGCAGCGCGTGGAAGAGGTCATCTCGCGTCTCGACCTGCCGGCGGACAAGACCCTGGACGCCCTCTCCGGCGGCTTCAAGCGCCGCGTGCTGCTGGCGCAGGCGCTGGTGCTGGAGCCGGACCTGCTGCTGCTCGACGAACCCACCAACCACCTCGACATCGAAGGCATCCAGTGGCTGGAGGAGTTCCTGCGCAGCTGGAACGGCAGCCTGCTGTTCATCACCCATGACCGCGCCTTCCTGCAGAATCTGGCCACGCGCATCGTCGAGCTGGACCGCGGCGTGCTGACCTCCTGGCCTGGCGACTACGCCAATTATCTCGTCAAGCGTGAGGAGCGCCTGGCCATTGAGGCCGAGCACAACGCCAAATTCGACAAGAAACTGGCCCAGGAAGAGGTGTGGATACGCCAGGGCATCAAGGCGCGGCGCACCCGCAACGAAGGCCGTGTCCGCGCCCTGCAGGCGCTGCGCAACGAGCGCCGGCAGCGCCGCGAACAGCAGGGTAAGGCGCGCCTGGAAATGTCGCAGGCCGATGCCTCGGGCAAACTGGTGGTGGAGGTGGAAGACGTCACCGTGGGCTATGGCGAGACGCCGGTGATCCGTGATTTTTCCACCAAGATCGTGCGTGGTGACCGCATCGGCATCATCGGCCCCAACGGCGCCGGCAAGTCCACCCTGCTGAAACTGCTGCTGGGCGAGCTGCAACCGCAGCAGGGCACGGTCAAGCTGGGCACCAAGCTCAAGGTCGCCTATTTCGACCAGCAGCGGGCGCAGCTCGATCTCGACAAGTCCGTCATCGACAACCTCAACCTCGGTGGTGACATGGTGAGCATCAACGGCCGTGAAAAGCACGTCATGGGCTACCTGCAGGACTTCCTGTTCCCGCCCCAGCGCGTGCGTTCGCCGGTGTCCTCCCTGTCCGGTGGCGAGCGCAACCGCCTGCTGCTGGCGCGTCTGTTCGCCCAGCCCGCCAACCTGCTGGTGATGGACGAGCCCACCAACGACCTCGACGTGGAAACCCTGGAATTGCTGGAAGAACTGCTCGGTGACTACAGCGGCACCCTGCTGCTGGTGAGCCATGACCGCGCCTTCGTCGACAACGTCGTCACCAGCACCCTGGTGTTCGAGGGCGAGGGGCGGGTGAATGAATATGTCGGCGGCTACAACGACTGGCTGCGCCAGCGCAAGGCTGCCTCGCCCGCGGCGAAGACAAGCAAACCCCCCGCTGCGCGGCCAGTGGCCGAAGCCCCGCCGAAGCGCACAAAAAGACTCAGCTACAAGGATCAGCGTGAGCTGGAGGCCCTGCCGGCGCAGATCGAGGCGCTGGAAGATGAGCAGGCCAGCCTGCAGGAGCAGATCAATGAGCCCGGCTTTTACCAGCGGGACAAGGCCGTCATTGAGGCCGACCTGGCTCGCCTGGAACAGCTGCAGGCGGCGCTGGCGGCGGCCTATGAGCGCTGGGAGGCCCTGGAGGCCCTGAAGGAGGGCGGCTGAGGGGGAGGCGGAGCAGACAAAAAAGGCGCGATAACAGCGCCTTTTTTATTGCCTGGTGGTGACGCAGGGCCTAGTGGATGGACGGCGGCGTCTTGTGACGGTCGATATCGGCCGCGGCCTTCGCCGCTGAAGGAACCGCCGCAGCGGGTTTCTCCTTGTCGGCCTCCGTGGTCGCGGCGGCGTCTTCTGCGCCGGGCTTCTCTTCTTTCTTCTCTTCCTTCTTTTCTTCTCCCTTCTCTTTCTCTTCACTGGCCGCCGCCGCAGAGCCCGCCGCGGCGGGTTTCTCCTCGCCGGCCGCTGTCGGTGTGGGGGTGGCGTCGGCGCCGATATTGGCCTCGTCGTCACTTGGCTTGTTACTGCCGCTGGCCTTGGGTGGTGGTGTTTCGGCCTTTGTCTTCTGCTTTGCAGCCTCCTCGGGGGTAGCGGTCTCGGCTGCTGTCTCGGTGGCGGTCTTTCCGCTGTCCTTGGCCTCGGCCTCAGTGTCGGGCTTTGACGGCTCCGTGGCGGCCTTCTCTGTGTCGCTGGCCGCCTCGCTCTCGGCGGCACTGCCTTCGATGGCCGGCAGGACGCGTGTCTCCGGCTGATCCAGTTGTGGGGTGCTGATTCTCGGGCTGCACAGGGTCTGTGCGCCGGTGGCCAGGTGTTCGTAGATCTCGCGGTAATCGTCGGTCAGGCGATTGAACAGTTGCGCTGTCTTGAGGAAGTGGCTGTCCACTTTCTCGCGCTGTTCCTTGAGCTCGGCGCGGCTGCGCTCCAACTCGTCTTTTAGCTTATCCCGTTGTTTATCAAAGTTATTCAGGGCAAGGAAATAACCAGCGGCGGCGCCGGCGGCAACCAGTGCAGCGCCTTGCAGGACCATAAGCAGGGTGATTTCTCCAAACATGGGCATCGTCTCTGAAATGTGAAATTGTCGAGCCCCCCATAAAAAAAGAGGGCTAGCGAAAATCCTAGCGCAAACATCGGCGGGTGGCTATGTGTCTGGTCAAGGAATTCCAGTCCGCCGCCAAGCTGTCCATTCCCCGGCTAACGGCGGCTGGCGCGAAAACTTGAAACCGCTCATTTACTGTATATACTCACAGATAAATACTGTGTGGACGGACAGAATATGGAACAACTGACAAAGCGCCAGCAGCAAGTGCTGGACATGATTCGCGATTTTATCGAAGAGTACGACGTGCCGCCGACGCGGGTGGAGATCGCCGACGCCATGGGCTTTCGCTCCGCCAATGCCGCCGAAGATCACCTCAAGGCGCTGGTGCGCAAGGGGGCCGTGGAGATCTATCCCGGCGCCTCGCGGGGGATTCGCCTGTTGACGGAAGAGAGCGATCCGGGTGTGCCCGTGGTCGGGCGGGTGGCCGCCGGCGACCCCATCCTCGCCGAGCAAAACATCGAAGACCACGTCCGGCTCGACCCCAGCCTGTTCTGCCCCTCGGCGGACTACCTGTTGCGGGTGCGCGGTATGAGCATGCGGGACGTGGGCATACTCAATGGTGACCTGCTGGCCGTGCATCGCACCACCGAGGTCAGCAGCGGGCAGATCATCGTCGCCCGCCTGGGCGACGAGGTCACCGTGAAGCGTTTCCGGCGGCGTGGAAACAAGGTGCGGTTAATGCCCGAAAACCCCGATTTCAGCCCCATCGAAGTTGACCTTCGTCACGATGAGTTGACGATCGAAGGCCTGGCCGTCGGCGTCATTCGGAATGAGATGTAGCGATGGACATGAATACCGACACCCGCCTGACGACCTGCATTTCCCATTACCCCACGGCCGCCGCCGAAGATGCGCTGGCGCTGACCGGCGGCCTGACCGAGATCCGCACCCGGCAGCCGGGCCCCCGGGCCCTGGCACTGGTGCTGCCGGCCCTGGCCCGCCTCAGTCAGGAGCGGCGCTGGCTGGCCTGGATCGCGCCGCCGGACATCCCGGCCGGGCCGTTGCTGGCATCGGCCGGCGTGGATCTGTCGCGGGTATTGGTCGTGCATCCCCGCGCCTGTGCCGACGGTCTGCGTGCGGTGGAGCGGGCTCTGCGTGCCGGCACCTGCGGCGCGGTGCTGGCCTGGCTGACGCGCGCGGACGAAGAAACCCTGCATCGCCTGCGCTCGGCGGCGGAGGACGGCCACAGCTGGGGGGTGATGTTTCACGCCGTTTGACTCCCCGGGCTGGATTCTCCGCAGTTTGCAATAAAGCTTGCAGGAGCGGCCTCAACCGCGAATATTGGCGGGTTCCCTTCGCGGCTGAAGCCGCTCCTACAGGGTG
>JALSHB010000058.1 GCA_026982475.1 Chromatiales bacterium
CACCGAGAAGTAAAGCGGTTGTCAGGCCGTTCCGGCGGCGCTAAAGTTGTCTGCGGGTGTGTTAAACCCGAATCCGCAGGTTCATGACGGCGAATCGCACAACGCACTGATACGTCTCGCTATATGAAAAATCTCGCCAATGGCCCCGCTATTGCCTCGATTTTTCATTACGCGATACGCACCAAGCCGTTGCACGCTTCATCCGCCCTGAACCTACGGATTCAGGTTAAAGTTAGCCGTCAGCAGAGACGATATCTTTACGCAAGAACCTTGTGCGAGACCCTGGCGCAAGGGCATCAAGAGATGGCGGCCGGCAATGGCGCCAAGAGGTAATCTATGAGTGACGACAAACACGACAAGGGCGGCGATGACAACGGCAAGCTGTTGTATTGCTCCTTTTGTGGCAAAAGTCAGCATGAAGTCCGCAAGCTGATCGCGGGCCCCTCTGTCTTTGTCTGTGATGAATGTGTCGAGCTGTGCAACGACATCATCAGCGAAGAAGTGGAGGACAAGGCCTCTTCACTGGGTGAGAGCAAGTTGCCGACGCCGCGCGAGATCAACGATATCCTCGATGAGTACGTGATCGGCCAGCCGCGGGCGAAGAAGATCCTTTCCGTCGCCGTCTACAACCATTACAAGCGCCTCGAGGCCGGCATCAAGAAAGACGATGTCGAGCTGGCGAAGAGCAATATCCTCCTCATCGGCCCCACCGGCAGCGGCAAGACCCTGCTGGCGGAGACCCTGGCGCGCCTGCTGAACGTACCCTTCACCATCGCCGACGCCACCACCCTCACCGAGGCGGGCTACGTCGGCGAGGACGTCGAGAACATCATCCAGAAGCTGCTGCAGAAGTGTGACTACGACGTCGAGAAGGCCCAGACGGGCATCGTCTACATCGACGAAATCGACAAGATCTCGCGCAAGTCCGACAACCCCTCCATCACCCGCGATGTCTCCGGGGAGGGCGTGCAGCAGGCCTTGCTGAAGCTGATCGAGGGCACCATCGCCTCGGTACCCCCGCAGGGCGGCCGCAAGCACCCGCAGCAGGAGTTCCTGCAGGTCAACACGGGCAATATCCTGTTCATCTGTGGCGGCGCCTTCGACGGCCTGGATCGGGTGATTCGCGACCGCTCCGAGAAGAGCGGCATCGGCTTTTCGGCCCAGGTGCAGAGCAAGGACGACCAGAAGAGCATCGGCGAGGTACTGGAGGACGTCGCCCCCGAGGACCTGACCAAGTATGGCCTGATTCCGGAATTCGTCGGCCGTCTGCCGGTGATCGCCACCCTCAAGGAGCTGGACGAGGACGCCCTGGTGCGCATCCTCACCGAGCCCAAGAACGCCATCACCAAACAGTACGCCAAGCTGTTCGAAATGGAGAATGCGGAGCTGGAATTCCGTGACGAGGCCCTGCACGCCGTGGCCCGCAAGGCCATGGAGCGCAAGACCGGCGCCCGGGGACTGCGCTCCATCCTCGAACAGGTGCTGCTCGACACCATGTACGATCTGCCGTCCCTGGAAGGCCTGAGCAAGGTCATCCTGGATGAGGACGTGATCAACAACAAGTCCAAGCCCCTGCTGATCTACGAAGGGGGGGAGCAGCACCGGGCGGCGTCGGATTGAGCCGTTCGCTGCGAGGCGCTTGAGTCGTGATACAACGCCGGGCCGATGCCCGGCGTTGTCGTTTCTGACCATTCTTTTCGGTTTTCTACTTGAAGTTGCCGTCGCCCGGCCTCAGATTGAGTGCTGTAGTGTCCTCAAGAGAGGGCGAAGGTGTGCCGACGTGATGAACAGACCGTGAAACCACCGGCCGTATTATTTTCGAGGAATGCTCGATGTCCGAAAAAGACAAGATTTCAGATGTGATCAATGACCCCTTGCAGGTCATTCCCGTACTGCCGCTGAGAGACGTGGTGGTTTACCCCTATATGGTCATCCCCCTGTTCGTGGGGCGTGACAAGTCCATTCGCGCGCTGGAAGCCGCCATGGAAGACGACAAGCAGATCCTGCTGGCGGCACAGAAGAACGCCTCCCAGGACGAGCCCGAGATGGACGATCTGTACCGCACCGGCACGGTCGCCAATATCCTGCAGCTGCTGAAACTGCCCGATGGCACCATCAAGGTGCTGGTGGAAGGCAGCGAACGCGCCAAGGTGCTGAATTTCGTCGGCACCGAGGACTATTTCCAGGCGCAGATCAGCCTGCTGGAGTCCGGCAAGGCCAGTGATCTGGACGAGCGCGAGGTCGAGGTGTTGATGCGCTCGGTGCTGGCCCAGTTCGACCAGTACGTGAAGTTGAGCAAGAAGGTGCCGCCGGAGATCCTTTCTTCCCTGGCCGGCATCGAGGAGCCGGGGCGGCTGGCGGACACCATTGCCGCGCACATGTCCCTGAAGGTGGAGGAGAAGCAGAAGATCCTCGAGATGAGTGATCTGCGCCAGCGCCTCGAGCACCTGATTGGTCTGATGGAGGCGGAGATCGACCTGCTGCAGGTCGAGAAGCGCATCCGTGGACGGGTCAAGCGGCAGATGGAAAAGAGCCAGCGCGAGTACTACCTCAACGAGCAGATGAAGGCCATCCAGAAGGAACTGGGCGACCTCGAAGAGGGGCACAATGAACTGGACGACCTGGCGCGCAAGATCGAAGAGGCGGGCATGTCCAAGGAGGCCCGCGAAAAGGCCGAGAGCGAGCTCAACAAGCTGCGCATGATGTCGCCCATGTCCGCCGAGGCCACGGTGGTGCGCAACTACATCGACTGGATGATCAGCGTGCCATGGAAGAAACGCAGCAAGGTGCGCCACGACCTGGCCAAGGCCGAGGCGGTGCTGGAAGCGGATCACTACGGCCTGGAAAAGGTCAAGGAACGCATCCTCGAATACCTGGCCGTGCAGCAGCGTGCGCGCAAGGTGAAGGGGCCGATTCTCTGCCTGGTGGGGCCGCCCGGCGTGGGCAAGACCTCGCTGGGCAAGTCCATCGCCCGCGCCACCAATCGCAAGTTCATCCGCATGTCGCTGGGTGGCGTGCGTGACGAGGCCGAGATCCGTGGTCACCGGCGCACCTATATCGGCGCCATGCCCGGCAAGATCATCCAGAACCTGGCCAAGGTGGGCACGCGCAATCCGCTCTACCTGCTCGACGAGCTGGACAAGATGTCGATGGACTTTCGTGGCGACCCGGCCTCGGCACTGCTGGAAGTGCTCGACCCGGAGCAGAACAGCGCCTTCAACGACCACTATCTGGAGGTGGATTACGACCTCTCGGACGTGATGTTTGTCGCCACCGCGAATACCCTGAATATTCCCGGGCCGCTGCTGGATCGCATGGAGGTGATTCGTCTGGCGGGCTATACCGAAGACGAGAAGATCCATATCGCCGAGCGCTACCTGGTGCCGAAGCAGATCAAGGCCACCGGGCTGAAGGATGAGGAAATCCACATCAGCGAGGCGGCGCTGCGCGACATCGTGCGCTACTACACCCGCGAGGCCGGGGTGCGAAACCTGGAGCGTGAAATCTCCAAGTTGTGTCGCAAGGTGGTGAAACAAATCCTGTTAGACCCGAAAACCAAGAAAATCAACGTTACTGCGCGAAATCTTGAGAAATTCCTCGGGGTGCGACGTTTCCGCTTTGGTCGCGCCGAGGAAAATGATCAGATTGGCCAGGTAACGGGCCTGGCATGGACCGAGGTCGGTGGCGACCTGCTGACCATCGAGGCCGTGATGATGCCGGGCAAGGGCAAGCACGTGGTCACGGGTCAGCTGGGTGACGTGATGAAGGAGTCCATTCAGGCCGCCATGAGCGTGGTGCGCAGCCGTGCCCGCAGTCTGGGGCTGGATCCCGACTTCTATACCGAGAAGGACATCCACATCCACGTGCCGGAGGGCGCGGTGCCGAAAGATGGCCCCAGCGCCGGTGTCGGCATGTGCACGGCGCTGGTCTCCGTTCTCACCGGGATTCCGGTGCGGGCCGATGTGGCCATGACCGGAGAGATCACCCTGCGCGGCGAAGTATTGCCCATCGGCGGCCTGAAGGAGAAGCTGCTGGCGGCGCACCGCGGGGGCATCAAGACGGTGCTGATTCCCGAGGAAAACGCCAGAGATCTCGTGGATATCCCCAAGAACATCAAACAGAGCCTGGATATACGTCCAGTTCGGTGGATCGATGAAGTGCTGGAGGTCGCCCTCCAGCACATGCCGGATCCGTTGCCGGAAGAGAGTGAAACCGCAAAACCCCGCACGCGGGCCAAGTCTGCAAAAAGGAAATCCATTCATACCCATTGAATCAAGGCGTTAGCGCGAGTAAGCTGGCGCCGAAATCACATGCTGCGGGCGTGAAACCCTTGCAGCATGTGGCTTTTGTCGGGTTTGTCGCTTGACAGGGTGGAAGCGTGATTGGTATAAAACACCGCGAATTTTGACCAACCGCCTGCCTCAGGCGGTTTTTTTGCGGGGCCTCCCGCATATTTTATAAAAACCACTAGAAGAGGTGACATTTGTGAATAAATCAGAATTGATCGACGCGGTTGCTGAGAGTGCCGACATCTCCAAGGCAGCGGCCAGCCGGGCGGTTGACGGAATGGTTTCAGCAATCACCAGCGCACTGAAAAATGGCGACCAGGTTTCCCTGATCGGCTTTGGTACCTTCCTGGTCAAGGACCGCGCCGCACGTACTGGCCGCAATCCCCGTACCGGTGAAGCCATCGAAATTCCCGCTGCAAAAAATCCTGTTTTCAAGGCTGGCAAAGCGCTGAAAGATGCCGTAAACTAGCGCGCCTTTACTGGGGTGCTTAGCTCAGTTGGGAGAGCGTCGCCCTTACAAGGCGAATGTCGGGGGTTCAAGTCCCTCAGCACCCACCAGCAAGATTTAGTTTTAGGAGTGGTAGTTCAGTTGGTTAGAATACCGGCCTGTCACGCCGGGGGTCGCGGGTTCGAGTCCCGTCCACTCCGCCAGTAGTGCGAAAGGCGTTCCCGGTGATCGGGAACGCCTTTATTTTTGTCTTGTCATAACCTGAATCCGTCATGAACCTGCGGATTCAGGTTGTTATAAATCAGACCCGATTATTTACTTTAAAGAAAAGATCATATGCTGAATTTCATTCGCGAAAAGATTCAAGGCTGGATTGCATGGGTTATCGTTGGCCTGCTCATCATTCCCTTCGCGCTCTGGGGTATCAATGAATACTTTGGAACGGGGGGTGGCCTGGTTGCGGCCACCGTCAATGGCACCGAGATCGATCAGCGTGAATTTCAGCAGACCTTTTACGAGCAGCGCAGCCGCATGCAGGAAATGCTTGGCGGACAGTATGATTCACGCATTTTCGATCCACAGCTGAGGCAGCGGGTCATCAACGAGTTGGTGGAACGTGAACTGCTGTTGCAGAACGCCGACGCCATGGGTTATCGCGTATCCGACGAGAATGTGGCCGCGATGATCCGCTCCTTCGAGGTTTTTCAGGAAAACGGCGTCTTTTCCCCCGAGCTTTATCGTCAGCGGTTGCAGGCCCAGGGGCAGACCCCCGCCATCTTTGAGCAGCGCATCAAGCGCGCACTGCTGGCCAGCCAGCTGCCGTCGGGGATCGCCGATACGGCATTCGTTACCGATGCCGAGCTGGACGCCCTTATTCGCTTGCAGGGACAGCAGCGGGAAGTGGCCTATCTGACCCTGCCTATCGCGCAGTACGAAGAGCCCTCCGATGCCTCGGAAGCGGCTGTGGCCAGCTATTATGAGACCCATCGCGAGCGATTCATGACGCCCGAGATGGTGAGCGTGGAGTATGTCGAGTTGTCTGCCGATGAGCTGGGCGCCGATGTCGATCCCGGCGATGAAAAGCTGCGCGAGTTCTACAAGGCCCGCAGCCAGCAGTTTTCCGTGCCGGAAGAACGCAAGGTGCGGCATATCCTGTTCACCATCCCCGAGGGCGCGGATGAGGCTGAGGTCGAAGCGGTGCGCGCCAAGGCCGAGGCGTCGCTCAAGCGCATCCGTGAAGGCGAATCCTTTGCCGAACTGGCCAGGCAGGTATCCGAGGACCCGGGTTCTGCCGAGGTGGGTGGCGATCTCGGCTTTATTTCCGCGGGCGTGATGGAGCCGGATTTCGAGCAGGCGGCCTTTGCGCTCAAGGAAGGCGAGGTCAGTGAACCCGTGTTGACCTCCTTTGGCTTTCATCTCATCAAGGTCGACGAGATCCGCGCCGGCAAGGTCAAGCCCTTCGAGAGCGTACGGGACGAGTTGCTGAAGGAGTACCAGCGTGACGAGGCGGAGCGCAAGTATTTCGATCTGGCCGACAGACTCACCAACATGGCCTACGAGATGCCGGACTCCCTGACCGAGGTGGCCGAGTCCCTGGGCCTGCCACTGAAGGAAAGCCCGCTGTTTTCACGTGATGGTGGCAAGGGCCTGTTTGCCGATCCGCACCTGGTGAGCGCCGCTTTCAGCGACGAGGTCCTCAAGCAGGGCTACAACAGCGAGCCGGTCGAAGTGGGTGACAGGCATGTGGTGGTGCTGCGTGTGAAGGAACACCGCGAGGCGGCGCCGCTGCCGCTCGAAGAGGTGGCGGAGATCATCAGGCAGCAGATCATTACCGAAAAGGCGCGGGAACGTGCGCAACAGGCCGCCGCGGGGCTGGTCGAGCGTCTCGAGGCCGGCGCCAGCCGGGAAGAGATCGCCAAGGAATTGGGTGCCGAGTGGCAGACACCGGCCCCCCTCGAGCGCAATACGGCAACGCTGGATTCCGCCCTGGTGCAGGCGGTTTTCCGCATGCCGCGTCCCGTCGGGGGTGGTACCCGCTATGGCAGCACCGGGCTGATCTCAGGTGATTTTGCGGTGCTGGCCCTGAGCCGCGTCATCGATGGCGATCCGGCCAGTTTCGACCAGGCCGAGCGTGAAAACCTGCGTCAACAGTTGACCAACCTGCGCGGCACGGAAAGCACCCAGGCGGTGCTGGAGTCGTTGAAGGCCAAGGCGCATATCGTGATTCAGATCGAGGGCTCCTGATCCTTATCGGGAGGCCTGTGCGGCAGGTCTTCCGGGTAGCCGCCTCCCCGTCCGCGCAGGCCGGCCAGTGCCTTGGGCCGGCTGCGCCATTTACCGCACTCCCCGTTTCATGACGAAGCGCCAACGCGTCTAACCGGGAATGTAGACCCCCGCGGCGCGGATCGCGCGCACGATGTGTTTGGTGGATGCTTCCAGGGTCTCGATGGCCAGGTCGTAGGCGCCGCTTGCCGCCTGTGCCTCGGCCTGCTTGCGCAAGGTCCTGGCTTCCTCCATCTCCTTGTCGAAGCGCTGTCTGGCGTTTTCGGAGAGGGACTTTTTCTGCAGCAGGATGCTGGTCAGCAGGGCATGTGACTGGTTGCGGTCCAGCTCGTATTCATACTCTTCCCTTGGCGTGTCGAAATGCAGCGTGCGAACCAGCGTGGTGCCGTTGCGCATGCTGATCAGCGAACCCTTCAGCGCACCGAGGGCCTGGTCGATGAGCCGGGTGGCGGTGGCAACGTCGTCTTTTTCAAAGGCGGCGTTGGCCGCGGCGATGTCGATAATGGCCTTGTTTTCCAGGGCCTCGACGTCGGCGCCGGGTTTCAGTTCTTCACGTATGCGCTTGTGGGCATCGAGCAGGGCGGCGGCGCTTTGTGCGCGACGCTGGTACAGGGAATGGCTGCGGTCATCGAGTTCCGGCGCCGCCTTGGCCAGCTGCGCGGCCTTGAACAGCTTCATCTTGGCCCTTTTCAGGGCCTGGTCGCGGGCCTCCGTGTTACCGCTGGCGTCGGCCTTCGCGGCTTGCTCGTAGAGCGCCACGGCCTCATCACGCAGGGACTTCGCTTCGACATTGTCGCTGGCGATGATGCTCTTGGCGGCGGAAGACTCGTTCAGCAGGCGGTGGGTCAGGGCCATGGCGTTGTCGGCCAGGGCCAGGAGCAGAAGCTGCATGGGAACGGGTGGGGTGCCGGTTGTGCCGGCAGTCGCGTGGCCGGCCAAAAAGGTGGTCGCCAAGAGGGTGGTGGCAAGGATTATCCGTGGTCTGGATTTTTCCCGTTTCATGGAGGTTCCTGTGTCGCGTGTGGGTGCTTGTTGGGTTGATGTGTGTAAACCTGAATCCGTAGGTTCAGGTGTTAAGGAAAACACGATTCCACCCGGTGCCTGCCAAGGGCCCCGGGCGGGCGTGAGTTTAGCATTTTCCTGAATCCGTAGGTTCATGACGGCGAATCGCACAACGCATTGATACGTCTCGCTATATGAAAAATCTCGGCAATAGTCCCCGCTATTCCCTCGATTTTTCATTACGCGATACGCATCAAGCCGTTGCACGCTTCATCCGCCCTGAACCTACGGATTCAGGATTTTCCTGAACTATTCAGCTCACCGCAGAGTTCATGGAAAATAAGATCCTGGGTCGCCACTGGGAATGGCATGAAACGCGTAGGCCGCAAAGGTTGTTTGAAGGGGCTTCCTTGTGCCCTCTGCGCCTTGGCGTTGATTCATGTGGTCGATTCATCATCCCGTGTCGCTGGCTGCTTGCGCATGAATTCATGCAATCGCCGGGGCAGGCCGCATCGTCTCACGGCGCTCATCCCATAGATGCATTCTCTGCATTCTCTGTGTTCTCTGTGCCTCTGTGGTGAAAAATACCCTACGGATTCAGGATTTCATTTCCTGGTGCTTTTGGCGCTGACCTTTTGGCGGGCCTTCATGGGCTTCGCCTTGGAGTGGCAGCGGCGGCATTCGGTGACCGGGAAGGCCACGGTGCCGTGACAGACGCCGCATTTGTTGCCCAGCATGATATCCACCATGCTCATGGGATTGGCGCCCTTTTGCGGTATGAAGATCGCCGGATGGCAATTGGCGCATTCCAGCCACTGGGTGTGTTGTTCGTGGGGGAAGACCACGTCCGGCATGGTGCCCTTGACCTCGCGCACGATGTTCATGTCCACGGTCATGGGCACCAGCTCGGGGTCGTCGAGATCGTACAGCGGCTTGATCTTCTTCTTGTCGAGGGACTTCACCCAGTCGACGTAATTGCCACCCTTGCCCTTGATCAGTACGCCAAAGGCCTCACGGGGCTCCTGCAAGACCTTGACGCCGGCGCCCTTGGGGTCGTGGATGCCGTCTTCGGCCACCGGCGGGGTGCGCTTGTCCTTGGGGGGCAGCAGGCGATTGAAGCGATTGGGGTCCTGTTTTTCAGTGCTAAGAGCCGCGGCCTGCGCGTGGGATGAGCCTGTCACGCCGAGAAAGGCGAGGGTGATCAGGGCGGCAAAGACAGTGATGCTTGGCTTGTTCATTGTGTCCTCCAGGGTCATTTGCCGAGGGGCATGATCAGCGTCTGCAGGGTGCTTCGATGCACCTGCGTCGGCGTGCCGGGTTTTGCCGAATGGCAGACCTCGCAGTTCTCGATGGACCAGGCGATCTCGCCGTTGTGGCAGGCACCGCAGAATTCGCCGTTGATGATCTTGGCCATGTTGATGTCGTTGCCGCCGGCCTTGAACTTGAAGCCCAGGTCGGAGTGGCAGATCTTGCAGCGGAAGCGGATGCGGTGGAACCAGTGGGGGAAGATGGGTGGCCGCATGCCGGCCTCGTCGGAATAGTTGTTGATGACGATGTCACCGTATTCGGCGTTGGCCGGGGGTGCGTAGGCGCCCAGCGTAAGTGTCGTCAGCGCCGCCGCCAGCAGCATCGATGTTGCCCCAGCACGGACCTGTTTCCGGGCGGCCCCATGGCTCGATTTCCCACTATGCACGTTCTACCTCCTTCACGATGGCAAGCTGTTTCTGTTGGGTGGTATCGCCTTATCCTGCGGGCGAGGGGGGCGGGGAAGTGGTACGGATGCCGCCTGTTGGTGCAGTGACCCGGCACGCTCCTTCGTCTCCCTTGTTGTTATCAAAACGTTCTTATGGGAAACATAGCGCAATCTGCGCAAAAGCCCGCACAGAAAGTATTTATATTGTATTAGGAAATACTAATGGATCGGTTTTCAGGCCGTCTGGCGTGGCGGCGGGAGTGATTCCCTGTGCAGAAAAGCTTTTGGGGAGGGAAAAAATCTGCTGCGCTGAACGTGTGGGAGTGGCTTCAGCCGCGAATAAATCGAGCCAATATTCGCGGCTGAAGCCCGCCTGGCTTGTTTCCGCCAAGGCGTTTTTTTTGCCCTGTCGGTGGTAGTCTACTTGCCGAGCTGGCCCATGCCGGTGATGTTGTAGCCGGCGTCGACGTAGGTGATCTCGCCGGTGATGCCGGAGGCGAGGTCGGAGCAGAGGAAGGCGGCGGCATTGCCCACCTCGTCGATGGTGACGTTGCGGCGCAGCGGGGTGTTCTGTTCGCTGTAGTCCAGCATGGCGCGGAAGCCCTTGATGCCGGAGGCGGCCAGGGTGCGGATGGGGCCGGCGGAGATGGCGTTGACGCGGGTGCCTTCGGGGCCGAGGCTGTCGGCCATGTAGCGCACGTTGGCCTCCAGGCTGGCCTTGGCCAGGCCCATCACGTTGTAGTTGGGCAGCACGCGCTCGGCGCCCAGATAGCTCAGGGTCAGCAGGGCGCCGTTGCGACCCTTCATCATCTCGCGGCCGGCCTTGGCCAGGGCGGTGAAGCTGTAGGAGCTGATCTCGTGGGCGATCCTGAAGCCCTCGCGGGTGACGCTGTCGACGTAGCTGCCTTCCAGCTCCTCGCGCGGCGCGAAGCCCACGGAATGGATGATGGCGTCGAGGTGCTCCCAGTGCTTGTCCAGGCCTTCGAACACGGCCTCGATCTGCTCGTCGCTGGCCACGTCGCAGGGCAGGGTGATCTCCGAGCCCAGTTCGGCGGCCATCTTCTCCACGCGCCCCTGGAGTTTTTCGTTCTGGTAGGTGAAGGCCAGATTGGCGCCTTCGCGGTGCATGGCCCTGGCGATGCCCCAGGCGATGGAGCGGTTGCTGGCGAGTCCGACGATCAATACGTTTTTACCTTCGAGAAAACCCATGGTGGATGGCCCTGTTGGTTGAATGGAGTGGCGACGCCGCGCGGAGACGCAGGCGGACGTGCGGCGTCGTGTGCGGGCGGATTATAGCCCATTCCCGTCGGCGGGGAGAACGCGAGGGCGTTTGCGCGGTCTCAGTTTTCCGTTGATTATGCCCGCCGGGGATGGCAGTTTATGCCGCGTGACTGAAATGATGCGAAGTATCCAGCGAAGTGGCCAGTGGGCCGCCCTGTGCGCCGTGGCCCTGCTGCTCGCGGCCTGCGGCGAGGGCGCGTGGAACGATCCCTATCCGCACAGTGAGGCGACGCAGAATATCTACTACTCGTCGTTCGCCCTGCGCCCCAAACACCTCGACCCGGCGCGCTCCTACAGCTCCAACGAGATCGTCTTCACCGGGCAGATCTACGAGCCGCCGCTGCAATATCACTATCTCAAGCGTCCCTATGCGCTGGTTCCGCTGACCGCCAGCGCGGTGCCCGAGCCCTGGTTCGAGGACGCCGACGGCAAGCGCCTGCCCGCCGATGCGCCGGAGGCGCAGATCGCCCACAGCGTCTACGAGATCCACATCCGGCCCGGCATCCGCTACCAGCCGCATCCCGCCTTCGCCCAGGATGCCGAAGGGCGACCGTTGTACGCCCAGCTGAGCGACGCCCAGCTGGAGAAGATCGACACCCTCGGTGACTTCCGCGAAACCGGCTCGCGCGAGCTGGTGGCGGCGGACTACGTCTACCAGATCAAGCGTCTCGCCCACCCGCGCCTGCATTCACCCATTTATGGTTTGATGGCCGAATACATCGTCGGCCTGCGCGACTATGCGGAGACACTCAATGCCGCCCTCGACGCCCAGGACGGCGGCCATCTGGACCTCACGCGCTACGACCTGTCCGGCGTCGAACTGGTGGACCGCTACACCTACCGCATCCGCATCAAGGGCCTCTATCCCCAGTTCATCTACTGGCTGGCGATGCCCTTCTTCGCCCCCGTGCCGCCGGAGGTGGACGCCTTCTACGCCCAGCCCGGCCTGCAGGCGAAGAACATCACCCTCGACTGGTACCCCGTCGGCACCGGCCCCTTCATGCTCACCATCAACAACCCCAACCGGCAGATGGTGATGGTCCGCAACCCCAACTTCCACGGCGAGACCTACCCCGACGAGGGCGAGCCGGGCGACCGCGAGGCCGGCCTGCTGGCGGACGCCGGTCGTCCCATGCCGTTCATCGACAAGGCCGTCTACAGCCTGGAAAAGGAGGGCATCCCGGCCTGGAACAAGTTCCTGCAGGGTTACTACGACGCCTCCGGCATCGGCTCCGACAGCTTCGACCAGGCGGTGCAGATCTCCGGCCAGGGCGAGGCCACCCTCACCGACGAGATGCGCGCCAAGGGTATCCAGCTGGTCACCGGCGTCGCCACCTCCATCTACTACATGGGCTTCAACATGACCGACCCGGTGGTGGGCGGCGACAGCGAACGGGCGCGCAAGCTGCGCCGCGCCATCTCCATCGCCATCGACTACGAGGAATTCATCAGCATCTTCCAGAACGGCCGCGGCATCCCCGCGCAGGGCCCCCTGCCGCCGGGTATTTTTGGTTATGTCGAGGGCAAGGACGGCATCAACCCCTACGTCTACGACTGGGTGGACGGCAAGCCCAAACGCAAACCCATCAGCGAGGCCAAACGCCTGCTGGCCGAGGCCGGCTATCCCGACGGCCGTGACGCGCAGACCGGCAAGCCGCTGCTGATCCACCTCGACACCACCGGCGGCGGCCCCGACGACAAGGCGCGCATGGACTGGCTGCGCAAGCAATTCGCCAGGATCGACCTGCAACTGGTGATTCGCGCCACCGACTACAACCGCTTCCAGGAAAAGATGCGCAAGGGCACCGCGCAGCTGTTCCAGTGGGGCTGGAATGCCGACTACCCGGACCCGGAAAACTTCTTCTTCCTCCTCTACGGCCCCAACGCCAAGGTGGGCAAGAACGGCGAGAACGCCGCCAACTACGCAAACCCCGAATTCGACCGCCTGTTCCAGCGCATGAAGAACCTGCCCAACGGCCCCGAACGGCTGGCGGTGATCAACCAGATGGTCGACATCGTGCGCCGCGACGCCCCCTGGGTGTGGGGCATGAACCCGAAACAGTTCAGCCTGTTCCACGGCTGGTACCACAACGTGAAGCCCAACTTCATGGCCAACAACACCCTCAAGTACCGCCGCATCGACCCCGAGCTGCGTGCGCAATTGCGCGCCGAATGGAACCGCCCCGTGGTCTGGCCACTGGCGCTGATCGCCCTGGCGCTGGTGATCGGCCTGCTGCCCGCGGCGCTGATGTACCGACGCAAGCTGCATGCGCGCGGCATCACCCCCGACCCCCGCGGAGGAAACCCCTGATGCTGGCCTACATCGTGCGCCGTAGCCTCTACGCCATCCCCATTCTCATCGGCGTCAACCTGCTCACCTTCTGGCTGTTCTTCGTCGTCAACAGCCCGGACGACATGGCGCGCATGCAGCTGGGCATGAAGCACGTCACCCCCGAGGCCATCGAGCGCTGGAAGGCCGACCACGGCTATGACAAGCCGCTGCTCTACAACGCCGAGGCCGGCGGCGCCGGCAAATTCACCGACACCATCTTCTTCGACAAGTCCGTGAGCCTGTTCGTCTTCGACTTCGGCACCGCCGACGACGGCCGCGACATCGGTTACGACATCCGCCAGCGCATGTGGCCCAGCCTGATGCTGGCCATCCCCGTGTTCCTCATCGGCCTGCTGGTGAACATCACCTTCGCCCTGCTGATGGCCTTCTTCCGCGCCACCTACGTCGATTACATGGGCGTGGTGCTGTGCGTGATCCTGATGTCCATCTCGGCGCTGTTCTACATCATCGGCGGCCAGTACCTGATCAGCAAACTCATGCACCTGGTGCCCATTTCCGGTTATGACGGCGGTCTCAGCGCCTTCAAGTTCCTCATCCTGCCGGTGGTCATCGGCATCATCAGCGGCATCGGCGCCGGCAGCCGCTGGTACCGCACCATCTTCCTCGAAGAGGTGAACAAGGACTACGTGCGCACCGCCCGCGCCAAGGGCCTGCCGGAGCGCGTGGTGCTGTTCCGTCACGTGCTGAAGAACGCCATGATCCCCATCCTCACCGGCGTGGTGGTGACCATCCCCATGCTGTTCATGGGCAGCCTGATCACCGAATCCTTCTTCGGCATCCCCGGCCTCGGCAGCTACACCATCGACGCCATACGCGCCCAGGACTTCGGCATCGTGCGCGCCATGGTGTTCCTCGGCTCGGTGCTGTACATCCTCGGCCTGCTGCTCACCGACCTGTCCTACACCCTGGTCGACCCGCGGGTGCGGTTGTCATGACGCGGCACTGGAAACCCCTCGCCCTGCTGGCGGCCCTCGGCCTCGGCCTGTGGTGGGCGCCGGTGAAGATCGTCCTGCTGTGGACCGACGCCCTGGTGTTCCTGCTGGTGGGCGTGCTCGTCGCCTTCGTCCTCTACGTGCGCGGCAAGCCCCACCTGCGCGCGCCGTGGGGGCAGGTGATCCGCCGACCGCTGGCCGCCGCCTCGCTGGTGGTGCTCAGCGCCTACGTGGTGGTGGGCCTGCTCGACTCGGTACACTTCCGCGAACGGCTGGCGCCACAGGCCGGCACGGCGGTGGATCAGGATTTCTACGCCGTCGAGGTACTCAGCCTGCTCGACCTGCTCACCACGCCCCTGCGCACGCGGCTGGAAAAGAGCTACTCCGCGCCGCTGGCCGCCCACCTCTACAGCAAGGAGACCGTCACCCTGGAAGACGGCAGCACCACGCGCCTCTACCCGCGCCTGCAATACGGCGGCGCGCACCTCGATGATCCCGCCAGCGAGCGCAGCGCCGACATTGCCCAGCGCAGCCTGTCGGCGCTGCTGCTCGGCCTGCTGGCCTGGGCCACGCTGGTGGCCCTGTGGATCGCCTGGCTGGCGCGCCGCCACCGTCACGGCTTCCGTGACGAGCTGCAGGCCATACTGCGTGGCCAGGCCGATCTGCCCTGGCGCAGCATCTTCGCCACCCTCGGCGTACTGATCCTGTTCATCGCCTTCGCCCTCAAGCTGGGCCTCGCCTACCACCTGCTGGGCACCGACAAGGTGGGCAATGACGTCCTCTACCTCAGCCTCAAGTCCATCCGCACCGGGCTGGTGATTGGCACCTTGACCACCCTCATCATGCTGCCCTTCGCCGTGTTGCTGGGCATCATGGCCGGGTACTTCCGCGGCTGGGTGGACGACGTCATCCAGTACATCTACACCACCCTCAGCTCCATCCCCGGCGTACTGCTCATCGCCGCCGCCATCCTTTCCGTGCAGGTCTACATCGCCAACAACCCCGAGCTGTTCGAAACCGTGGTGGAACGTGCCGACCTGCGCCTGTTGTTCCTGTGCATGATCCTCGGCATCACCAGCTGGACCGGCCTCTGCCGCCTGCTGCGCGGCGAGACCCTGAAACTGCGCGAAATGGAATACATCCAGGCCGCCCAGGCCTTCGGCGTCGGCCACTTCAAGATCATCAGCCGCCACATCCTGCCCAACGTCATGCACATTGTGCTGATCTCCGTGGTGCTCGACTTCAGCGCCCTGGTGCTCGCCGAGGCGGTGCTCTCTTATGTGGGCGTCGGCGTCGATCCCTCGATGGTCAGCTGGGGCAACATGATCAACAGCGCCCGCCTGGAAATGGCCCGCGAGCCGGTGGTGTGGTGGTCGTTGATCGCGGCTTTTTGTTTCATGTTTTTACTGGTGCTGGCGGCGAATCTGTTTTCGGATGCGGTGCGCGATGCCTTTGATCCGCGGACGGGGCGGGGGTAGGAGATTTTGGGGTTGGCCACAGAGTAGTCGTAGGATGGCGGTAAGCGCAGCGAACCGCATCTGTCAAAAAGAGGTTGCCGCGATTGATGTGGTTTATTTTTCACCGCATCCTACGGGCTAAATGAATAAACTTTTTCAAAGGAAAGGTTATGTCCGGATCAGGATTTGGGGCGCTCGGCGAGCAAGTAGCCTGGGTTGAGCCTGCGAAACCCGGGAGTTTATTGCATTGATCCCCCCGGGTTTCGCTTCGCTCAACCCAGGCTACATTTTGTGGAATGCTTGGGGTTCTGCACGCGAAGTGTCGAGTCGGTTTTGTCAACAAAGGATCTGTTGAAACTCATGGTCGCCTATCGCCGTAATTTCATTCCTGGTGGGAGTTACTTTTTTACGGTGACATTGCTTGATCGGTCGTCGTCCTTGTTGGTGGATCGAATCGATGATCTGCGTGAGGCGATGCGTTCGGTGCGCGCGGAGCGGCCGTTTACGATGGATGCGGTTGTTGTTTTGCCGGATCATCTTCATTGCATCTGGACGCTGCCGCCGGATGATGCGGATTATTCCCTGCGCTGGCGGGAGATCAAATCACGTTTTTCGAGGCGGATTCCGATGTCGGAAACCCGGACGCCGGGGCGCGTGAAAAAGGCCGAGCGCACCATCTGGCAACGCCGATTCTGGGAGCATACCTTGCGTGGCCCGATCGATGTCGAAAGGCACGTCGATTACATCCACTACAATCCTGTCAAGCATGGTTATGCCCGTCGTGTTGCAGATTGGCCCCATTCGAGTTTTCATCGGTTTGTGGCTCGGGGCGAGTATCCGCGGGATTGGGCCGGTGGTGGTCAAAGCGAGGGGAGTGGGTTTGGCGAGTGAGCAAGTAGCCTGGGTTTGAGCCTGCGAAACTCGGGAGTTTATTGCGATGATTTCCCCGGGTTTCGCAGGCTCAACCCAGGCTACTCGTCTAAACAGCCGAGCGGTGTGAGAAGAGGGCGGGCTCAGATGCCTTGCAGGGAGAGGTAGACGGCGATGCCGACGACGGCGATGAGCACGAGCTTGCCGAGGATGAGCTTGGTGATGAAGGACAGGCCTTCGGGCTTGGCGTTTTGTTCGATGTCTTCGATTTCCGGCATGGTGGCGCTACCTGTGTTTTCCACAACGTTCTCTCCAGATACTGCGGCTGGATGGTGTGAAATTCAAGCCTTGCGGTATAGTGCGGGGCCAAGCCCAAAGACCTGACTCACGATGACTGAACCCCTGTTGCAAGTCGATTCCCTGCGCACCACCTTTGGCTCCGGCGACCGCCTGGTGCGGGCGGTGGACGGGGTGAGTTTCGATATCGCCCCCGGCGAGACCTTCGCCTTGCTTGGCGAATCCGGCTGCGGCAAGTCCATGACGGCGCTGTCGGCCATGCGCCTGGTGCCGGAGCCGGCGGGGCGCATCAGCCATGGCGCCATCCGCCTGCATGGCGAGGATCTGCTGGCCCTGCCGGAGGTGGCGATGCGCGATGTGCGCGGGCGGCGTATCGCGATGATCTTTCAGGAGCCCATGACCAGCCTCAACCCGGTGCTGACGGTGGGCGAGCAGATTGGCGAGAGCCTGGAGCGCCACCTGGGCCTGCGCGGCGGGCAGCGGCGCCGCCGGGTGCTGGCGCTGCTGGACTCCGTGGGCATTCCCGATCCGGCGCGGCGTTTCGGTGAATATCCGCACCAGCTCTCCGGTGGCATGAAGCAGCGGGTGATGATCGCCATCGCCCTGGCCGGCGAGCCGGAGCTCTTGATCGCCGACGAGCCCACCACGGCACTGGATGTGACCATCCAGGCGCAGGTGCTGGATCTTATGCGCCAGCTGCAAAAAGACATGGGCATGTCCATCCTGCTGATCACCCACGACCTTGGCGTGGTGGCGGAGATGGCCGACCGGGTGGCGGTGATGTATGCCGGGCAGATCGTCGAGCAGGCGAGCCGCGAGAGCTTCTTCGCCGATCCCAAGCACCCCTATTCGCGCAAGCTGTTCGAGTCCCTGCCCAACATGGGCAAGCGCGGCCAGCGGCTGGCGGTGATCCGCGGCAGTGTGCCGTCGCTGGCGACGGTGTTCCGCGGTTGCCGTTTCGTCGACCGTTGCGACTATGCCTGGGAGGCCTGCCGCGAGCAGGCGCCTGTGTGGACGCCGCTGGCGGCGGGGCAGGGGGTGCGCTGCCATCTGCACGATCCGGCCAGGCAGCCGGCGCCAGTGGCCATGGCGGTGGCGGCGGCGAAAACCGCGGTCGGCGACACGCCGCCCCCGGGCGACGGCGAGGAGTTGCTGCGTGTCGACGGCCTGAAGGTGCACTTTCCCATTCACAAGGGCCTGCTGCGGCGGGTGGCCAATGTGGTGCGCGCCGTTGACGACGTGAGTTTCGACATCCCCGCCGCCCGCACCCTGGCGCTGGTGGGCGAGTCCGGCTGCGGCAAGACCACCGCCGGCAAGGGCATTCTGCAGCTGATTCCGCCCACCGCCGGCATGGTACGCTTCGCCGGCCGCGAATTGACCGCGCTGCCGGCCCGCGAGCTGCGGCGCCAGCGTGGCGAGTTGCAGATCATCTTTCAGGACCCGTTCTCCTCCATGAATCCGCGCATGATGATCACGGACATCATCGAGGAGGGCATGGTCACCCAGGGCATCGGCGACGCGGCGGCGCGCGCCGCGCGGGTGGACCGGTTGCTGAACCAGGTGGGCCTGTCGCCGGAGCTGAAGCACCGCTATCCGCACGAGTTCTCCGGCGGCCAGCGTCAGCGCATCTGCATCGCCCGCGCCCTGGCGGTGGAGCCGAGGCTGATCGTCTGCGACGAGCCCACCTCGGCGCTGGACGTCTCGGTGCAGGCGCAGATCCTCAACCTGCTCAAGGACCTGCAGGACCAGCTGGGCCTGGCCTTCCTGTTCATCACCCACGACCTGTCGGTGGTGGAGTACCTGGCCCACGAGGTGGCGGTGATGTACCTGGGCCGCATCGTCGAGCAGGGCAGCGTGGAGGAGGTGCTGAACAACCCGCTGCATCCCTACACTCAGGCCTTGCTGGCCGCCGTGCCCAGCATCGAAAAGTCGGCCGAGGGCGTCGAGCGCAAGGTGCTGAAGGTGGAGGGCGAGATGCCCTCGCCGGTGAATCCGCCCAGCGGCTGCCACTTTCACCCGCGCTGTCCGCTGGCGATGGATGTGTGCCGCCGCGACTATCCGCCGCAGGCCACCGTGGAGGGAACCCACGTCACACGGTGCTTTCTTTACAAGACGCAAAGCGAGGGGCCACAATCGGGCGCGTGACGCCGCCCTGTGGCGCCACGCATCCCGTGATGGTCAGCGCCGCATCAGCCGCGGCAGGACAATCTGCCCCTTTGCCCCACAGCGCAGAGCGGCGTGGCGTACACCATGGTGCGGCCCCAAGCTGTACGCGGGGTATACGCGGGGTAAATAGTTGATCAATGCGGTGTATTTTCAGCTCCCGGTCAGGAATGGTAGCGTAGCGTAGTAGGGCATATCATTGTTGATCCGTTATCAGTCAGGTTGAGTATTATGCAATTCGAGATTTCCGCCGAGGAAAAACGCAAGGCCAAGGTGCCGCACGAGATCCTGCTGGTGAACCTCATCGGCAATCACATTCTGTGGTTCATCGCCTCGCTGGGCATCGCCAAGTCC
>JALSHB010000059.1 GCA_026982475.1 Chromatiales bacterium
TATTATGCAATTCGAGATTTCCGCCGAGGAAAAACGCAAGGCCAAGGTGCCGCACGAGATCCTGCTGGTGAACCTCATCGGCAATCACATTCTGTGGTTCATCGCCTCGCTGGGCATCGCCAAGTCCTATTGGCAGCCGCTGGCGCTGGTGCCCATCGTCTCGGTGGCGATCTTGGCCTATATCTTCTGGCGCGGCAGCCGCTCCAAGCAGATGGACTCCTGGTATGTGCAGGCGCACTGGAACATCTGCATGGCGCGCAGCCGTCTGTTCAGCTACATGCTGGGGCTGTTGCTGGTGGTTTCCGTCTTTGGCTGGGTGGGTTACAGCTACCTGGGCATGATGGATATCGCGGTCAAGGCCATCATCGGCGGCGTCGGCCTGCTGCCGGTAATGGTGACGGTGCTGATCCTCATCGTGATGGAATCCGATGCCCTGCATCAGGCCAATACCGGCATCATTTCCGACGGCTACGCCAAGCGCTCCCCGCCGCCGGCCGAGCTGGTGGTGGTCGACGACTGAGGGCTCATTTTTCTTCTGCTTCGCCCAAAACCCCCTCGGCGCAGGCCAAGGGGGTTTTTTGTTGCTCCATGAAGCGGGAGCGGCCCCTCAGGCCGCGAAGGGTTGGCCACCATGGGTATTCGCGGCCCAAGGGTCCGCTTCTGCGGAAAATATTCGCGAGACTGTTTAAGACCCCGCTAGCGGAGAAAGACGATGCTCGAAGATGACGAACGAAGGGAAGTGGTCGTGGTGGATGTTCGCATTCCCTTCATCTCGATGGTCATGCTGATGGTGAAGTGGGCCATCGCCGCCATTCCGGCCTTTCTGATACTGGCGGCGCTGGGCATGGCCCTGACGGTTCTGCTGGGAGGACTTCTCACAGGCGGCATGCGGCACATGTGATGCCGCTTGCCTCTCAGCAGTGGCTATGACTGCCGGGTGATGTCGACGTACAGGGTCAGGCGTTGGCCCGGTTGCAGGTACTTGCCTTTCGGCAGGGCGTTCCAGCGCCGCAGCTTGGCGACGGTGACCTTGAAGCGCTGGGCGATGCGCGCCAGGGAGTCGCCCTTGCGCACGCGGTAGTGGATCTTCTGGTGCCGCGCGCCGTCCAGTGCGGCGGTGAAGTTTGTCTTTGCCAGCTTGCCGCGCTTGGACCAGATGACCAGCCGCTGGCCGGGAAACAGCGGGTCGCGCGGCGACATGCCGTTCCAGCGCGCCAGTTCACGGGTGCCGACGCCGTGTTTGCGTGACAGTCCCCACCAGGTGTCGCCGGGGCGCACGGTGTAGTTGATCCGGGTGCCGCGGCGTGGGGTGTCTTGAATGGCCTGTTTGCGGCGGTCCTCGCTGAGGTAGTGGCTGAGGTGCTTGGTGGCGACGGGGATCATCAGCGAGTCGCCGGCGCGAATCCACTGGCCGCGGATCTGGTTGACCTCCTGCAGCAGGGCGACGCTGGTCTGGTAGCGGCGCGCGATGCTGCCAAGGTTTTCCCCCGGCCTGATGCGGTGGCGTTCCCAGCGCACGCGGCCGCGGCTGCCCAGTTCGGCGAGGCCGTGGCGGAATGCCTCGGCCTTGTCGATGGGCAGCAGCAGCCGGTGTGGGCCGTCGGGGGCCGTGGCCCAGCGGTTGTAGGCCGGGTTGAGGCGGTAGATCTCTTCGATGCTGAGGCCGGCCAGCTCGGCGGCCAGGGCCAGGTCGATCTGTGAGCCGATGTCGACCTCGGCCAGCTGGGGCCGGTTGGGGAGGGAGATCAGACGAGCGCCGTAGTGCTCGGGGGCCTCGATCAGGGTGCTGATGGCCAGCAGCTTGGGCACATAGCCGCGTGTCTCTTCGGGCAGCTTCAGGGACCAGAAATCCGTGGGCCTGCCCCTTTTGCGGTTGCTGCGCATGGCGCGGTGCACGCGTCCCTCGCCGGAGTTGTAGGCCGCCAGGGCCAGCAGCCAGTCGCCGTCGAATTGCTTGTTGAGATTCTCCAGATAGTCCAGCGCGGCGCGGGTGGCGGCGCGCACGTCGCGGCGGCCATCGTACCACCAGTTCTGTTTCAGGCCGTAGTGGCGGCCGGTCTCGGGGATGAACTGCCAGATGCCGGCGGCGCGGCCGGCGGAGTAGGCGAAGGGCTGGAAGGCGCTCTCCACCACCGGCAGCAGGGCGATCTCGCCGGGCATGCCGCGGCGTTCGACCTCCTCCACGATGTCGTACAGGAAGGGACGGGCGCGCTCGACGACGCGGTCCAGATAGGCCTGGTTGCGGGCGTACCAGTCGAGATAGGGGCGGATCTTGGGGTGATTGTGGCCCTGCAGGCGGAAGGCTTCGCGCAGGCGGTCCCAGAGGTCTTCCGGCGGCAGGGCGTCGATGGCGGCATCACTGACCACCGGGGGGGGATAGCTGGCCTCCCAGCTGTATTCGGGGCTGCGGGTGTTTTCCCACTGCTGGATGCGCCGCAGCAGATCGCGGTTGGAGTCGGCCACGGCGTGGGTGGCGTCGTACAGCTGGGATTCACCGGCCAGGGCCAGCGCCGCCGGACTGATCAGCGCCATCAGCAGGGCGATCAGTCGCCAGGATGCGGTGTGGGCGGAGTGCGGGCGGGGACGGTTCATGGGGCGGGATCGGGGCGCATGGGGTGGCTCGGCAAATAAGGGCTGAAGGGCTGCATTCTATATCGGCTAGTCCAGCGTGTCTTTCCAATGCCGCACCACGGCGAAGATTTCCGCGGGCTCGCTGAGGGGATGGCCGGCGAAGGTCTCGGCATTTTTCATCAGCTCCGGGGCGTCCCAGCGCAGGAAGGGATTGGTGGCCTTTTCCAGCCCCAGCGGCGCGGGCACCGTGGGCAGGCCCTGGCGGCGGGCGGCCTGCACCGCCGCCAGGCGTTCGGCAATGGCCTGGTTGTGCGGTTCGGCGATGCGCGCAAACGCGAGGTTGGCCTCGGTGTATTCATGGGCACAGTAGACCAGGGTGTCGTCGGGCAGGGCGCGGATGCGTTGCAGGGCGTCCTGCATCTGCGCCGGGGTGCCCTCGAACAGGCGGCCACAACCGCCGGTGAACAGGGTATCGCCGCAGAACAGCAGGGGCGGCCCCTGTTCGTCGCCGGCGCGGTAGAAGGCGATGTGGCCGCGGGTGTGGCCCGGCACGTCCATCACCCGCAGCGTGGCGCCCAGCGCCGGCAGCGCCACCGTGTCGCCCTCGCCGAGGGGGTGGCTGCGGTGGGGGATGTTCTCGTGCGCGGGGCCGTACACGGGCAGGCCGTAATGGGCCACCAGCTCGTCGATGCCGCCGGTGTGGTCGGGGTGGTGGTGGGTGACGAGGATGGCGCGTGGCGTCAGGCCCTGGGCATGCAGGGCGGCGATCACCGGGGCGGCGTCGCCGGGATCGACCAGGACCGCGTCGGGGCCGCCGTCGGTGCCGATGCACCAGATGTAGTTGTCGTCGAATGCGGGGATGCCTTGGACCGTGAGCATGGGCGGGTGACCGGGTTGGGCTGAAAGGGGGGATTCTACATCAGTGCCGGAATTTTGCCTTTGATCTGAACCTGAATCTGCGGATTCAGGTTTAAGGGATCGGAAATGTCCTTGGCTCTGGTGACGATCGGTCTTTCTGCGTATCCTTCCGGGCATGTGAACAACGGAGTACTGGATTGAAAAAACGGGTCATCCGCTGGATGAAGTGCGAGCCGGGCATCATCACGCGGCAGCGCATGCGCGCCTGGTTTACCCACATCCCCGGGCGCTGGTTCCAGGCCGAAGAGCGCGCCCGCCTGCGCGAGATCCTGCCCAACCTGTTTGGTTATCACCTGTTGCAGCTGGGTGATCTCTATTCCAAGGAATGCCTCAACAGTTCACGCATCCCGCACTGCATCGTGCAGGATCCGGACCAGCAGGCGGCACCGCCGGCCGGGGAGCGCGCGCGCAGTGTGTTTCGTGGCGATCCCGATTATCTGCCGGTGGCCTCGGACAGCATCGACGTGGTGTTGATGCCGCATACCCTGGAATTCACCCACGACCCCCATCAGGTGCTGCGCGAGGCGGAGCGGGTGCTGATCGCCGAGGGGCACGTGGTGATCCTCGGTTTCAATCCCTGGAGCCCGTGGATGCTGTGGCGGCTGGCCCTGGGCTGGCGTGCAAAGCCGCCGTGGTGCGGGCATTTCATCCGCGCCTCGCGCCTGCGCGACTGGCTGCAGCTGCTGGGTTTCGACATCGTCAGCTGCGAGCGTTATTTCTACCGTCCGCCGCTGGGCCACAAGGGCATCATGCAGCGCCTGCGCTTCCTCGACCGTCTCGGCCAGCGCTGGTGGCCGGTGTTCGGCGCCGGCTATGTGGTGGTGGCGAAGAAGCGCGTCGCCACCCTGACGCCGCTCAAGCCCAGCTGGCGCTCGCGGCGGGCGCGCCTCGTCAGTCCGGAGCTGGCGGGCAATTCACGTCTCGGGCCGCTGGACAATTTCGAGGGCCACGAGCGTGGTGCGGGCAAGTGCCGTGGCGAATGAATGATTGTTTCACCACAGAGACACGGAGGCACGGAGAAAAACCAGTAACCGCAAGGGCCGCGCGCGACGAACGCAAAGGTTGCAGAAGAACATATTGCTTCCTTTGCGTAACCTTGCGGGCCTTGCGGTTAAATTATTCTTCTCTGTGCCTCCGTGTCTCTGTGGTGAATGAAAGAAGTTGGTAACATCATGAAAAACAACGATCTTGTGGAGCTGTTCACCGATGGCGCCTGCCGTGGCAACCCCGGCCCCGGCGGCTGGGGCGCGCTGCTGCGCTACGGCGACACGGAAAAGGAGCTGTGGGGCGGCGAGGCCGAGACCACCAACAACCGCATGGAGCTGATGGCGGCGATCCGTGGCCTGGAAAGCCTGAAACGGCCCTGCCGGGTGCGCCTGACCACCGATTCGCAATATGTGATGAAGGGCATCACCGAATGGATGGACAACTGGAAACGGCGCGGCTGGAAGACGGCGGCGAGGAAGCCGGTGAAGAATGTCGACCTGTGGCGGCGGCTGGACAAGGCCCTGGAGCCGCATGAGGTGGAGTGGTGCTGGGTGCGCGGCCATACCGGCCACGCGGAAAATGAACGCGCCGACGAGCTGGCCAACCGCGGCATCGACGAATTGACCGTTACCCGGAGCTGAAGATGCGACAGATCGTCCTCGACACTGAAACCACCGGCCTGGAACCCCGCCAGGGCCACCGTATCATCGAGATCGGCTGCGTGGAGCTGGTCAACCGGCGTCTCACCGGCAACCACTATCACCAGTACCTGCAGCCGGACCGGGAGATCGACGAAGGCGCCATCGAGGTGCACGGCATCAGCAACGAGTTCCTCGCCGACAAGCCGCGTTTCGCCGATGTGGTGGGGGACTTCCTCGATTTCGTGCGCGGCGCCGAGCTGGTGATCCACAACGCGCCCTTCGACGTGGGCTTCATCAACCACGAGCTGGCGCTGCTGGGCGAGGAATATGGCCGCATCGAGGATCATTGCGGCATCCTCGATACCCTGAGCCTGGCGCGGCAGATGCATCCGGGGCAGAAGAACAGCCTCGACGCCCTGTGCCGCCGCTACGACATCGACAATGCCCACCGCGAGCTGCACGGCGCGCTGCTGGATTCGGAGATCCTTGCCGACGTCTACCTGATGATGACCGGCGGGCAGACGGATCTGCTCCTCGACGGCCAGTCCGAGGGTGGGCCGTCGACGGCGGGCGAGATCCGCCGCCTGGCCGAGACGCGCGCGCCGCTGCGGGTGATCCGCGCCAGCGAGGACGAACTGGCCGCGCACGAGGCCCGGCTGGTGGCCATCGACAAGGCCAGCGGGGGTGGATGTCTGTGGAGCAAGCCACGGGAATAGTCTGCGGGGGCGAGCCCTTGGGCCGCGATGACAGGGATGGAAAATCCATGGCGGCCCACGGGTCTGCTCCTGCATTCCGGCTTGGCGGGATGCGTCTTGCGCCCGTGTAACCCCGCAGAGCGGTGTTGCGGGAAATCGCAGGAGGCCGGTGTGCGCAGCGAACCACATCG
>JALSHB010000060.1 GCA_026982475.1 Chromatiales bacterium
AGTACATCTTCTTCGCCACCGCCAACGGCACCGTGAAGAAGACCCCGCTGGAAGACTTCTCGCGCCCGCGCAGCACCGGCATCATCGCCATCGACCTGCGCGAGGGCGACCGGCTGGTGGGCGTGGATATCACCGATGGCGAGCGTGACGTGATGCTGTTTTCCAGCGCTGGCAAGGTGATCCGCTTCAACGAGTCCAACGTGCGCGCCATGGGCCGCACCGCCGCCGGCGTGCGCGGCATCCGCCTCGCCGGCGACGCTCATGTCATCTCGCTGATCATCGCCGACGATGGCTGCGTGCTCACCGCCACCGAGAATGGCTACGGCAAGCGCACCGCCGTCGACCAGTACCCGGCCCATGGCCGTGGCGGCCAGGGGGTACTGTCCATCCAGAGCAACGAGCGCAACGGCGCCGTGGTGGGCGCGGTGCTGGTGCAGGACGACGACGAGATCATGCTCATCACCAACAAGGGCACCCTGGTGCGCACCCGTGTCGCCGAGGTCTCGGTGCTGGGTCGCAACACCCAGGGCGTCAAGCTCATCAACCTCACCAAGGGTGAGAAGCTGGTGGGTATCCAGCGCATCGTCGAGCAGGATGAGGAAGAAGGCAACGGCAGCGAAGAGACCGGGTAACCGCTTTCACAAAAATATTCACCACAGAGGCACGGAGACACAGAGAAAGGCCTTTTCAGGATCTTCTCGCCGGAAGGCTGGTTTTCTCTGCCGTAACGAGAATCCCCCTTTTCGCTGTGTCTCCGCGCCTCTGTGGTAAAAATCAAGAAACCGAAATGAACCCATCGAACAGGAGTCATCCATGAGTCGCGTATTCAATTTCAGCGCCGGACCCGCCGCGCTGCCGCAGGAGGTTCTCGAACAGGCCCGGGACGAGCTGCTGGACTGGCGCGGCGCCGGCATGTCGGTGATGGAGATGAGTCACCGCGGCAAGGAATTCATGGCCATCGCCGCGCAGGCCGAGGCCGATCTGCGCGAGATCATGGCCATCCCCGATGACTACAAGGTGCTGTTCCTGCAGGGCGGCGCCTCCAGCCAGTTCGCCATGGTGCCCATGAACCTGCTGGGTGGTGCTGTCGGTGACAAGAGCGGCCAGGCCGACTACTACCGCACCGGCTCCTGGTCGAAGAAGGCCATCGCCGAGGCCACGCGCTTCGGCACGGTGAACGTGGTGGCGGATACCGAGGCCGGCGGCAAGTTCACCACGGTGCCCGCCGAGGGCACGGTGCACGTGAGCAGCGACGCCGCCTACGTCCACTACACCCCCAACGAGACCATCGAGGGCGTGGAATTCCCGTATGTTCCCGACACCGGCGAGGTGCCGCTGGTGGCCGACATGTCGTCCACCATCCTCTCGCGGCCCATCGATGTTTCAAGATTCGGCATCATCTACGCCGGCGCGCAGAAGAACATCGGTCCCGCCGGGCTGACCGTGGTCATCGTCCGCGAAGACCTGATCGGCAATGCCAGAGAAGGCACGCCCGCCATGTTCGACTACAAGACCCACGCCGATGCTGGCTCCATGTACAACACCCCGCCCACCTATGGCTGGTACCTGGCCGGGCTGGTGTTCGACTGGATCAAGCGCAAGGGCGGCCTGACGGCCATGGCCGAGGTCAATCAGCGCAAGGCCGCGAAGCTCTATGCCGCCATCGACGCCTCCGGCTTCTACCAGAACCCCGTGGATCCCGCCTGCCGCTCGTGGATGAACGTGCCCTTCACCCTGGCCGACCCGGAATTGGACGCCACCTTCCTCGCCGAGGCCAAGGAGGCCGGCCTGGTGACCCTCAAGGGCCACCGTTCGGTGGGCGGCATGCGCGCCAGCATCTACAACGCCATGCCGGAAGCGGGCGTGGACGCGCTGATCGACTTCATGGCCGACTTCGAAAAACGCAACGGCTGAAAAGGCATTCACCACAGAGACACGGAGACACAGAGAAAGGAATATTTCACCGTCATTCCGGGCGCAGTGCCGCGGAGGACCGGAATCCAGAGCTTGCTCGAAGCCTGTGCATCTGGATTCCGGCATGCGCCGGAATGACGGCGGTTTTTTCCTAAAAAGTCTTTCTCCGCGTCTCCGTGCCTCTGTGGTGAAAAAAGGAGGACCCATGTACAAGATCCTGACGCTCAACAACATCTCCGTGGCCGGCCTCGAGCGCCTGCCGCGCGACCGCTACGAGATCGCCTCCGAGATCCAGCATCCGGACGCCATCCTGCTGCGTTCCTTCAAGATGCACGACATGGAGATCCCGCCCACCCTGAAGGCGGTGGGCCGTGCCGGCGCCGGGGTCAACAACATCCCCGTGGACAAGATGAGCGCCATGGGCATCCCCGTGTTCAACGCCCCCGGCGCCAACGCCAACGCGGTGAAGGAACTGGTGCTCACCGGCATGCTGCTGGCGGCGCGCAACATCTGCCCGGCCTGGGACTTTGCCCGCAACCTCGAAGGCGACGATGCGGGCATCGGCAAACAGGTGGAGGCGGGCAAGAAGAACTTTGCCGGTTTCGAGCTGCCGGGCCGCACCCTCGGCGTCATCGGTCTCGGCGCCATCGGTCGGCAGGTGGCCAATGCTGCGGTGTCGCTGGGCATGAACGTCATCGGTTTCGATCCCGGCATCACGGTGGAGGGCGCCTGGGAATTGTCGTCTAACGTCAAGAAGGCGACCAGCGTGGACGATCTGCTGTCACAGGTGGATTTCGTCACCTTCCACGTGCCGCTCATCGATGCGACGAAGCACATGATCAACGCCGAGCGCCTGAAGATCATGAAAGACAATGTGGTGATCCTCAACTTCGCCCGCGGCGGCATCGTCGATGACGAGGCGGTGTGCGCGGCCATCGACGCCGGCAAGGTCTACGCCTATGTGTGCGACTTCCCCACCAACCTGCTGAAGAACCACGAGCGCGTGATCACCCTGCCGCACCTCGGCGCCTCCACCCGGGAGGCCGAGGACAACTGCGCCATCATGGTGGCCGACGAGGTGCGCGAATACCTGGAAAACGGCACCATCCGCAATTCCGTCAACTTTCCCGAGGTGTTCATGCCGCGCAGCGAGGGTCACCGCATCGCCGTGGTCAATTCCAACGTGCCCAACATGGTCGGGCAGATCTCCACCGCGCTGGCCGCTGGCGGACTGAACATCGTCGACATGCTCAACAAGTCACGCGGCGATCTGGCCTACACCCTGGTAGACGTCGACAAGCCGGTGGATGAGACGGTGCTGAACAACATCGAGGCCATCGACGGCGTGCTGGCCGTGCGCGCCCTGTGAAACGAATGGGCTGGCCCTCATGAGTGACAGACTGGACGAGATTCGCAAACGCATCGATGCCGTGGACGCCGAGATCCAGCGGCTGATCTCCGAGCGTGCCGCACTGGCGCAGGAAGTGGCGCAGATCAAGCAGGCCGAGCAGGCGGACGAGGAGGTGGTCTTCTACCGCCCCGAGCGTGAGGCGCAGGTGTTGCGCAAGGTGCTGGCGCGCAACCAGGGCCCGCTGCCCGGCGAGGAGATGGCGCGCCTGTTCCGCGAGATCATGTCCGCCTGCCTGGCCCTGGAGCAGCCGCTCACGGTGGCCTTCCTCGGCCCCGAGGGCACCTTCACCCAGGCCGCCGCCCTCAAGCACTTCGGCCATTCGGTGCGCACCCGGCCACTGGCCGCCATCGACGAGGTGTTTCGCGAGGTCACCGCCGGCAGCGCCCACTACGGCGTGGTGCCGGTGGAGAATTCCACCGAGGGCGTGATCAACCACACCCTGGACATGTTCATGCGCTCCTCGCTCACTATTTGTGGTGAGGTGGAGCTGCGCATCCACCACCACCTGATCGGGCGCGAGCGGCACAACATCGACAAGATCTACTCCCATCAGCAGTCCCTGGCGCAGTGCCGCGAGTGGCTGGACGCCCACCTGCCCGAGGTGGAGCGGGTGGCGGTCAGCTCCAACGCCGAGGCCGTGCGCCGCGCCGCGCAGGAGGAGGGCAGCGCCGCCATCGCCGGCGAGACCGCCGCGGAGATCTACGGCCTGCCCATCCTCGAGGCCAAGATCGAGGACAACCCCGATAACACCACGCGTTTTCTGGTCATCGGCACCCAGGACGTGCCGCCCAGCGGCGACGACAAGACCTCGCTGCTGGTGTCCACCGCCAATCGTCCCGGCGCCCTCTACCGCCTGCTGTCGCCCTTCGAGCGCAACGGCATCT
>JALSHB010000061.1 GCA_026982475.1 Chromatiales bacterium
GCCTTGATTCGCCACATCCGGCCCACTCTGAATGAGGCTTTGTTATCGTTTGTCTTAGTATCTTGTGTATCGGGCCATACACGGAAAACCTGCAACCTGTGGGACAACACGCGGAGAGACAGACGGCGGCTATTTTGTTTGATTGTCTGATATTCATATCCACTTTCCCGAATTAAAAAAGCCCGACCTGAGGAACACTCGCCATCAAACAGGATTCACACTACACTCGATCTTCCCAGGCACGGGCCTCCCGTTTACCACAGCCGATGCAACTTCGATCCATTCTTCTGTTACTTCTCGCCCTTGCAGTCGGCTTCACCTCCCCGTTCCACGAGGCCAGGGCCGCCGAGGCAACAGCCCTGAATCTGCCGGACATCGGCGATGCCGGCGGCAACCTGATCACCCCTGAACAGGAGCGGCTGATCGGCCGGGAGTTCATGCGCAGCGTGCGCCAGTCACTGGACATCCTCGACGATCCCGCGGTCACCGCCTATCTGCAAAACCTCGGCGAACGCCTGATCTCGCAGGTCGACGGCTATGAACAAGAGGTCACCTTCTTTCTCGTCAACGATCCCTCGATCAACGCCTTTGCCGGCCCCGGCGGCTATATCGGCGTACACGCCGGACTGATCCTCTCCGCCCGCACCGAGGGTGAGCTGGTATCGGTGCTGGCCCACGAGCTGTCGCACGTGGTGCAGCGCCACCTGGTGCGCTCCTTCGAGGCCGGCCAGCGGGTGGAGGTCGCCACCATCGCCGCGATGATCGCCGCCATCCTCATCGGCAGCCAGAATCCGCAGGCCGGTCAGGCCGTGTTGACCGGTGCCATGGCCGGCTCCGCCCAGCAACAACTCAGCTACTCGCGTCTGCATGAACAGGAGGCGGATCGGGTGGGCATCACCATGATGGCGCGGGCGGGCTACGACCCCCGGCAGATGGTCAACTTCTTCGAGACCCTGCAGTCCGCCAACCGCTACGCCGGCCTGCGCGCCGTGGAACTCCTGCAGACCCACCCCCTCACCCTGTCGCGCATCGCCGACACACGCAACCGTGCAGAGCAAATCGCCGGCGGCAGCAGCGGCGATGACCTGACCTTCCAGCTCATCAAGGCGCGCGTGCAAGTGCTCAGTGGCGACACCATTTACCTGCAGCGGCAAAAGTCGGAAGAGGAAATACCACCGGCCGCCCGCCAGTACCGGAAGGTTTTGAGCTGGCAGGCCAAAAAGCAATACCCGGCGGCACGCGACGCCATCCGGGAACTGCTGAAAGAGGATGGCCACCGCGTGCTGTACCATCTCACCGCCGCCGAGGTCGAGCTGGCCGCGGACCGGCCAGAGGCCGCGCACAGGGCGCTGGCCGCCGCCCTCAAGCTGTTCCCCAACAACCTGCCACTGACCGAAATGCTGGCGGAAACCCTGCTCAAGGAGGGCAAGGCCGACGCAGCCAGCGCATTGCTGGAACAGCAACTTCGCTACCGCCCCGAGCGCCGCTTGTACGCCCTCCACGCCCAGGCCGCCAAGAGCGCTCGGCGCTATGCCGATGCCTATCAGTCGTTGGCCGAATTGAATTACATGGATGGCAACACCCTGCAGGCCATCAGCTACCTCGAACAGGCCATCAAGCAAGGCAGCAACAACCAATACGAACAATTGGCCATGCAGGCCCGGCTCGCGGCCTGGAAGAAGCAAGTGCAGACGACACACCCCGAGGGCGGCGAAAAACACTAGCCAAAAACCATCCTTCGCCCCTCCCACCAATACAACACTTTTTTCAACGGGCCTGTTGTGCTACCCGCCAATTCTGGTATAAGAGTCCTTGGCGTTCAGAATTCTCTCAACGGACTGACACGACATGAGCGTTTCCTGTAAAGGAATAGAAATCGACTCACGATCGTCATACAAGAATTAAATACCTGCCGAAAAATAACTTATATTTCCGAAGAAGGAGGAAGCAGCGATGCGGAAATCCGCGAGTAGTACACTGGCAGCGGCCGGCGCCCTGACCTTGATGCTTGGCAGTCTCGCCATTGCCCCCCAGGCCGCCCTTGCCGCGGGCGCCTCGGTGGTGGAAGAGGGGAAGGCGATTGCCTTCAACCGCAAGAAAGGCAACTGCCTGGCCTGTCACAAAATGAAGGACGGCACACTGGAAGGCAACATCGGCCCGGCCCTGGTCAACATGGCCGATCGCTATCCCGACAAGAAGGATCTGCGCGCCCAGATCTGGGACGCCACCCAGGTCAACCCCAACACCATCATGCCCCCCTATGGCAAATATAAAATCCTGACCGAAGAAGAGATCGACAAGGTTGTGGAATTCATTTACACACGCTAATCGACGGGTCAACTAATTAAAGATAAAAGCTAGAAGGAGATACCCCTATCATGAAACGTAGAAGCTTCCTCAAGGGTACCGTTGCCAGCAGCATGTTGGGCGCTGCCGCCAGCGCAGGTTTACTGACCCCGCAAAGCGTACTGGCTGCCTGGCCCAAGGCTGCCTTCGAGGCCAAGACCGTCGACGGCGGCATGGAGGCGGCCCTTGGCTCTTCCAGCGTCAGCGAAAGCGGTGACATCAAGATCAAGGCGCCGGACATCGCGGAAAATGGCGCCGTTGTCCCCATCACCATCTCCACCAGCATACCCGATGTCGACGCCATCGCCGTGTTTATCGAAAAAAACCCCGTGCCCATCGCCTGCAGTTATGATCTGGGCGCCACCACCAAGGGCTTTGTTTCCTGTCGGGTCAAGATGGGCAAGACCTCTGATCTCATAGCTGTCGTCAGATCCGGCGGCAAGCTGTACAGCGCCAAGAAGATGGTCAAGGTCACCATCGGTGGCTGCGGCGGCTAAACCCCATCCACAACACCCGACAAGATCAATAGTTTGAGGACAAGACAATGGCCAAGAAGAAAATTCGCATCCGCGCCAAAATGAAGGGCGACGTAACTGAAGTCAAGGCCCTGATGAGCCACCCGATGGAAACCGGACTGCGCAAGAACAAGAAGACCGGCGAGAAGATCCCGGCACACTTCATCCAGGAAGTCACCTGCGAGCACAAGGGCAAGCAGGTCATCGTCGCCCACTGGGGCGTAGCCATTTCCAAGAACCCCTATCTGGCATTCAAGTTTACCGGCGCCGCCAAGGGCGATACCGTCAAGATCAGCTGGAACGACAATAAAGGCGAAAGCGCATCCGCTGAAGCCAAGATCGGATAACGCAGACTGCCAACAAAAGGCTGAAAAAATGCTGCCTGCCTGCAGGCAGGCACTGTCGATACGGATGGAGGAGCACCAATGAATAGACTGCTTTTGATTACGGCGGCTGTGGGCGCCCTGTGCGCTGTCCCGCTGGCCAGCCAGGCAAGCCCGGAGGAAGATCTCAAGGCGTTCCAGGCCTATTTCCAGGAACGCTTCCCCAATGTGCCATTCGAGGACTTTGCCAATGGCGTCTATGCCATCGACAAGGCTTCGCGTGAACAGTGGGAGGCGATCGAGGAGTTCCCGCCCTACGAGATCGCCATTGAAGAGGGCGAGGAAATGTTCAACACCCCCTTCAAGAATGGCAAGACCTACGCCAGCTGTTTCCGCAATGGCGGCATCGGCGTCAAGGGTGACTACCCCTATTACGACACCGAGAAGGGTCGCGTGGAAACCCTGGCCTCGGCGATCAATGAATGTCGCACCAAGAATGGCGAAAAACCCCTCAAATACAAGAAAGGGAAACTTGCCTCTCTGGTTGCCTACATGGCCTATACCACCCGCGGCCAGATTGTCGACATCAAGATCCCGTTTGACCAGCGCGCGCGCGACGCCTATGAGGCAGGCAAGCATTTCTATTACGCCCGCCGCGGCCAGTTGAACATGTCCTGCGCCCATTGCCACATCGACAACGCCGGCAACAAGATCCGCGCCGATCTGCTGTCACCGGCGCTGGGCCATCCCACCCACTTCCCGGTTTACCGCTCCAAGTGGGGTAACCTTGGCACTCTCCACCGCCGCTTTGCCGGCTGCAACAAGCAAGTGCGTGCCATGCCCTTCAAGGCCCAGAGCGAGCAGTACCGCAACCTCGAGTACTTCATGACCTACATGAGCAACGGGCTCCCCTGGAATGGCCCCGGCGCTCGCAAGTAAGGTGCGTGCGTAGCACTCTGGCGTGGAACGAAAAGGCCCGGTGAGATCTCTCTCCGGGCCTTTTTTTAATGTGCCGCGCAACCCGCGCCGAAGGTAAAGAAATGCTTTTGGCCAGACTCGAGGCACTGAAGAGTTTTTTCATCATAAACAACGCATACCCCTTTGGAGAAGTGTGCGCCGCCATGTTCACATGCAAAACTTCCCCATTGCATGGGCATGACAGCATTCCGCTCAGAAAGATTCGCCGTCAGGCGGTACGCCGCCGGCGCAAATGTTTGCACATACCGACAGACCGCTGAGAGCATGTCGGAAAATCAAAACAATCAGCTCCAGGCATCCATTGGCAACACCATGAAGGCCTGTCAAAACCATCCGTAGTAGGAGGAACGCATCACATGAACATCTCCCGTCGTGAATTTCTTCAAATGTTGGCCGTGGCCAGTGCCGCCGGCGTTGCGCTGCCCGGCCAGGCCGCCAGCAAGGCGAGCATCTCGCCTAACAAGATGTATGAACTACCCGCCTTTGGCAATGTTTCATTTCTGCATTTCACGGATTGCCACGCACAGTTGATGCCCATCTGGTTCCGTGAACCCAACATCAACATCGGCATTGGCAGTATGAAGGGAAATCCGCCGCATCTGGTCGGCGAGAATTTCCTCAAGTATTTCGGCATCAAGCCCGGCAGCCCCGAGGCCCACGCCTTCACCTATCTCGACTTCGTCGAAGCGGCGAAGAAATACGGCAAGGTCGGCGGCTTCGCCCACTTCGCCACCCTGGTCAAGCACCTGCGGGCCCAGCGCCCCAATTCCCTGTTGCTCGATGGTGGTGATACCTGGCAGGGCTCCGCCACCTCCCTGTGGACCAATGCACAGGACATGGTCGATGCCACCAAGTTGCTCGGCGTCGACGTGATGACCGGCCACTGGGAATTCACCTTTGGCGCCGACCGCGTCAGCGAGATCATCGAAAACGACCTCGAGGGACACATCGATTTCGTCGCCCAGAACGTCATCGACAACCAGTGGGAGGAAGACGTCTTCAAGCCTTACGTGATCAAGGAGATGAACGGCATCCCCACCGCCATCATCGGCCAGGCCTTCCCCTACACGCCCATCGCCAATCCACGCTGGATGGTGCCCGACTGGAGCTTCGGCATCCGTGAAGACAAGATGCAGGACACCGTCGACGCCGCGCGTGAAGCCGGCGCGCAGGTGGTCATCGTGCTGTCGCACAACGGCATGGACGTCGATCTGAAACTGGCCAGCCGGGTGCGCGGCATCGACGCCATCATGGGCGGCCACACCCACGACGCCGTGCCCAGGCCGGTGGAGGTAAAGAATGCCGGCGGCATCACGCTGGTGATCAACTCCGGCTCCAACGGCAAGTTCCTCAGCGTGCTCGACTTCGACGTGAAGAACGGCAAGGTGCGCGATTACCGCTACCGCCTGCTGCCCATCTTCTCCAATTACATCGAAGCCGATCCGCAAATGGCCAAGCTGATCAGCGACGTGCGCAAACCCTATCTCGACAAGCTCAACGAAGAGCTGGGCGTCGCCGACGAACTGCTCTACCGCCGCGGCAACTTCAATGGCACCTTCGATCAGCTGATCCTCGATGCCATGCTCGACGTGCAGGAGGCCGACATCGCCTTCTCCCCCGGCTTCCGTTGGGGCGTGAGCGTGCTGCCGGGCGAGCCCATCACCTTCGAGCACGTGATGACGCAGACCGCCATCACCTACCCCACCGCCACCCTCAGCGAGGTCAGCGGCGAACAGATCAAGGTGATCCTCGAGGACGTGGCGGACAACCTGTTCAACGAAGATCCCTACTATCAGCAGGGCGGCGACATGGTGCGCGTGGGCGGTCTCAAATACACCATCGACCCGACCAAGAAGATCGGCAAGCGCATCACCGACATGGAACTCAACGGCAAGCCGCTGAGCGCCAGCAAGAAATACCGCCTGGCGGGCTGGGCCAGCATCGAAAAGCGCGAGGGCACGCCCATCTGGGAGGTGGTCGCCGGCTACATCCGCGACCAGGATGCGGTGCGCATCAAGGAACTCAACGTGCCACGGATCAAGGGGCTGGGCGACAACCCGGGGCTGGCCGAGGTCTGATCACGACCAGTCCGAGACGAAAAGGCCCCGACGGATGTCCGGGGCCTTTTTTATTTGCGCGCCTGACGACACGAAGAAAGCCGGACTGGGGGAATATGTCCGCGAATGCCCGCAAATGGACGCAAATATCATCAATCACTTCATTTGCGTTTATTCGCGTTCATTTGCGGACGGTCGTCTCCGTGATTCCGTGACGAACCACAATCTTCAGTAGATCCGCCGCATCAGCCAGGACCCGGTGCCCAGCGCCAGGGCCAGCGGCAGCACCGCCGTCAGCGCCGGGTAGATGCCCGCCACCAGGCCGAGGTAACCGAACATCTGGTTCAACAGGTGGAAGCCGATGCCCACCAGGGTGCCCACCAGGATGCGGTGGCCGATGCTCACCGAGCGCAGCGGACCGAAGACGAAGGGGATGGCCAGAAACACCATTACAGCGGTCACCAGCGGGGCGACGATCTTGCCCCACAGGGCCTGCTCGTAGACCGCCGAATCCAGGCCGTTCTCGCGCAGATAGCTGACGTAGTCGTACAGCCCCTTGATGGACAGGGTGTTGGGCTTGACCGTGACCACGCTGAGCAGGTCCGGGCTGAGGCGCGTGTGCCAGGGCTCCGACGCCAGGCGCTGCGCCGTGACGCCGCCGAAGCTCACCTCGCTGCTGGTGATGTTTTCCAGCAACCAGTGCCCCTCCTGGTAGACCGCCGATTTGGCGTACAGCATGCGCGTCAGCTGCTGCTCGCCGTCGAAGGTGTAAATGGTCACTTCGCCCAGGCGCTTGCCCGGCAGGAACGTGCGCACATTGACGAAGCTGTCGCCGTCGCGGGCCCAGAAGCCGCCGCGACCGCCGAGGTCCAGCCTGTCGGACTTGGCCACCGAACGCAGCGTCTGCGCCCGCTCCTCCGCCACCGGCGCAATGCCTTCGCCGATCAGCAGCGAGACGATGACGATCAGCAGCCCCGCCTTCATCACCGACCAGACGATGCGCCCCAGCGACACCCCGGCGGCGCGCATCACCGTCAGCTCACTGTTGCTGGCCAGCACGCCGAGGCCGATGGTGCAGCCGATCAGCGCCGCCACCGGAAACAGCTGATAGGCCAGCTTGGGCATGGTGAGCAGCACATACTGCACCGCCTGCCAGACGCCGTAATTGCCCTTGCCGATATCGCCCACCTCGTCCATGAAGGCAAAAAAGGTGAACAGGGTCAGCAGCACCGTGAGGGCGATGAAGGTGCTCCACAGCACGCTGCGGCCGATATAGCGGTCGAGGATCGGCATGCTCAATTTGCCCCCCCCGGCAACCGCACCCGCCCACGCAGGCGGTCGAGCAGCCAGCGCGCGCCGATCTGGCGCACCGTCAGCCAGCCCAGCAGCGCCAACAGCACCCCGTGCACCCACCACAGGCCCAGCTCCGGCGGCACCACGCCGCGCACGATCCAGTTCTTCGCCACGCCCAGGGTGTTGTAATAGATGATGAACAGCAGGATGGCCACGAACAGCTTGCCGAAGCGGCCCTGGCGCGGCGAAGTGCGGCTCAGCAGCGCGCCCAGCCAGGCCAGCAGCAGGGTGGCGACAGGCATGGCCAGGCGCCATTGCAGCTCGGCGATCTCGTTGAGGCGCGTCGACCCCCACAGGCGCCCCGTGGGCAGCGCCCACAGACGCCGTTCCATCTTTTTCACCTCGCCCTCGTCCAGGCGCACCGCGTGCTTGTCGAAACGATAGATGCGAAAGGCCACCTCACCGGGCCGGCCCTCGTAGCGAAAGCCGTCCACCAGCGCCAGGTACAGCACCCCCGTGTCGGGGTCGCGGTAACGATAACCGGCACGCGCGGAAAACAGCGTCAACCTGCCCTGACGGCGGTCGGCGACGAACACGTCCTGCAACTCGCTGCGGTCCTCCGACAACGCCTCCACGTAGAACACCCGGTTGGCATCCCCCACCTCGCTGAAGCGGCCCGCCGTCACCGCCGCGAAGGCATTGGTGGCCGCGGTCTCTTCCTGCAGCCGGGTGGCCGACTCGTGCGCCCAGGGCGTGGTCCACAGCGACAACACGCTGACCAGCGCCGCCAGCAGCAGGCCGAGCCCCAGCACCGTGCGCAGCACCCGCCCCATGCCCACCCCGCCGGCGGCCAACGCGGTCATCTCGTTGTCCTTGTACAGGCGTCCAAAGGCCAGCAATACCGCCATGTACAGCGCGAAGGGAAACATCATGCTCAGCGCGGTGACGGTGCGCAGCATCAGCATGTCGAGCACGATGGCGGCGGAAATCTTGCCCGCCAGGGCATCGGACAGATAGACGGCGAAGAAGCGGCCGAGGAAGATCAGCAACAGCACCAGCAGCACGGCCAGCATGGTCTGCACGACCTCTTTGGCCAGATAACGATCAATAATCAACAAATTCAGCCTGGAATCATCATCAAAGGCCCACACTTTGTGGCCAACGCGGAAGTTCGAGTAGAACTAGTGTACTGGAACGAATAAAATGCACATTCAGAGCCCCCCAAATTCGCCACAGCAAGGCGCAACTCGCAGGAAATGTCGTTAAACCTTTTCAAGAGTTGCAACGCCGCTGTGGCGAATTTGGGGGGCTCCCTCCGGGCGAAGCGCTAAAGCATCAGCTGCCGCGTTGCGTTTTCTCGCCATAGACACCACTATGCCTTCAAAAACGCGCCTTGCATCTGATGCTTTAGCGCTTCGCTGAATGCGTATTTTATTCGTTCCAGTACACTAGTGTACTGGAACAGATAACAAAAACCCCGCAGAAAAAACCGCCCGAAATCGGCACATCCGAAACAGGAACATCTATGGAATTCAGCATCAAGAGTGGCTCCCCCGAAAAACAACGCTCCGCCTGCGTCGTCGTCGGGGTGTTCGAACCGCGCCGCCTCAGTCCCGCCGCCGAGGCCCTGGACAAGGCCAGCGACGGCTTCCTCTCCACCGTGCTGCGCCGCGGCGACATGGAGGGCAAGCTCGGCAAGACCCTGCTGATCCACAACCCCCAGGGCGCCATGGCCGACCGCATGCTGCTGGTCGGCTGCGGCCGCGAGCGCGACATCAGCGACAAGCAATACCGCGAAATCATCGGCAGCGCCGTGACCCGCCTCGACGAGACCGGCACCATGGAGGCCACCTGCTACCTCACCGAGATCAACGTCAAGGGCCGCGACCTGCACTGGAAGGTCCGCCAGACGGTGGAATGCAGCCGCGAAATCCTCTACCGCGCCGACAGCCTGAAGACCAAGAAGGACGACATCCGCCGCCCACTGCGCAAGCTGATCCTCACCGTGCCACGCCGCAGCGACCTGGCCAATGGCGAACGGGCCGTGCGCGAAGGCGAAGCCATCGCCGAAGGCGTGTCACTGGCCAAGGACCTGGGCAATCTGCCCGGCAACATCTGCACCCCGGCCTACCTGGCCAAGCAGGCCGTCAGTCAGGGCAAGAAATACAACAAACTGAACGTGGAGGTCTTGCAACAGGCGCAGCTGGAAAAGCTCGGCATGGGCGCCTTCCTGTCGGTGGCCAAGGGCTCACGCGAGGCACCACATCTGATCGTCGCCGAATACAAGGGCGGCCCCGCCAAGCAGAAGCCAGTGGTGCTGGTGGGCAAGGGCATCACCTTCGACGCCGGCGGCATCTCCATCAAGCCCGCGGCGGCCATGGACGAGATGAAATACGACATGTGCGGCGCCGCCACCGTGCTCGGCGCCCTCACCGCCTGCTGCGAACTGCAGTTGCCCATCAACCTGTTGGCGGTGATTCCCACCTGCGAAAACCTGCCCGACGGCGCCGCCAACAAGCCTGGCGACATCGTCACCAGCATGTCCGGGCAGACCATCGAAATCCTCAATACCGACGCCGAAGGCCGCCTCATCCTCTGCGACGCCCTGACCTATGTCGAACGCTTCTCGCCCGATGTGGTGATCGACGTCGCCACCCTCACCGGCGCCTGCGTCATCGCCCTCGGCCGCCACGCCAGCGGTGTGCTGGGCAATCATCACCCCCTGGTGCACGACCTGCTGAGCGCCGGCAAGAGCAGCGGCGACCGCGCCTGGGAACTGCCCCTGTGGGACGAATACCAGGACCAGCTGAAGAGCAACTTCGCCGACATCCCCAACATCGGCGGCCGCGAGGGCGGCACCATCACCGCCGCCTGTTTCCTCTCGCGCTTCACCAAGAAGTACCACTGGGCGCACATGGACATCGCCGGCACCGCCTGGGTGTCTGGCGAAAAGAAGGGTGCCACCGGCCGCCCCGTGCCGCTGCTGACCCAGTACCTCATCGACCGTTGCGAAAGCCAGCAGCAGACCAGGAGCAGCAAGGGCAAGGCCACAAGAGGCAAGAAGTAAACGTCCATGACCAAGGTCGACTTTTACATCCTCGCCAGCGGCTCACGCGAGCACACCGCCTGCAAGCTGGCGGAAAAGGCCTGGAGCCTGGGCCACCGCATCTACATCCACACCGCCAGCCCCGCCCAGGCCCGGCACATGGACGAACTGCTGTGGGTATTCCGCGAGGGCAGCTTCCTGCCCCACGAGCCCTATCAGGCCGGCCGGGACTGCGACTCGCCGATCCTCGTCGGCAGCGACGAGGCACCGGACACCGACAGCGACGTGCTCATCAATCTGGCCAACGACGTGCCCCTGTTCTTCAGCCGCTTCCTGCGCGTGGCCGAAGTCGTCGGCGCCGACCACGACGCCCGACGCAGCGGCCGCGAACGCTTCCGCTTCTACCGCGACCGCGGCTATCCCCTCGACAACCATGAATTGAAGGGATAATGTAGGCCGCTGGCCGTACCGCCCCGCCGCCCCATCGCGGGAAACACCACCCATCAGAGACAAACAAAGAGACTACCTATGAAATCCATCATGCTCAGCATCACCTTCTGCCTGTCCGCCCTGATCGCCACCGGCGCCCTGGCCGCCCCAACCAAGACCGTCGAAGCCGTCAACAAGGAATTCGCCACTCTCAAGGGCCAGCAAGTTACCGTTAGTGGCAAGGTTGTAAAAGTCAACAATGGCATCATGGGCCGCAACTTCATTCACATCCAGGATGGCACCGGCGGCCATAACAGCAACAACCTGATCGTCACCAGCAAGCAAACCGCCAAGGTCGGCGACCAGGTCACCATCACCGGCACCGTGGTGCTGGATACCGACTTCGGCATGGGCTACATGTACCCCCTGCTGGTCGAACAGGCCACCATTCAGGTTCACTGAACAAACAGCCGAACAACAAGAAAGGCCGGTCGGGAACTTCCCGACCGGCCTTTCTTGTCAGGTGCCGGCCAGATTGCCGGCCCCGCGCCTCACCCCATTCTATCGAACAAGCGACGCTTGCGGCCAAACCCCACCAGACCAAGAAGCCCCATGCCCATGATCAGGACGGTGGAGGGCTCGGGGACGGCAACCGTACTGTTCAACTCGATTCGCAGCGTATCCCAGTAGATGTCGGCCGCCAGCAGGCCATCCATGCTGCCGCTGGAGAGATAATCCAGCTCTGCAAGCCCGGTGTTTACATCGAAATTGGTCAGCGGCCCCACATCCCCGAAGTCGTAACTGACCGACCCGCCAGAATACGGATCGATAGACCATGTCAGCCCCCCGGCCGCACCACTGAAAGGCGGCAGCGCAGGGATCTGGTATGGACCCGTGGTAAAGCTGGTATCCGGCAGACCGAAGTCCGCGACGGCATCGCCGTTGAAATCCACCCAGAAACCATTCAGGGTGAAGCTGATGGTGTACTCCCCCGGCACAAATGAAGCAAGGTTCTCATCGACCGTGCCGTTCGAGGCGGTGAAACTGGCCGAGACGGGATTATTGATATCACTGCCAAGCCCATAAACGATTTCACCGACGCCCTCGACATTCGAGGCCTGGTAATAAATCGTCGTTGCCATGGCAGGACCGCCAAAACAAAACAGTACGGCGCAGGCCGCTGTCATCATGGTCTTTTTCATTTACATACCCTGTCTTGGTTTGCCGAAACCGCCGCGTACATTATTTGGCGGCATACAAGGAGACCTTATGCAAATAGAGTACCATCCGATCCAAGCATCTGTGAGACAACACTATTTTCCGCGCACGCTCACCCATGCCGCCATTCCTGTAAAAAAAACCGACAGGCGATGAGCCCGCCGGTTCTGCTCGCCACTACAGCTTCAACAAGCTATCCAGCCGCTCCAGGTCATTGACCACCTTCCAGCTGCCGCCACCCTGCTGGACACGCTGTTCCCAGGCCTCCAGCCGGTGCAGGTAGTCACGCGGATCGACGTTGTCGGAACGCAGCTTGGTGACATTCAGGGCGATCACCTTGATGTCCACCAGCGGGATCAGAAAGTCCCGTACCTGGCCCTTTTCCAGGTCCTCTTCCAGATCGGAGAAGATCAGCGCATAGCGTTCATCGGCGCCGGTCTCGGTGAGATATTCACCGGCCTGCAGAATACCGCCGCTGATGTCCGTATGGGCGCTGCCCCTGGCGGTCTCGATAAAGGCATCCATCTTGCGCTTGAAGGCGCGCTTCTGCTCATTCACCGTGCTCGGCCGGCTGTCGAAGGTGACCTTGGCGATGATGTCCTTTTCACTGAAGCTGCCGCTGTCGATGCGCGCCACGGCGATGGAATCACCGCTGTTCAGACTCATCAGCAGATAGTTGATGATCTTCTGCGCCTTGGCCAGCTCCTCGGTGTAGGTTCCCGAAGTGTCCAACAACATATAGACGGCCCTGGACTTCGGCCGCTGCTCCTGCTCGTTGCAGCCTGTCAGCAGCAACACGCTCATCACCACAGATATCAAGATTAGGTTTTTCATCACGGACTCCTGTTATTTTGTCGCAGGCCTGGTGGGCAGGACGTCCACCGGCAGTTCGTCTTCATGATCTTCGTGCAACGAGGGCTCGCGCCTCCTGCCCAGGCCGTTGGCCATCTGTTCGATGCGCAGCGGCAGCATGATGACGAGGTCATACAGACTCACCAGCACCTTGCCCGCCTGGTAACCGAGATTACCCAGCAGCCGCAGACCAAAGGCGATACTGCGCAGCAGCCCGCTCAGGGCAATGCCCATGACGGTGCGCGACGAATGGATGAAGGACTCCAGGGGGATGGCGACGAAGGCCAGCGTGAAAGGCAGAATGAAGCCCATCACCATCTGCCCGATGGAGGGAATCCAGCGGAACTGCGCCTCCACCACGCCGGACCCGGCCAGTGACTGGGCAATCGCCTCGCGATCCATCGCCAGCAGGTCACGCATGTAGGCCAGCGAGGCCTCGATGGAGGCCAGGATGAAGAGAATGCTGAAGGTGATCACGATCATGCGCTTGCGCATTGCATCGTCCATGCTGCCGATGACCGGAAACAACCGCGTGATGCGCAGCGATTCGAGCAGAAACAAGCCCATGGCGACCTCCACCATGATGATCACCATCGCCGCCACGTCGGCGGTACGCAGCGGGCCGAGCTGGCTGGTGCCGCCCACCATCTCCGACATGGGCAGGGCAATCAACTGGAAGTTGATGACGCCACCGAGGATCGCGATCACCAGCACCAGCCCGGAAATGAAGAACTGGGTCAGCGACGACGAGGTCAGCATGCGCGCCGCGTGGTCCTCGCCACGGCGAATCTCTTCGTAATGCTGCATGTGCGCATCGATGGACTGGGTGCGCGCATCCAGCCCCGCCACGGCGCCCTGCGCCTGACCCACCGACTGCTGCAGCTGGCGCCATTGGGGCTGCATTGCCTTGAGCAGCCCGTGACGTTCCCGGCTGCTGTCCTGCCAGGCCTTGAGGGTTTCCCGGTGGGCATCTTCCAGCGTCTCGGCGATGTTCTCGAGGATGCGCGCCACCGTGCTGTCCCCGCCTTTGGCGACCTTGGAAATGGTATCCACGGCATCCAGCCAGGCCGGTGGCAACGGCGGCACATCGCTGGCCTTCTGATAATCCGCCTCAATACGCTCAATGGCCTCTTTGATCTCACGATGGATCGCCGGATACGCCGCCAGGTCCCGCGAGACCACCGCATTCACGCGATGAAACTCCCGCTCGATGGCGCGCTCGGCGGCGTCCCGGCCGTTGGAGAGAATCACCTCCTTGTTGCGGGCGCTCAGGCGTTCCTCCATCTTTCGCAGCGAGCGAGCCGCCAGCCGCAGGGCACCATGCAGCGTCCCGCTCACCGAGCGAATCAACTGATGCGCCGGCATCCTCGCCAGATACATGACAAGCACCAACAGCGCCAGCCAGATGGCGAACGACACGCCGGGGCTGTCCGACCAGACCATTAACAAATCCGTGACATTCATAACTGTCTCCTCATTCAATTGCCGATTTGAACCTTGCCCGCGAAACCCGCGTGGCCCTGTCGACAGTTGTAACAAGGGGCCGTAAAAAACTTGTGAAAAGCGCCTTTCACAGGTTTTTTTCACCACGCCGGACGCATCACACATTTTTTCGGTGATTTGGTTACTATTGGGAGGGGAAAGAGGCAGGCCGAAGGGCGCGCAGATGGCAAGGATTTTCTGGGTCGAGGATCAATCGCACTGGATAGACCGCTTCAAGGCGGCGCTGGAGTCCAGCGACTTCGATGGTCAACCAAACACCCTGGCCGTCTTCAAGTTTTCCGAGGCGGCGCGCCAGCACATTGCCCTCTGCCACAGGGATGACGCGCCGGACATCGCCATCCTCGACGCCCACATGAACGGCCACGACCAGGCGGGCTTTTGCGTCTCCAGGGCTCTGCGGAAGAAGTGGCCGGGCCTGCCCATCGTCTTCCTCTCCGAACACAGCGGCACTGGACTGGAGCGCGATGCGCTGGAGCAGCACCACGCCCGGGACTTCGTCTCCAAGCACCAGCACAATGCCAAGGAGGTGCTGTGCTGGCGCATCAAGGCCGCGCTTCGGCAGGCCGCCGTGCAGGACAGCGCCCGCCAGGGGCGGCCCGACAACCTCCTCGTCTCCGGCGCGCTGCAACTGGATCTCGACACCTGGCAGGTCTACTGGCGCGGCCGCAAGCTCATGAACCCCGACAACCCGCGCCGCGCCCTGGCACCCACGCCGCGCAAGATGCTGCGCTGCCTGGTGGAACGCTCACCGCGGCCGGTGAGCACCGCGCAGATGGCCGACTATCTGGACGCCGACCCGGACACCTATGCCCACGCCACCTACCGCCAGCACATCAAGACCCTGCGGCGCGCCTTCGATGCCGCCGAGGGTGGCGAAGGACATTTCCTGCAGCGCTGCAAACAGGGCAAGGGCATCGTGACCTTTGGCAGCAATGGCGCCTACCAATGGATCGCGGATAACGATAAGTAGTCTGCGAAATATTGCCCGGAACAGCCTCCACATTGGACTTGTTCGGGCTTTGAACCCGCAGACAGAACCACCAGCAAAGAAACACACCATGAAGAAAACCGCCAAACTCGGCTACCCCTGGTTCAGCGCCATCACCGGCATGCTGGTCGCCGCCTATCTGTACACGGCCGCCAGCAGTGAAATGCGCAGCCTCTACCCATTGCCGCCCGAGCTGTTCGACTCACCCTATCGCTTGCTGTCGCTGTTTGCGCTCGCCGCCGCCATCTTCTTCGACAGCTACCGCTTCCACCAGCGTCGGCAATCCTTCGACCAGCAGGTGCGGCACTACGAACAACAGATCAAGGAGCTGCTGCAAGGCAAGAACAAACTGCAGCACAAGGTGCGCAAATACTCGGACCACGCCGACAAGCTCAAGCTCTTCATCAGCGACCGCCTGCTGGAGCACATCGAATACGACGAGAAGTTTCTGCACTTTCGCAACATCGCCGCCGAAGTCCGCCACAACGGTGTCATCTGTTATGACAAGGTGGTCCGTTCGCTGAAACGGGCCGCGCGAGACAGTAACGAGGCAGACGCCGGAGAATACCGCGAGGCCCTCGACAGCATGACCTACCTGTGGGTCCTGCTCGATCTCTCCACCACCGACAACATCGCCATGTACATCGCCAACAAGTTGTACGAATACGAGGAACAGTACTACCAGCAGTTGCTGGCCGGCGACGATGAGGCCTCCCCCTATTCGCCCACCTTCCCCGCGCGCCGCGCGATACGCAAGGCCGTGCGTGGATTCATCGATACGGCCGACCTGGCGAAGGCGGATGCCGACCAGCATGCCGCCTGGCGCTACAGCGACCACCGCTTCCGCATCGAACTGGATTCCACCGGCGAGCTGCTGGGCGATGAAAATTATCTGCTGTTGCTGGCGGAGAACCTGATCAACAACGCCCTCTTTTACGGCAACAAAAAACGCCAGAAAAACCCCCACGCGCGGGTCGCCATCCGCCTCGTCGACGACGGCGAGCGTGTCAACCTGTCCATCTACAACCGGGGGCCGGAAATCCCCGAGGAGATGCGCGAGAAGATCTTCCAGCTGGGCTATTCCACCAAGCGGGCGCGCGAGATCTCCGCCAGCCACGGTGAAAACACCGGCAAGGGGCTGGGGCTGTATTTCGTCAACGAAATCACCAAGGGTTATGAAGGCGAGATCCGCGTCGAGAATATCCGCAATCGGGAAGACACCTACGTCATCCGCGTCGAATTCGACCATGGCGAAAAACTCACCGAGATCATCCACACGCGGCTGGATGAGAATCGCCTGCCACGCTGCCAGGCGCCGGATGACACCGAGGACGGAAAGACCCTGGCCAGCATGGAATACCGCTTCGCCGAGACCATCAGCAGCATCGAGATCACCTCACAGGCGACGCAGAAGACCTGGTCCATCGCCGCGCCCGGCAAGGGCGACAGCACCACCTTCCTCGACCCGCACCACCCCGACCACCCGCGCTGGTGCCTGGAAATCACCCCGCTGAAGACCCGGCAGAAGCTGGTCTTCAAACCGCTGGACATCGGCGGCGTGCGCTTCACCGTTTCCATCCCCAGCGCCAGATCCCGCCTCGACCCCGACTACCACGACATGGCCGACGACGAGTTGGACGACACGGAACAGCTGGACCAGCACGTCGAGGCGGTCAGTCCCTACCTGCGCTGAGGACATCGGCCCAGGGCACAACAGGCTGCGTTTGTCATCAGCGCCAAGGTATAATGCGCGCCCTTGTCCCCCTGCAATCATCCAAACCTTCGGCGAACCGCACCCATGGAAAAGACCTACGACCCCCACAGCATCGAGCAGCGCTGGTATGAAACCTGGGAACAGCGGGGCTACTTCAAGCCCAGCGGCAAGGGCGAGCCCTTCTGCATCATGATCCCGCCGCCCAACGTCACCGGCAGCCTGCACATGGGCCACGGCTTCAACAACACGGTAATGGACACCCTGGTGCGCTACCACCGCATGAAGGGCGACAACACCCTCTGGCAGCCGGGCACCGACCACGCCGGCATCGCCACCCAGATGGTGGTGGAACGCCAGCTGGAGGCCGAGGGCAAGACCCGCCACGACCTGGGGCGCGAGGCCTTCATCGAGCGCATCTGGGAATGGAAGGAGGAATCCGGCGGCAACATCACCCGCCAGCTGCGGCGCATGGGCTCGTCGCTGGACTGGTCGCGCGAGCGCTTCACCATGGACGAGGGCATGTCCGCGGCGGTGCAGGAGGTGTTCGTGCGCCTGCACGAGGAGGGCCTGATCTACCGCGGCAAGCGCCTGGTGAACTGGGACCCGGTGCTGCACACCGCGGTCTCGGACCTCGAGGTGGTCTCCGAGGAGGAGAGCGGCTACCTGTGGCACATGCGCTACCCGCTGGCGGACGGCAGCGGCCACCTGATCGTCGCCACCACCCGCCCGGAGACGATGCTCGGCGACTGCGCGGTGGCGGTACACCCGGACGACGAGCGCTACAAGCACCTCATCGGCCAGAAGGTGAGGCTACCCTTCACCGAGCGCCTGATCCCCATCATCGCCGACGACTACGTGGACCCCGAATTCGGCAGCGGCTGCGTCAAGATCACCCCCGCCCACGACTTCAACGACTACCAGGTATGGCAGCGCCACCGCGACGAGAGCGCCATCGCCGAACTGCCCAACGGCGGGCTGATCAACATCTTCACCGTGGATGCGGCCATCATCGACAGGGACGATGAATATGGCGATCTCATCCCCAGTGAATTCCACGGCCTGGACCGCTTCGAGGCGCGCAAACTGGTGATCGAACTGCTGGGCGAGCACGACCTGCTGGAGAAGACCGAGGATCACAAGCTGATGGTGCCTAGAGGCGACCGCTCCGGCGCCGTCATCGAGCCCCTGCTCACCGACCAGTGGTACGTGCGCGTCGCCCCCCTGGCGGCGCCCGCCATCGAGGCGGTGGAGAAGGGCGACATCCGCTTCATCCCCGACAACTGGAAGAACACCTACTTCGAGTGGATGCGCAACATCGAGGACTGGTGCATCTCGCGGCAGATCTGGTGGGGCCACCGCATCCCCGCCTGGTACGACGAACAGGGCGGCATCTATGTGGGCCGCTCCGAGGCCGAGGTGCGCGAGAAGCACGGCCTCGATGACGACATCCTCCTGCGCCAGGACGAGGACGTGCTGGACACCTGGTTCAGCTCCGCCCTGTGGCCCTTCTCCACCCTCGGCTGGCCGCAGAAGACGCCGGAACTGAAGACCTTCTACCCCACCTCGGTACTGGTCACCGGCTTCGACATCATCTTCTTCTGGGTGGCGCGGATGGTCATGATGGGGCTCAAGTTCATGGGCGACGTGCCCTTCCGCGACATCTACATCCACGGCCTGGTGCGCGACTCGCACGGGCAGAAGATGTCCAAGTCCAAGGGCAACGTGCTCGACCCCATCGACCTGATCGACGGCATCGACCTGGAATCGCTGGTGAAGAAGCGCACCGCCGGGCTGATGCAGCCGCAGATGGCGAAGAAGATCGAACAGCAGACCCGCAAGGAATTTCCCGACGGCATCCCCGCCTACGGCACCGACGCCCTGCGCTTCACCTTCGCCAGCCTGGCCACCACCGGGCGTGACATCGTGCTCGCCCCCGGCCGCATCGAAAGCGCGCGCAACTTCTGCAACAAGCTGTGGAACGCCAGCCGCTACGTGCTCATGAACACCGAGGAGCAGGACTGCGGCGAAAACGGCGGCGCCCTGGACCTGTCCGCCGCCGACCGCTGGATCCTCACCCGTCTGCAGCAGACCGCGCGCGGCGTGCGCGAGGCCATCGAGGGCTACCGCTTCGACCACGCCGCCCAGGCCCTCTACGAATTCACCTGGAACGAGTACTGCGACTGGTACCTGGAGCTGTGCAAGCCGGTGCTCAACAGCGAGGAAGCCTCCGAGGCCCAGCGCCGCGGCACCCGGCACACCCTGGTGCAGGTGCTGGAGGCCATCCTGCGCCTGGCCCACCCCATCATGCCCTACATCACCGAGGAGATCTGGCAGCGCGTGGCGCCGCTGGCCGGCGTCGGCGGCGAGACCATCATGCTGCAGCCCTACCCCGACTACGAGGAACAGTTCGTGTATCCAAAGGCAGTGGAGGAAATGCGCTGGGTGATGGACGTCATCAGCGGCATCCGCCAGATCCGCTCCGGCATGGACATCCCGCCCGCCAAGCCCCTGCCCGTGCTGCTCGCCAACACCAGCGAGGCCGACCGCGAAAAACTGGCCGCCAACCGCCACTACCTCGAATTCCTCGCCCGCACCGAGAGCATCACGGTGCTGGACGACGAGGCCAGCGCCCCCGAATCCGCCACCGCCCTGGTGGGCGAGATGAAGGTGCTGGTGCCCATGGCCGGACTGATCGACAAGGAGGCGGAGATCGCCCGCCTGTCGAAGGAGATCGAAAAGAAGCAAAAGGACGTCGAACGCACCGACGCCAAGCTGGCCAACCCCCAGTTCGTCGAGCGCGCCCCCGCGGCGGTGGTGGAAAAGGAGCGCGCCAAGCTCACGGAGATGCGCAGCGCCCTGGACAGCCTGCGCGAACAGCTGGCGCGCATCCAGCGCCTGTAACCGCCCGAAACGCACGGGGCATTCATCGCCCCCCGAACGACGCGCCGGCCAGCGCCACCACGATCCCCACCAATACCACCAGGATCACGGCACAGGCCCAGCGCTGCAGCAGCCGCTCGCCGCCGTCCAGGGCCCGCCGCCAGGCACGGACCCGCCAGAGACACGCCGCGCCGGCCAGCCCGGCGGCGCGCCAGCGGGGCAGGGTTTCCATCCCCAGCCGCGCGGCCCGGCGCACGGCCGCGGCGGCCCAGCGCTCGAACCACGCCGGCGCATCGTCCGCCCGCCCCGCCACCGGCACGCCCCCCGTCCGCCGCCAGGCGCACGCGGCCACCAGCAGCGCCACCGCCAATCCCACGGCGGCGATGAAAAGGCCGGCCCAGCCCCCAAACCGCCCCCACACGGCGGCATCGGCCAACCCCGCCCCCAGGGCGATGGCGAACAGGCCCGTGGCCAGGACGCAGCCCCAGGCAGGCCACGACGCACAGCCACGCCGCCGCGCCATCGCCACCAGGGCGGAGAGCACGGCGGCCACCCCCATGCCCTGGACGACCAGGCCCGCCCCGGGCAGGCTGGCGTCTCCCAGGGGCAGCCAGCGCACCAGGCCGAGCAGCGCCGTGGCGACGGGCACGGCCCCCAGCAACAGGACCACCCCCGGCCGAACCGAGCGAGACAGCGGCACCAGCCAGACGTGCAAGGGCCACAGCCCCGCCCTGGCCGCGAAGCCGACCAGCACCATGGCCACATACAAGGCCGCGGACGGTGACGCCGCCATGGCCGGGCGCACCGCTTCGAAAGCCGTCTCCCCGGCCGTCGACGCCGCCATCAGCAGGGCCTCGAACAGCGCCAGGTCCGCCACGATCAACAACACCAGATAGACCCGCGCGGCGCGCCGCGCCGGCACATCGCCGCCACTGACCAGCAGCGCATAGAAGCCGTAGCCCATCAGGACCGAAAAGCTGAAGAAGCCCACCAGCTCGGTGGCCAGAATGGCCCCCAGGCCGCCCGACAGGGTGAGCAGAAACCAGCTCGCAAGCCGCGCATCCACCGGCCTGCCCCCGGCCGCCGGCAACAGGCTCGCGGCGGCGCCCCAGACCAGCACGGCCATCGCCAACGGCCAACGCCCCAGGCCGGCATCGAGGGCCAGGCCGCTGCCCAGCAACAGCCAGGGCAGGTCGACGGCGGCATCCGCCGGCATGGCGAGCAGGGCCAGCGCGGGCAACAGGGCGACATGGCAGGGCCAGGGCAGGCGCGCGCGCAGGGCCGGCACGGCCAGCACCAGCGGCAGCAGCGGCGTCAGGATCAGCAGCCAGGTACTCACGCCGTTCACCGCGCGTACTCCAGATCGGCGATGAAGGAGGCCCATTGCAGCGGGCTGAACGGCGCCAGGGCCAACAGGCCGAAGGCCAGGGTCAGGAAGGCGGTCAGCAGCGACGGCGCCAGCAGCGCCCAGGCCGTCTCGCGCCGCCCGAAGTCGCGCTCGGCGGGCCAGTCGCCGGCCGGCGCCTTGAACCAGGCGGCGTACAGAATGGGCAGAAAATAGGCCGCATTGAGCAGACTGCTGCCCGCCAGCACGGCAATCACCCAGCCCTGCCCGGTCTCCAGCGCCCCCAGGCCGAGGTACCACTTGCTGATGAAGCCGACCGTGGGCGGCACACCGATCATGCCAAGGGCGCCGATGCTGAAGGCGGTCATGGTCCAGGGCATGCGCCGGCCGACGCCGTCCATTTCGCTGATCTTGTGAATGCCCAGGGTCTCGGCGAGGTTGCCGGCACAGAAGAACAGCGTGATCTTCATCAGGCCCTGGTGCACCAGGTGCACCAGTCCGCCGACGACCGCCAGCGGGCCGGCGATGGCGATGCCCAACACGATATAGGCGACCTGACTGACGGTGGAAAAGGCCAGCCGGCGTTTCAGGTCGTCCTGAAACAGGGCGCGCAGAGAGCCGTAGACGACGGTCGCCGCCGCCAGCATCGCCAGGGGCAGCGTCAGGCCCAGACCGGCGGCGAACTGAATGCCATAGACGTCGTGCAGCACGCGCACGATGCCGAAGGCGCCCGCCTTGACCACCGCCACCGCATGCAGCAAGGCGCTCACCGGCGCCGGCGCCACCATCGCCTGCGGCAGCCAGCCATGCAGGGGGATCAAGGCGGCCTTGACGCCCAGGCCGGCGATCAACAGCACGAAGATGACGGCCAGCGCGCCGTGCAGCGAAGCGTCCAGGCCGGACAGGAAGCCCCGCGATGTGAACGCCAGGGTGCCGCTGAGGGTATACAGCCAAACGGTGCCGATCAGCAACAGGGCGCCGCCGGCGATGGTGTAGATCAGGTAGGTGCGGCCGGCGCGGCGCGCCTCGTCGGTGCCGCGGTGCACGATCAGCGGATAGGTGGCCAGGGTCAGCAGCTCGTAGAACAGCAAAAAGGTGATCAGGTTGCCAGCCAGCGCCACGCCGACGGTGGCGGTCACGCACAGGCTGAAGAAACCGAAGAAGCGGCTGCGATGGGGGGAGCCCTCCAGGTAGCCGATGGCATAGACGGTGGTCACCAGCCACAGGAAACTGGACAACACCACGAACAGCATCGCCAGGGGATCGGCGCGCAGCACCAGATCCAGGCCGGGCAGCAGGGGCAGGCGGGCCTCGTAGTGGACGCCATGAAACACCCCCCAGATCATCACCCCCACCAGCGCCAGCTTGAGCACCGCGCCGGCCAGGTTCAGGGTGGTGCGCAGGGCGACACGCTGCTCGGGCAGAAAGAAGATCACCAGCCCCGGCAGCAGGGAGCTGGCGAGCACCAGCAGCGGCAGCGCGGCCTCCCCGCTCATCCCCCCGCCCCCCCGGCGAAGGGCGCGCCGACCGCCAGCAGGGCCAGCGGCCAGGGAGCGACCAGGCCCAGCACGATGGCAGTCACCGCCATCGCCAGCGCCGCCCACTCCATGCCCACGGGCACCGCCCTGGGCGCATGGGGCACCCTGGCCTGGGTGAAGGCGTAGCCGATCACCCGGAACACCCAGGCGGCCGTCAGCAGGCCACCGGCCACCAGCACCACCACCCACCACCACTGATTGGTGCGCACCGCGGCCTCCAGCAGCAGCCATTTGGCGATGAACCCGCCGCTGGGCGGCAGGCCCATGATGCTGACACCAGCCAGGCCGAAGGCGGCGATCGTCAGGGGCAGGCGCTGCGCCACGCGGTCGAGATCCGCAATGCGGTCATGGCCGCCGAAACGCCGTATGTTGCCGGCCGCCATGAACATCGCGGTCTTGGCCACGGCATGGGACAACAACAGATAGATCGCCCCACCCCAGCCCATGACGCTCGCCAGTGGAAAGGCCAGGAACAGATAGCCCAGCTGCGCCACGGTCGAATAGGCGACCAGCAGTTTGAGGCGCGTCTGGCGCAATGCCTGCATCCCGCCCCACAGCACGGCGCCGGCGCCGAGCAGGCCCAGCAATTGAGCGACCACGGCATCGGTCGGCGGAAACGCCGTCAGCCACAGGCGCAGCAGGATGTAGAACGACGCCTTCACCACCAGCGCCGACAACAGCGCGCTCACCGGCGCCGGGGCGCTGGCATGGGCCGCCGGCAGCCAGAAGTGCAAGGGAAACAGCGCCGTCTTCAGCAGCAGACCGGCGCTCATCAGCCCCATCGCCGCCCACACCACGGGCGAGGCCTCCACCCGCTCGCCCAGGATCGCCAGGTCGAGACTGCCAAAGCCGTGATAGAGCAGCGCGACACCGAGCAGGTAGGCCAGCGAGCCCAGCAGGCCGACCAACAGGTAGCGCATCGCCCCGTTCAGGGCGGCGGCGCCGCCGGCCAGGGCCACCAGCGCCACCGCCGCCAGCCCCAGCAGCTCCAGGGTGACATAGAGATTGAAGATGTCCGCCGATAGAAACAGGGCATTCAGCGCCGCCCACAGGAACAGCGACAGCGGCCAGAAGGCCCGCGCCGCCCGCGCCTTGAAATAGCCGCGGGCATAGACACCCACGGCCAGCGCCACCACGGCCGTCACCGCCAGCATCAGCAGACTCAGGCCGTCCGCGTAGAGATCGATGCCCAGGGGCGCCCCCCAGCCGCCGACCGCATGGCGTTTCACGCCCTGCGTCACCACCTGCCAGCCCAGCCCGGCGACGCCGACGGACACCGCCAGCGCCGTGAGCAGGGCCAGCGGCAGGGCGCGCCGCGGCCACAGGAAGCAGGCCATGGCGCCGGCCAGCGGCAGCAGGATGATCAGCACCTCCCAGGGGACGCCCGCGAATGGCATGACCACCGGACGCTATTCCAACGGCTCGTCGGCCAGCTCGGCCCGGCCCGTCGCCTTGCGCACCCGCAACATCAGCGCCAGCGCCAGCGCCGTGGCCGAGATGGCGACCACGATGCCGGTGATCACCATGGCGTGAGGCACCGCATCCGGCCCCCCTTCCCCACTGCGCGCCGCCAGCGCCACCAGCACCATGAACACGCCGCTG
>JALSHB010000062.1 GCA_026982475.1 Chromatiales bacterium
GTGCCGGTGGGTCTCACCCTCTGCGAGGATATCTGGCACCCCCGGCCGGCGCAGGCGGCGCAGGCGGCGGGGGCGCGGCTGCTGATCAATCTCAACGCCTCGCCGTTTCACCTCGGCAAGCGCAACGAACGCATCGAGACCCTGCAGGCGCGCACCCATGAGACCGGCCTGCCGGTGCTCTATGTCAACCTGGTGGGTGGCCAGGACGAACTGGTGTTCGACGGCGCCTCGCTGGTGATGAACGCCGACGGCAGCCTGGCGCAGCGCGCGCCGGCCTTCGAGGAGGGCCTGTATGTGGCCGATTTCACGGTCGACGACGATGGCCGCGTGAGCGCCGTGCAGGGCACGGTCAGCACCCCGAGCTGTCCGGAAGAGAGCGTCTACAAGGCGCTGGTCCTCGGCGTGCGCGACTACATCGAAAAGAACGGCTTTCCCGGCGCCATCATCGGCCTCTCCGGCGGCATCGACTCGGCCCTGACCCTGGCGGTGGCGGTGGACGCCATCGGCGCCGAGCGCGTGGAGGCGGTGATGATGCCCTCGCGCTATACCCAGGACATCAGCCTCGCCGATGCCCACGCCGAGGCCAGGATGCTGGGCGTGGAATATCACGTGCTGCCCATCGAGACGGCCTTCAAGGCCTTTCTCGATATCCTCGAAGACGAGTTCGCCGGCGCCGGGCCGGATACCACGGAAGAGAACATTCAGGCCCGCTGCCGCGCCGTGATCCTCATGGCCATCTCCAACAAGAAGCACAAGGTGGTGCTGAGCACGGGCAACAAGAGCGAGGTCTCGGTGGGCTACTGCACGCTTTATGGCGACATGGCCGGCGGCTTCGATGTGCTCAAGGACGTGCCCAAGACCCTGGTCTACCGTCTCAGCGAATACCGCAACCGCCTGTCGCCGGTGATCCCGCGGCGGGTCATCGAGCGCCCGCCCTCGGCGGAACTGGCGCCGGACCAGAAGGACAGCGACAGCCTGCCACCCTATGACGTGCTGGACGCGATCCTGGAAATGTATGTGGAACAGGACCGCTGTGCGGAAGAAATCGTCGCCGCGGGGTATGATAGCGCCACCGTGGACCGGGTGATTCGCCTGGTGAACATGAACGAATACAAGCGCCGCCAGGCGGCGCCGGGTGTGCGCATCACCCGCCGCGCCTTTGGACGCGACCGGCGTTATCCCATAACCTCGGGGTATGACCGGCGCTGAGGCCCGCCCGGGCGCCGACGAACAATGAAGACAGGAGTGAGAGATGAAGAAGATTGAAGCAGTGATCAAACCCTTCAAGCTGGACGACGTGCGCGAGGCCCTGTCAGAGATTGGCATCACCGGCATGACCGTCACCGAGATCAAGGGCTTCGGCCGCCAGAAGGGCCACACCGAGCTGTATCGCGGCGCCGAATACGTGGTGGACTTTCTGCCCAAGGTGAAACTGGAGATCGTGGTGGCGGCGGATCACGTCGATGCCTGTATCGAGGCCATCACCAGCGCCGCGCGCACCGGCAAGATCGGTGACGGCAAGATCTTCGTCTCGCCGGTGGAGCGCGCCGTGCGCATCCGCACCGGCGAGCAGGACAACGAGGCCCTCTGAGCCTGCCCGGGCGTCGACGTCGTCGCTGAAAAGGGCGCCCGGCCACAGGCCGGGCGCCCTTTTTTGTTCCCGTGTTTGTGGCACTACTCCGCGCTGTGGCGAGAGGAAGGATTTTTACGACCGGTGCGGGGCAGGCCGTGGCTGCAGCGGACTTCCCTGACGTGGGCAGGAAACGCAGAGGTCGCAAAGACGCAAAGAGCGCAGAGAAAACCAAACAAAAAATCTTTGCGTCCTCTGCGCCTCTGCGACCTCTGCGTCAATTTTCGTCAGCGACAAAGGCGCCGGCTGATGGGAAATACTGCGGGGCGACGAAACGGGAACATTTTCGCCTAGGGCGGCCCGGTATCGAAGTCGGCGGTTTCCAGCGGCGTGGGGAAATTGAGTTCCTTCACCCGTCGCGCATCGTCGGCCAGGTCCGCGATATCCAGCCCCTCGTAGGCGTGGATGAGGATCTCCAGGGCGACGGGAATGGTCGGCGAGCGGGGAAAGGTCTCCAGCACGAAGATGGCGCGGTTGGCGGCCGCCACGTAGGCCTGCCGCTTGAGGTAGTAGCGCGCCACGTGGATTTCGTGCTCGGCGAGGTGTTCGCGCAGGATCTTCATGTGGCGGATGGCGTCCGGCACATAGCGGCTGTCCGGGAAGCGCTGCACCAGCTGGTTGAAATAGTTGAAGGACTGCCGCGCCGAGCTGGGGTCGAGCAGGCTGGGGTCGATGGCGACGGCGAAATCCAGCGGGTTGTCCTTCTTGCTGGCGCTGGCCAGGCCGCGCAGGTAATAGGCGTAATCCACGTTGGGGTGACGCGGGTGCAGCTTGATGAAGCGGTCGGCGGCGGCGATGGCGGAATCCGGCTCCTCGAACTTGTAATAGGCGTAGGCGGTGTCCAGCTGCGCCTGTTCGGCGTATTTGCCGAAGGGGTACTTGGCCTCCAGGGTCTCGAAGTGCTTGATGGCCGACTCGTAGTCACCGGCCTGCAGCGCGGCCTTGGCCTCGCTGTAGAGCAGCTCGGCGGACCACTTGCTGCTGTCATCCAGGGTGGAGGCACAGCCGCCGAGCAATAACGCGGCCAGCAGCAGGGTGGGCAGCAGATGGAACGGTGTAGGCGCGGAATGGTTCAGGATCGTTGTCTCGGAAAGGGCACGGAAAGGGGCAAATGCCGCAAAGCAGGTTATTATAACGGCCCGGCGGGATGGAGAACACCGCCGTCATCCCCTGCCGAGACAATTCATGACCGAGTCACAAAAATTCACCGCGACCGTGCCCGAGCGCCTCGCCGGCCTGCGCCTGGACCAGGCCCTGGCGGCGCTGTTTCCCGATTACTCACGCGCCCGCCTGACGCGCTGGCTCAAGGACGGCCACGTGCTGGTGGATGGCCGGCGCCTGCGTCCCCGCGATGCCGTGCATGGCGGCGAGCAGGTGACGCTGGAGGCGGAACAGGAGGTGGAGACCACCTGGCGCGCGCAGGACATGCCGCTGGACATCGTCTTCGAGGACGAGGCGCTGATCGTCATCAACAAGCCCGCCGGACTGGTGGTGCACCCCGGTGCCGGCAACATGGATGGCACCCTCAGCAATGCCCTGCTGCATCATGAGCCGGCGCTGGAGCAGGTGCCGCGCGCCGGCGTGGTGCACCGTCTCGACAAGGACACCTCCGGCCTGCTGGTGGTGGCGCGCACCCTCACGGCGCAGAAGTCGCTGGTGGAACAGTTGCAGGCGCGCGCCTTCGAGCGTGAATACCTGGCCCTGGTGGTGGGCGTGATGACCGCCGGTGGCACCGTGGAGGCCCCCATCGGCCGCCACCCCACCAACCGCCTGCGCCAGGCCGTGGTGCCCGGCGGCCGCGAGGCCATCACCCACTTCCGCGTCGAGGAGCGCTTTCACGCCCACACCCTGCTGCGGGTGAAACTGGAGACCGGCCGCACCCATCAGATCCGCGTGCACATGGCCTCGCTGAAATACCCGCTGGTGGGCGACCCGGTCTACGGCGGCCGCCTGCGCATCCCCGCCGGCGCCACGCCGGAACTGATCGAGGCCCTGCGCGGCTTCAAGCGCCAGGCCCTGCACGCCGAGCGGCTGGGCTTCGCACACCCCCTCAGCGGCGAGACGGTGAGCTGGCAGGCGCCGCTGCCGGCCGACATGGCGGCGCTGCTGGAGGTCTGCCGCCTCGACAGCAAAGAGGCCTGAACCGTGCTCGGACTGATCCCCGTCGACTGGCCGGCGCCGAAGCCTGTGCAGGCCGCCACCACCTCGCGCATCGGCGGCGTCAGCCCACCGCCCTTCGACAGCTTCAACCTCGCCGATCACGTCGGCGACCACCCGGCGGCGGTGCTGGCCAACCGTGAACTGCTGCTGGAGGAACTGGCCCTGCCGGCAGAACCCATGTGGTTAAAGCAGGTGCACGGTGCCACCGTCGTCACCCTCGACGAGCGGCCGGCCGAGCCGCCCGAGGCCGATGCCAGCGTTACCAATAGGCCGGGTCGCGTGTGCGCCGTGCTCACCGCCGACTGCCTGCCGGTGCTGCTCTGCGACC
>JALSHB010000063.1 GCA_026982475.1 Chromatiales bacterium
TGCGGCTTGAGCCAGTGCCGGCGGCGGCGCAGGAAGGCAAAGCTGCGGTCATAAAAGCCGCCGCCCATGCCCAGGCGGTGGCCCCGTTCGTCGAAGGCCACCAGCGGCGTCAGCACCAGATCCAGGGCCATGGGATCGATCATCTGGCGCAGTGAAACCACCGGCTCGGGGATGCCGAAACGGTTCTCGCGCAGCGCATCGCCCGGCGCATAGGGAGCGAACAGCAGGTGATCGCTGCGCAGATGGCTGAGCACCGGCAGGTACACCCGTTTGCCCATGGCCCAGGCCAGGCCCATCAGCGGCGTGGGATCCATCTCGCCATCGTTGGGCAGGTAGGCCGCCACATGCCGCGCGCTGCGAAACAGCCGCTGACGGCCGAAACAGGCAGCGGCGCACTCGCTGAGCCGCGCGCGCCGCGCCTCGCCGAGGGCCCGGCGACGGTCACGCATTTCACGGCGGAGATCGGATCGTGGGTTCATGGGATTGGGGGTTGGCCTGAACCTGCGGATTCAGGATGCAAGATAAATAGGAGGCGTCCCCCACCTGTGCCGTTTGCACCATCGCCCCTGGAACCAGAGCGATAAGTGGGGGCAACGATTGGCGCGTCAGGCTTTCCGACGCGCGGACATGCACACGGCACCAATGTCATGCCCCCGACTGCAGAATTATGGGCCAGGGGATTTCAGCGCAGTATCGAACACTGCAGGGGACGCCAAAAACAGGAAAATTTACAACTCCAACTGACGGCCACGGGTGATGGCGGCCTCGACCTTGTTCTGCAACTGGCGGAGCCTGTTGTCCATGCCCGCCGATTCGCCATGGCCCTCGCGGCATTGCAGCAGCTCGTGGGCGATGTTCAGCGCCGCCATCACCGCCACCCGCTCGCTGCCGATCATCTTGCGGCTGTCGCGGATCTCGCGCATCTTCTCGTCGAGATAGCGCGCCGACTCCAGCAGCGCCATGCGCTCCTCGGTGGGACAGGCCACCTGATAGTCCTTGTCGAGCAGGCGAATGGTCACGGTGGTGGTCTTTTCACTCATGCCTCCGCCTCCATGGCCTTGAGGCGCACCAGCATGGTTTCCACCCGGGTGCGGGCCTGTTCGGCCTTTTCGATCAGCCGCGCGCGCTCCTCCACCAACACGTTCTGCCGCTCGCGCAGCAGGGTGTTCTCAGTGCTCAGCTGGTCGCAGAGGTCGATCAGATCGTCGATACGCTGCTCCAGCTTGCTGATTTCGGACTCGGCCATGGATTCGCGACTAGAGTTGCAACTAGATGGTGCACTATAGTTCGGGGCGCAAAAGGGGTCAACGAAGTGCTAGAATTGCCATCCCCTCTTTGCGACTGACACGATTCCCCCATGCAATACGACATCATGAACTACGACGCGCTTGCGCTCGTCATCGGCAAGCTGGGCGCCCAGCAAGAGCCCGCCGAGCTGCACGGCACCCTCACCGGCCTGCTGTGCGCCAATGGCGATGCCGAGGCCGATACCTGGCTGCAAAACCTGTTTCCCAGTGTGCCCCGCGGCGATCTGCTGGGCGACGAGGCCTTCGGCGAGCTGAAAAAGCTGCATGAGGTCACGCGCGACAGACTGCATGCCACCGACTGTGAATTCCGGCTGCTGTTGCCCGACGATGACAGCGATCTCGACCAGCGCGTGCACGCCCTCGGCGAGTGGTGTCAGGGCTTTCTGGTCGGCCTCAGCCTGGGCGGCATCAGCGACTTCAAGGCGCTGCCCGAGGATGCCCGCGAGATCGCCGAGGACATCGTCGAGATCGCCCGCGCCGACAGCTCCTACAGCTTCGACGGCAGCGAGGAAGACGAACACGCCTACGCCGAACTGGTCGAATACCTGCGCGTCGGCGTGCTGCTGATCAACGAAGAGCTGCAGCCAAACCCTGCCGCGACGGCCAGCGAGACCACCTTGCACTGAGCCGGGCCGCAGACCACCCGCAACCCACCTGATCGGAGAAAGGCCACCGATGACCCTGGTCAAGATCATCCACATGAGCTTCGTGCTGCTGAGCATCTCGGGCTTCTTTGCCCGCGGCGTGCTGATGATTCGCGACTCGGCCCTGCTGCAGCGGCGCTGGGTCAAGACCGTGCCCCACTTCGTCGATACCGGCCTGTTGCTGAGCGCCATCATCCTCGCCTCGCAATGGGGCTTCGCCGCCCTGGAGATGCCCTGGCTGCAGGCCAAGATCGGCGCCTTGCTGGTTTACATCCTCCTCGGCGTTGTCGCCATCCGTCCCCTGTTCGGCAAGCCGGTGCGCATCACCGCCTGGCTGGCCGCCATGCTGACCTTTGCCTACATCGTCAGCGTCGCCATCACCAAGAATCCGCTGCCCTTTGCCTGACCAATGCCGGCCAGCCGGCGCGGCCTTGAGCCGTCCGCCGCCGCGCGTTATGTTGCCATGAGCCCACAGCCAGACACGCCCGCCATGAAACAGACCGAATTCGCCCGCCGCCGCAAGCGCCTGATGCAGATGATGGGCAAGGCCTCGGTGGCGGTGCTGCCGGCCGCGCGCGTCGTCATGCGCAACCGCGATGCCGACTATCCCTATCGCCAGGACAGCGACTTCCACTACCTCACCGGCTTCGACGAACCCGAGGCCGTGGCGGTGCTGATCCCCGGGCGCCCGCACGGCGAGTACATCCTGTTCTGCCGCGAGCGCGACCCGCTGATGGAGACCTGGCACGGCCGCCGCGCCGGCCTGGAGGGCGCGCGCGAGCACTATGGGGCTGACGACGCCTTCCCCATCGGCGACATCGACGACATCCTCCCCGGCCTGCTGGAGCGCTGCGAGCGGGTCTACTACGCCATGGGCGTGGACGACGCCTTCGACGCCCAGGTCACCGGCTGGGTCAAACGGCTCCGGGAGCAGGCCCGCGCCGGCGTGCACACCCCCGGCGAGTTCGTCGCCCTCGACCACCTGCTGCACGACATGCGCCTGTACAAGAGCCGCAGCGAGATCGCCGCCATGCGCCGCGCGGCGAAGATCTCCGCCGCCGCCCACGTGCGCGCCATGCAGGTGTGCCGCCCGGGCCGGATGGAATACGAGATCGAGGCGGAATTTCTCTACCACTTCAAGCGCCACGGCTGCGTGCCCGCCTACAACAGCATCGTCGGCGGCGGCGCCAACGCCTGCATCCTGCACTACACGGAAAACGACGCCGAGCTGAAGGACGGCGACCTGCTGCTGATCGACGCCGGCGCCGAATACGACTGCTACGCCGCCGACATCACCCGCACCTTCCCCGTCAACGGCCGCTTTACCCGCGAGCAGGCGGCGCTCTACCAGGTGGTGCTCGACGCGCAGAAGGCCGCCATTGCCCGGGTGAAACCCGGCGCGCACTGGAACGAGCCCCACGAGGCGGCGGTCAAGGTGCTCACCCGCGGCCTGCTCAGGCTCGGTCTGCTCAAGGGCCAGTTGCGCACCCTGATCAAGGAACAGGCCTACCGCGGCTTCTACATGCACCGCACCGGCCACTGGCTGGGCATGGACGTGCACGACGTGGGCGACTACAAGCTGGGCGACGCCTGGCGCGAACTGGAGCCCGGCATGGTGCTGACCATCGAGCCCGGCCTGTACATCGCCCCCGGCGCCCGCGTGGGCAGGCGCGCAGTGGCGAAGAAATGGCAGGGCATCGGCATCCGCATCGAGGACGACGTGCTGGTCACCAAGGACGGCTGCGAGGTGCTCACCGCCGACGTGCCCAAGGAGATCGCCGACATCGAGGCGCTGATGGCCGGGTAGCGTTACGAACAAAAAGACTCACCACAGAGGCACGGAGGCACAGAGGTGGAAGACAGGGATGAACTGACGAGAGAAATCATTGGTGCTGCCATTGATGTTCACCGATTACTCGGACCCGGATTGCTCGAATCGACGTACGAAGAATGTCTGGCCTTCGAGCTGCAGGATCGCGGCATGAAATTTCAACGCCAGCTGGAAATACCCATCCGGTACAAGGGGCGACAGCTGAAGATAGGATATCGTATCGATTTGTTGATCGACCGACAGATCATCGTTGAATTGAAATCGGTGCAGTCCATCGAGCCCATACATGAGGCACAGTTATTGACCTACCTGAAACTTTCCAACAAGCGATGTGGGCTGCTGCTGAATTTCAATGTCCCCATGATGAAACAGGGTGTTCGGCGATTATTAAATGATTGAGGTTTTCCTCTGTGCACTCTGTGTCTCTGTGGTGAAATGATTTTTTGAGACTCGCATGAAATGACGACCACCGACTACGACATCCTGATCATCGGCGGCGGCATGGTGGGCGCCAGCCTGGCCATTGCCCTGCGCGGTCAGCCGCTGCGCATCGGCATGGTGGAGGCGGCGCCATTCCGCGCCGCCGCCCAGCCCAGCTACGACGACCGCGCCATCGCCCTGTCGCAGGGCAGCCGGCGCATCTTCGCGGCCATGGGCGTGTGGGATACGTTGGCCCCCGCCGCCACGCCCATCGAACGCATCCACGTCTCCGACCAGGGCCACTTCGGCATCACCCGGCTGGACGCCCGCGAGGAAGGCGTCGAGGCCCTGGGCTACGTGATCACCGGCCGCGCCCTCGGCCAGGGCCTGGTGGAACAGGCCGGCAGACTGCACAACCTCGACCTCCTCAGCCCCGCCCGCCTGTGCGAACTCAAGCTCGGCGAGGACCACGCCACCGCCGTCATCGAGCGCGACGGCAAGCGCGAGCCCATCACCAGCGCGCTGGTGGTCGCCGCCGACGGCGGCGACTCCTCGGTGCGCCGCCTGCTGGACATCCCGGTGACGGAGAAGGACTACCACCAGACCGCCATCATCGCCAACATCACCCCCCAGCGGCCGCACGCCAACGTCGCCTACGAGCGCTTCACCCCCCACGGCCCCCTGGCCCTGCTGCCCCTGGACGCCGACGACGCAGACAACCGCTGTTCGCTGGTGTGGACCCACGACCCGCAACGCACGGAAGAACTGCTGGCGCTGGACGACGCGGCCTTCCTCGGCGCATTGCAGGACGCCTTCGGCTGGCGCCTGGGACGACTACGCAAGGTGGGACGACGCGCCAGCTACCCGCTGCGCCTGGTGCGCGCGCGCGAACAGATCCGCCCGCGCCTGGCGCTGATCGGCAACGCCGCCCACACCCTGCACCCCATCGCCGGGCAGGGCTTCAACCTCGGCCTGCGCGACGTGGCGGCACTGGCGCAGGTGCTGGCCGACGCCCATCACGGCGGGCGCGACCTCGGCGAACTCACCGTGCTGCAAGACTACGCCCGCTGGCGCGAAGGCGACCACCGCAAGGTCATCGGCTTCACCAACGCCCTGGTGCACACCTTCTCCAACCGCCTGCCGCCGCTGAGCATCTGCCGCAACCTCGGCCTGCTGGCCACCGACGTCGTGCCGCCGCTGAAGCACGCCCTGGCGCGCAACGCCATGGGCATCGCGGGCCGCCTGCCGCGACTGGCGCGGGGGTTGCCGTTGTGAAAACCATTCACCACAGAGGCACGGAGACGCGGAGAAAAGCGTGTTTTTCTTTAAAAAAACCCTCTGTCTCCGTGCCTCTGTGGTGAAAAAAGGTCACTGAATGAAAACCACCAACTACGACATCATCATCATCGGCGGCGGCATGGTGGGCGCCAGCCTGGCCTGCGCGCTGGCCGACAGCACCCTGAAGATCGCCGTGATCGAGGGCCGCGAGCCACCCGCCGAGTGGCCCGCCGACAGCTTCGACATCCGCGTCAGCGCCATCACCCGCGCCTCGGAAAACCTGTTCCGCCACCTCGGCGCCTGGGAGGAGATGCAGCGCCTGCGCGTGCAGCCCTATCAGGCCATGGAGGTGTGGGACGCCACCGGCCCCGGCCACATCCACTTCGAGGCCGCCGAGCTGGGCGAGCCCAACCTGGGGCACATCATCGAGAACCGCGTCATCACCCGCGCCCTGCGGCAGCGCCTGCGCGAGCACCACAACATCGACTACCGTTGTCCGGCGCACCCCAAGGGCCTGCTGCCGCTCATCGATCGCGCCCAACTGCAACTGGACGACGGCAGCCGCCTGCAGGCGCCGCTGATGGTCGGCGCCGACGGGGCCCACTCCTGGCTGCGCCAGCAGGCCGGCATCGCGGTGGCCGAGCGCCACTACGGGCAGACCGCCGTGGTCACCACCGTGCAGACCGAGAAACATCACCAGGACACCGCTTGGCAGCGCTTCCTGCCCAGCGGCCCGCTGGCCTTCCTGCCCCTGCCCGGGGGGCGCAGTTCCATCGTCTGGAGCACCACCGCGGAGCAGGCCGAGCACCTGCTGGCGCTGGACGCGGGCGAATTCATGGCCGAGCTGGGCGAGGCCTTCGCGCACCGCCTGGGCGCGATTACCGCGCTCGGCCCGCGCGGCGCCTTCCCGCTCAAGGGCCGCCACGCGAAGCAATACGTCAAGCCGCAGCTGGCCCTGGTGGGCGACGCCGCGCACACCATCCACCCGCTGGCCGGGCAGGGCGTCAACCTGGGCCTGGCCGACGTGGAAGCGCTGGCCGCGGTGGTGCTGGACGCCCATCGCGCCCGGCGCCCAATCGGCGCCCTCAAGACCCTGCGCCGCTACGAGCGCGCGCGGCGCGGCGACAACCTCTTGATGCTGGACGCCATGGGCGCCTTCAAGTCCCTGTTCAGCAACGACACCCCGGGCCTGCGCGAGCTGCGCAACCTGGGCCTGGACCTGGCCGACCATGCCGGCCCCGTGAAGAATCTCATCGTCGCCCGGGCCATGGGCCTCGACGCGCTGCCCGCCGCCTCATTGGCCACATCCTGACCACCCCATGGGTATTTTCGATTTTGCCGCCGTGCTGATCACGACCTCGGCCCTTTTCAGTTTCATCAACTTGCTCACTACCACCAATCCGGTATCGGGTGCTGGTGCTTGCCTTCAGCCCCTAGCAGCTCATGGCCAAGCCGAGCGAGATCATCCTGGCCATTATCTATGCGATCGTCGTATTCTCCCTTGGCGTGCAGGGGCTGAGCATCGGCAAGCTGGTGAAACGCGCCACTCGTCCCGCATCAAGTAGCGCCACGGATGGCCGCTAATCGGAAGGCACTGCGCCGATAGCCGAGAGCCGACAGAAACCGTGATACCGCATTTCACCCTTTCCCGCGCCGGGCTGCTCCTGTTGCTCGGTGGATCGTGGCTGCTGCTCGCCAGCGGCCCGCAGGCGGCCGGGCGCGACGAATCGACCTACCGCTTCGGCGTCTATCCCTACCTGAGTCCGACCCGCATCGAGCAGGCCTACGCCCCCCTGGCGGCCGCCTTTGCCGAGCGGCTGGGCCGTCCGCTGCGCCTCGGCACGGCGAAGGACCTCGATGCCTTCTACGCCCGCCTGCGGCGCGGTGATTTCGATATCGCCCTGGTGCCGCCCTTTGCCGTGGTGCCGCTGGTCGACCAGCGGGGCTATGTACCCCTGGCGCGGCGGCCGTCGACCCCCGCGCGCATCGTGGTGCTGATCAACAGCCCCCTGAGGCACCCCGGCGACCTGCGTGGCCACACCCTGGGCCTGCCGCCGGCCAGCTCCCTGGTCAGCGTGATCATTCGCGTCGACCTGGACGAACGCGGCCTGTGGGCCGGCAGGGATTTCCAGCCCCGCCACTTTCCCAGCACCCCCGCCTGTCTGCACAATCTGCTGGTCAATCGCGTCGATGCCTGCGCCACCGGCGGCGGCGCCGGCCTGCGTTCCTTCGAGCGCAAGATGGGCGTCAAACTGCGCACCCTCTATCAGACCCGGCCCTTTCCGCACATGCTGTTCGTCGTCCGTCCGGACTTTCCGGCCGTTGAGGCCAACGAGCTGAAGCGCTTCATCCTCACCCTGGAAGACAGCGCGGCGGGGCGTGAACTGCTTCGCTACATCGGCCCGGACAGCCGCTTTGTGTCCTACCGCGCGGAAGATTACGATGCCATCCGCCGCTACCGAGAAACCAGCCACCGCCATGCCCAGGCTTTCCCTTAAATTTCGCATCACGGTGACCATATTCCTGCTCCAGGCCGCGATTCTCGGCGCGGTGCTGACGCAGGCCCTGTCCAGCTATCTGGACGGCAGCCGCGAGCAGCTGCAACAGCAGGAGCTCGCCGCCCTCGACCTGATCGAGGGCTTTGCCCGCACCGCCCTGCTGACCAGCCAGTACGATGACATCCAGCCGCAGCTGGAACAGCTCACCCGCAACGAGTTCATCGAGCTGGTGGTGCTGGCGGACGAATGGGGCATCATCGTCGCCGCCAGCGAGCCCGGCTGGGTCACCAAGTCGCTGGTGGAGATGAAGGACTATGCCAACTATCCCCAGCTGCTGTGGAAGGAGCGCGTGCTGACGAATGCCGCCGGGCCGCTGGGGATGCTGGGCATCGCCTTCTCCGAGGCGCCGCTGCTGGCCCTGCACGACCAGGTTCAGGCGCTGGCCGTGGGCTGGTCCGCCGGTGGCCTGATGCTGATCCTGCTGGCCTCGCTGCTCAGCGCCCACGTCCTCACCCGCCGCCTGGGACGCATCACCGAGGCCGCCAGCGCCGTCGCCGGTGGCGATCTCGGCGCCCGTTCGGGGGTCACCGGCAATGACGAGATCGCCGAACTCAGCCACGTCTTCGACAGCATGGTGTCGAGCATCCGCATCGAGCGCGACCGGCTGGCGGAGCGCGAACAGCACCTGTCCCTGACCCTCGACAGTATCGGCGACGGGGTGATCGTCACCGATGCCGAGGGCCGCATCACACGCATGAACCCGGTGGCCGTGTCGCTCACCGGCTGGCGCGAGGAGGAGGCGCGGGGCCGCCTGCTGCCGGAGGTGTTCCACATCGTCAGCGCCATCACCCGCGAGCCCATGGACAACCCGGTGGACAAGGTGCTGGAGAGCCATCACATCGTCGCCCTCGCCGAGCACACGCTGCTGATCGGCAAGGACGGCCATGAATACCAGATCGCCGATAGCGGGGCGCCGATCATCGATGATCACGGTAATACCCTCGGCATCATTCTGGTGTTCCGCGATGTCACCGATGAATATGCCCAGCGTGAGGCGCTGAGCATGAGCCAGAAGATGCTCTCCGAGGCGCAGCGCATCTCCCACGTCGGCAGCTGGGAGCTGGAGCCGAGACATGACCGCCTGAGCTGGTCCGAGGAGACCTACCGCATCTGCGAACTCGACCCGGACTCCCTGAGCCACCTTTCCGGCGAGCAGCTGTTTGCCGCCCACATCGACTATCTCCGCCGCACCGTGCACCCGGAAGACCTGCCGTTGCTCGACGAGGCCTACATCAAATCGGTGAAGGAGCGCACCCCGTTCGAAATCCGCTACCGCCTGCTGATGCCCGACGGGCGCATCAAGTATGTCCACGGTCGCGGCGAGACCGTCTATGACAGCGACGGCACCCCCCTGCGTAGCATCGGCACCGTGCAGGATGTCACCGAGCGAACCCTGGTCGAGCAGGAGCTGGCGGCCTACCGCAGCACCCTGGAGGAGCGGGTGGCGGCGCGCACCGCCGAGCTGCTCACGGCCAACAAGGAACTGGAGGCCTTCGCCTACTCGGTCTCCCACGACCTGCGCGCGCCGCTGCGGGCCATCCACGGCTTCAGCCAGATCCTGCAGGAGGATTACGGCCAGCTGCTGGACGATGAGGGGCGGGACTATCTGCGGCGCGTGTGCGCCAATACCACGCGCATGGGCGAGCTCATCGACGATCTGCTCAGTCTCTCCCGCATCAGCCGTTATCAGCTGGACATCAGCACCGTCTCTCTCACCCGCCTGGCGCGGGAAGTCAGCGACACCCTGCAACGGCAGGACCCCGGACGCCAGGCGCGTTTCGAGATCCAGGACGACGTTTCGGCCCGCGGTGATCTCAACCTGTTGCGCATCGTGCTGGTCAACCTGCTCGGCAACGCCTGGAAGTACACCAGCAAGTCCGACAACGTGCGGATCGAGTTCGGCCGTTGCTGGCAGGGTGGCGTGCAGGCCTTCTTCGTCCGTGACAATGGCGTGGGCTTCGACAGCCAGTACGCCAGCCAGCTGTTCATCCCCTTTCAGCGCCTGCATGCGGAAAACGAATTCGAGGGCACCGGCATCGGTCTGGCCACGGTGCAGCGCATCGTCCAGCGCCACGGTGGGCGGATCTGGGCCGAGTCCGAACCGGGCCAGGGCGCGACCTTCTATTTCACCCTCGATCCCGCCTGATTCCTCCCCACGCCGGGCCATGGCCGCCGCGCGCTGGCGGGCTCGGGCTTGACGCACTTAATGAGAATCATTATCATCTGGAAAGATTCCATCCACGGGTTTCCGCCACGATGACACACAAACGCACCTTCCCGCTCCTCTCCGCACTGCTGCTGGGCAGCCTGCTGTTCAGCGCCATCCCCGCCCTTGCCGGCGAGGCGCTGGTGATCTACTCCGGACGCAGCGACAAGTTCGTCAAGCCGGTGATCCGGGAATTCACCCGCCAGACCGGTATCGAGGTCACCCTGCACAGCGGCAAGTCCACTGCCCTGCTCAACAAGCTCAAGCTGGAAGGCGCCGCCACCTCGGCGGATCTATACCTCAGCAACGACGCCGGCAACCTGCAGAAGGGCAGCGACCTGGGCCTGTTCCGGCCCATCGATGCCGCCCTGGCCGCCCCCATCGACGCCAACTACCGCGCCGCCGACAACAGCTGGATCGGCCTCTCGGCGCGCGCCCGCGTGCTGGTGGTCAACACCGAGGGCGAATGGGCGAACCGGCTGGATTCCGTGTTCGATCTCGCCGATCCCGCCCTGAAGGGCGTGCTGGGCATCACCAACTCCAGCAACGGCAGTTTCATCGCCGGCGTCACCGTCTACATGCTCGCCGCCGGCAAGGAAAGGACCCGCCAGTGGCTGCAGGGCCTCAAGGCCAACGTCGACGGCAAGGTGTTCAACAAGCACAGCAAGATCGTCAAGGCGGTGGCGCAGGGCCGGAGGCAGGTGGGCCTGGTGAACCACTATTACATCTACCGTCACCTCGCCAAGCACCCGCAGGCGCCGATCAGGATCGTGCTGCCGGACCAGGGCCCCAACGACATCGGCGTGGCCTGGAACGTGGCCGGCATCGCCATCAGCAGGCACAGCAAGCGACACGCACAGGCGGAAAGGCTGGTGGCCTTCCTGGTCTCCGCGGCGGGGCAGAAGATGTTCGCCGAGATGAACATGGAATATCCCACGCGCAAGGGCGTGCCCGCCGCCAGCCAGATACCGCCGGCCGGCAGCTACAAGGTGGCCGACGTGCCCATGGCCGAGCTGGGCCGCCAGCGCGACGCCACCCTCGACCTGATCGAAGCCGTGGGCATGCCCTGATTTGGGTGTGACACTGCCAGTCCCTGCCTCGAACCATCGCCGAGGCCGGGCAGAAACAGCATGTAGGAGCGCCTTCAGGCGCGACAGCCTTGTTGGGCACTGCTTCGCGCCTGAAGGCGCTCCTACAGGAGGGGGCATTCCCATCCGGGTTCAGATATGACCACCGCCACCCGCCCCCGCCTTCTCGCCTTTCGTCTCTCCCCCCTCGCCACCCTGGCCACGGTGGTGGTGCTGGCCGCCGCCATCCCGCTGCTGTACGTGGTCTGGAACAGCCTGCAACTGAGCGCGCCGCAGTGGGCCGGGCTGTGGACCTCGCGCCTGCCGACGCTGCTGTGGAACACCCTCTCGCTGTCGGTGCTGGTGGCCATCGGCAGCGTGCTGCTGGGGGTCTCCAGCGCCTGGCTGATCGCGCGCCGCGAGTTTGCCGGCCGGCGCCTGGCGGTGTGGCTGATGGTGCTGCCGCTGACCATCCCCACCTATGTATTCGCCCACATCTACACCGTGCTGCTGGAAGAGGATGGCTGGCTGGGAAGGCTGTGGATCGCCCTCGCCGGCGATGGCCGTTACCTGCCCGACCTGTTCAACGTCTGGGGCGCCGGCCTGATCCTGACCCTGGCGGGTTTTTCCTACGTGTTCCTGCTCGCCCACTCGGCGCTGGGCGTCTCCACCCGCAGCCTGGAGGAGGCCGCGCGCATCCAGGGCGCCTCGCGCGCCGAGGTGTTCTGGCGCATCAACCTGCCGCTGCTGCGCCCGGCCATCGCCGCCGCCCTGGCGGTGGTGGTGCTGCACGTGCTGTCCGACTTCGGCGCCGTGAGCATGTTGCAGTACCAGACCTTCACCCTCAGCATCTACCTGCAGATGAGCGGCCGCTTCGACTACCAGGCCGCCGCCGGCCTGTCGCTGGTGCTGGTGCTGCTGAGCCTCACCTTTCTGCTCCTGGAGCGCTTCTTCCGCAGCCGCCAGCGCTATTACTCGACGCGCCAGCCGCGTCGTCAGCCGCGCCGCCGCGCCAATGGCCTGGAGACGGCGCTGATCTGGGGCTGGCTGGGCGTGATCACCCTGCTGGCCTTCGGCCTGCCGCTGGCGTGGATGCTGAGCTGGAGCTGGGTGGCCTGGGAGGAGCGGCTCATCGACGCGGAATTCTGGGGCTATGCGCGCAACTCGTTGCTGGTGGCGGCGCTGGCCGCCAGCGTGGCCCTGGTGGCGGCGTTGCCGGTGGCCCTCTACCACGCGCGCCGGCGCAACCTGCTGGGCGGTGTGCTGCTGCAGCTGTCCAGCGTCGGCTTCGTGCTGCCCGGGCCGGTGGTGGCGCTGGGCATCCTCAGCTTCTTTCTCGCCCAGCTGCCCCTGCTCTATGGCGGCATGGCGGCGCTGGTGATCGCCCTGGTGATCCGCTTCCTGCCGCTGGCGGTGCAGTCGCAGGACGCCGCCATGGCCCAGCTCACGCCCTCCCTCGAACAGGCCAGCCGCAGCCTCGGCGCCGGGCCGCTGGCGACCCTCTGGCATGTCACCCTGCCGATGATCCGCGGCGGCATGGCCACCGCCTGGGTGCTGGTGTTCATCGATGCGCTGAAGGAATTGCCGGCGACCCTGATCCTGCGCCCCACCGGCTTCGACACCCTGCCGGTGCGCATCTGGATCGAGGCCAGCGAAGAGATGCTGGAACTGGCCGCACCGGCGGCGCTGATGCTGGTGATCGGCACCCTGCCGGTGCTGTGGATCCTGCTGCGGGGTGAGCGGCGCAGTGGTTGATTTGTCCCTGAATCCGAGGCCGGTGTCCAGCGGTTTCACCAACGGCAGGCGAGCCCTGGATTCCGGCTAAAAACAGCCCGGAATGACGGTATTCACAACAAGCTGGGGGATTGAGCCCCACGCGAACAATCCGGCCCTTTCTCTGTGTCCTCTGTGCCTCTGTGGCAAATGATGTAGTAGTGGACGCCCACGCCGCAAAACGATCACCCCACCATCAGATAATCCACCCCCCGCCGATAGCCCATCGCCTCCAGCCTCGAGGCAATATCCTCGCGCGCGCCATGATTGGCGACGTAGGACAGCACGAAGGGCCGATCGTCGCGCGCCAGCCACACGGGCGGCACCACCGGCACGCCGCGCAGGCGGTTGCCGATCTTGCGTGGGTCGATGTCCACCCAGGCGACGGGGGCGAAGCCCTGGGCGATGAGTAGATTGCAGCGCCGGCGGGTCTTGCGGCCGGCGCCCCAGAAGGCCAGGGGACGCCCCTGCAGGCGGGGGTCGCGGGCCAG
>JALSHB010000064.1 GCA_026982475.1 Chromatiales bacterium
GCGTGAACAGCGCGGGTCGGTGCGCGAGAGGCGGCCCGCGCTGTCGCGCCAGTCCAGCAGCACCCGCGGCAGTTTGGCCATCTTCACGCCGCGCTGGGCGAGGCGCAGCCACAGATCGTAGTCCTCGGGAAAATCGCCCGCGCGGTAGCCGCCGGCGTCGCGCACCACGGCGCGGCGGAACATCACCGAGGGGTGGGCGAAGGGCGATTCGATGTAGATCTCGTCGGTGATGTCGGCGGGTGCGCAGCAGGCGTTCTGCCAGCGGATGTACTCGCGCAGGCCGGCCTGGATGTGCGCCGCGGGAAACAGGCGCACCCGCGTGGCCAGCAGGCCGAGGGCGGGATCGGCGTCGAAGGCCGCCGTTTGCGCGGCGAGGCGCTCGGGGTGCATGCGGTCGTCGGCGTCCATGCGCGCGATGAGCGGCGCGCGGGCCTCGCGCAGGCCGCGATTGAGGGCCGCCACCAGCCCCAGCGGCGGCTGACGGACGAGGCGGATGCGACCATCCCGGCGGGCGCGACGGGCGACGAGGGCGGCGGAGTCGTCCCGCGAGCCGTCGTCGATGGCCAGCAGTTCGTAGTCGCCGAGGGTCTGCGTGGCGATGGAGTCGAGGCATTCGGCCAGCGTCCCGCGCGCGTCGCGGAAGGGCAGGAGGATGCTGACCCGGGCCGTGCTCATGGGCCGGCGGCGGGAGGCATCTTCAAGATGTCGCCACGGACACACGGCGGCCACGGAGATGCCAATGTGGGGGTTCTCCGTGGCCGCCGTGTCACTGTGGCGGAAGTCTTGCGGCTGGAAATGGTCAGGCCTGGAGTTTTTCGGCGACCTTTTGCAGCTTGCCGCGCACCTCGCTGGCCAGGGACTCGATGGCCTCGCCCTGCACCAGGCCCAGCACGGCGTCGGGGTCCATGAACAGCACGCTGACGCTGCCATCGTCTTCCTCGCGCACCAGCACGTTGCAGGGCAGCAGCAGGCCGATGTCGGGCTCGGCCTCGATGGCGCGGTTGGCCAGCACCGGGTTGCAGGCGCCGAGGATGGTGTAGGGCCGGCGGTCCACGTCGATCTTCTTTTTCAGCGTGGCCTTGACGTCGATGGTGGTGAGGACGCCGAAGCCTTCGCTCTTCAGGGCCTCGGTGGTCTTTTCGATCACGTCGTCGAAGCTGCCGGGTACGGTGACGCCGAATCCGTAGTTGCTCATGGTCTGTCTCCTCGGGGTTTTATTAGAAAGATCTGATATTGTGCATGTTGGCGCGTTATTCAAGCCTGAAGCCGGGGATTCAGGCCAGGGTCAGCGACCGCGCTGTTGCATTTCGTACCAGGCGTCGTAGACCTGCTGTGGCCACAGCGACTGGAACCAGGCGATCACCGCGCCGATTTCCTGTTCCGAAAGCCTGCCCCGCCAGGCCGGCATGCGGCCCTTGCCGTCGGGGCTGCCGTCGCGGATCAGGCCTGCCAGCACCTCGGTGGAGTGGTGCCAGGCGTGGCCGGAGCCGTTCAGCGGTGGTGGCGGGAAGAAGCCATCGGCATCGCGTTTGCGCCAGTCGGGGGCGCCGCTGGCATCGGCGCCGTGGCAGTTTGCGCAGTGCTGGCGGTAGACCTGTTCCCCCTGGGCCAGCAGGGCCGGGTCGGCCTTGCGTGCTACGCCCTCGGGCACCGGCAGGCCGCCGCGCAGCGCGGTGCCGTCTCCGTTCTCACCCTGACAGCCGGCCAGGGCCAGCAGGCCAAGCACGACCATCGCGATTGTCCCGCGCATCGAGTTCTCCCCTCTTCATTGGTTCCATTAAAGCCGGTGCGAGGCCGGACCGATAAGTTCATGCCTCATCCATCCCCGCCGGCAAGCCATGCAGCATGAATAAAAACACCAGCCTCGACAAGGCGCAACAGATTCTTCAGCAGCTGCGCGAGGATTTTCTCAAGGAGCTGCCGGAGCGATGCGACATCATCGAGGATGGCATCCTGTCCCTGGGCAACGACGCCGGTGGTGAGCATTTCCAGCGTCTCTACCGTGAGGTGCACAGCCTCAAGGGCAGCGCCGGCACCCACGGCATCCCGGCCATCAGCACCATTTGCCACCAGCTGGAGGACGGCCTCACCGCGGCCCAGGAAACCACCACCCCCGCGCCCGAGCGCATCGACCTGTATCTGCGCTATCTGGACCTGATCCACCGCTGCATCGAGATCGCGCGGGAACGGCACGGCAACTATGCCGAGATCGACCAGGCCCTGGAAGACATCCGCCGCCACGGCTCGGCCCATCGGCTGAGCGGCCTGATCGTGGAGAATTCACCCGCCATGACGGCCCTCTACCAGGGTGCGCTGGAGGGCCAGCCGGTGCAACTCGCCGTCGAGCAGGACGGCATGGTGGCGCTGAACCGGCTGCTGCGCGAGCGTTTCGATCTGCTCATCATGGGCGCAGAGACACGTACCCTGAACGGCATCGGCGTACTCTACGCCCTGCGCGCGGCCAACGGCATCAACCGCCACATCAGGGTCATTCTGGTGAGTTCCAGCCAGCGGCAGGGATTCGCCCCGAAACTGGGGCCGGACGTGCTGGTGCCGCGCGGCCCGCAGATGGTCCCCAGCCTGACCCGGGCGGTGGAAAAGATCGTCCGCCAGGCCCGGGATTGAGCGCATGCCCGTGAAGATAGGCTACCCCCGCAGCGCGTTGCTGCCTTTTGCGCCATGGGCCCCGGAGGCCGGCGCCGCCGGCCTCTCCAGCGCCCAGACCGTCAGCGCCATCGCCCTGGTGATCGGCGCCATCGTGGTGCTGGCGGTGGGCCTGGCCCTGCACCGCGAGCAGCGCCGCCGCGAAATCGCCGAGGAGGCGCTGGCGGCCAGCAAGATCCGGCAACAGGCGCTGATCAACACCATGGTGGACGCCGTGATCATCATCGACGACCGGGGCAGGATACAGAATTTCAACCCGGCGGCAGAGGCCATGTTCGGGTACGCCCGTGAGGAGATCATCGGCCGGAACATCCGCCTGCTGATGCCCGAGCCCCACCGCAGTGCCCACGACGGCTATCTTGCCCGGCACAGGGAGACCGGCGCGCGCCGTGTGCTGGGCAGGCGCAGCGAGGTCGAGGCGCGGCGCCGCGACGGCAGTCTCTTCCCCGTCGAGCTGGCCGTCACCAAGATGAAGATCCACGGCCAGTGCCTGTTCAGCGGCCTGCTGCGCGACATCACGGAGCGGCGGAAGGTGGAGCGCCTCAAGGACGAGTTCATCGCCACCGTCAGTCACGAGCTGCGCACCCCGCTGACCACCATTCGCGGCTCCCTCGGCCTGATCACCGGCGGCGCCGCCGGCGAGCTGCCGGCGCGCTCCGCCGCCCTGGTCCAGCTCGCCTACAGTAACAGCGAACGCCTGATGCAGCTCATCGATGACCTGCTGGACGCGGAGCGCCTCGGCTCGGGGCAGATGGAATTCCAGCTGGCGCCGCTGGCACTGATGCCGCTCATCGAAGAGGCCATTGCCAACAATGCCGCGACTGCCGAGAAGCATGCCGTGCAATGCCACTTCACCCGGCATCTCGATGACGTGCGGGTGCATGGCGATCCGCAGCGGCTGCGGCAGGTGCTGGGCAACCTGCTCTCCAATGCCTGCAAGTTCTCGCCCCGCGGCAGCACGGTGGAGATCGGCGTCACGCGCCGCGAGGGCCGCGTGCGCATCGACATCCGCGACCAAGGCCCCGGCATCGCCGAAGAGCTGCGCCCTCGCCTGTTCAGCAGATTCGGCCAGGGCGACACCAGCGATACCCGTCAGACCGGTGGCACCGGCCTCGGCCTGTACATCAGCAAGGCCATCGTGGAACGGCACGGCGGTGAGATCGGTTTCATCCCGGAGGCCGAGACGGGCACCACGTTTTATCTTGAATTACCGGCTATGGATAGCGTAACGGACGGGGCCCACGGCCGCCCGCCAGACAAGAAAAAGGTACAGACCCAATGAGCAACATTGAACTGCAACGCATACTCTTCGTTGAAGACGAAGCCGACATCCAGGCCGTCGCCCAGGTCGCCCTGGAGGCGGTGGGCGGTTTCACCGTGGCGATCTGCAGCAGCGGCGAGGAGGCCCTGCAGACCGCCGAGGCCTTCGCCCCCCAGCTGATCCTGTCCGACGTGATGATGCCGGGCATGGACGGCCCGGCGACCCTCGCCGCCCTGCGCCGGCTGCCGGGCATGGCGGACACCCCGGCCATCTTCATGACCGCCAAGGTGCTGCCCCATGAGGTGCAGCAGCTGCGCGCCAGCGGCGCCATCGAGGTCATCGCCAAGCCCTTCGATCCCATGAGCCTGGCCCAGCAGATCAAGGATATCTGGCGACGGCACCATGCCTGACGGGGACGACGTCCAGGCCCGCCTCCAGGCCCTGCGTGAGGCCTACGCCGAACAGCTGCCGGAGACGCTGGCCGAGGTGGCCCGGCAATGGGCCGAGATGCAACGGCGGCCATGGCGCCATGAACGGGCCGACAGCCTGTCGCGCAGATTGCACACCCTCGCCGGATCGGCGCCGACCTTTGGCTTCGCCGATATCGGCCGGCGGGCGCGCCAGGCCGAGCGGCTGTTGAATGCGTGGCGGGAGCGGGGGCGCGCGCCCGGCGAGAATGACATCGCCGAACTGGACGGGCACATCCACGCCCTCTGCAACGACTGAGGCGTCAGGGCTCCGCCCGGTGGGCGAGGCCAGCCCTACTACAGCGCGGGACGGTTGTGGAACGCCAGCATCAGGCCGCGCTCGCCCAGGCGACAGCGGGTGAAGCAGGCATTGTCCACCGCCACGCGATAGGCGCAGGCCAGGTCGGCCCGCAGCACATGCGCCATCACCGCGCGGATCACCCCGGCATGGGCCACCACCAGCACATGCTCGCCCGCGCCATCCCGCAAGCAGTCATCGAAGCCGGCGGCGACGCGGGCAACGAAGTCCGCCAGCGGTTCGGCGCCGGGTGGACGGGCGCCCACCGGGTCACGAAAGAAGGCGGCATACCTGTCCGGCTCTTCGCTTTGGATCTGCTGCGGGGTACGGCCTTCCCAGCTGCCGAAGCCCACCTCGCGGAAACGTGCTTCCACCGTCACCGGCAGAGCGGCGCGCGCCCCCAACGCCTCGGCAAAGTCACGGCAGCGGACCAGCGGCGAACTGACGATGCGCGTCCACGGCCAGGCATTCTTGTCACCCACGGCCGCCCACATCTGCGCCCAGCCCTTCTCGCTCAGTGGATCGTCGATGCCGTGGCCGCGATAGGCGCGGCCGCCCTCGGGGGCGCCGTGGCGCAGCAGGTCGATGATGGTGTCGGTCATGGTGGCCTCTGCTGTTTGGCTGGGAGCGCCTGTGATTGTAACCCGGGCGGCTTTGCTTGCGGGATGGTGGCCGAAGACCGTGTGTGCCCTGAACCTGCGGATTCAGGGGTACAAAAACAGGCTGAAGTCGTTGTCCCGATAGCCTTCGTGAAGCAGGGCGTCACGGTGGCGGTCGCGGATGCGTTGGCGTTGCGCCGGGGTCATGACCTGGGTGCGCGTTATTTGGTCAGCGACATGAACAGCTGCGGCAGTTTCTCCGGCAGGCGTTCGACGTTGTCGATGACGGTGTACTGCTGGCCGAAGATGTCGCCGACGTAGTCGTCGGCACGGCGGTCGAGGTTGATGCAGTGGGTGAAGATGCCCTCGCGGTCCAGTTCCTGCACGGCCTTGCGGGCGTCCTGTATCAGCAGCTGGTCGTCGTTGACGTCGATGTCGGCGGGCTCGCCGTCGGTGAGCACCAGTAGCAGTTTCTTCTCCGCGCGGCGCGCGCCCAGATAGTGTCCGGCGTGGCGCATGGCGGCGCCCATGCGGGTGGAGTAGCCGGCCTCCATGGCGCCGAGGCGTGATTTTACCTCGTCGCCCCAGGATTCCGTGAAGCCCTTGATGTGCTGGTAGCGCACCTCGTGGCGGGTGTTGGAGGAGAAGCCGGCGATGGCGAATTCGTCGCCCAGTTTGTCGATCGCCCAGCCCAGCAGGGCGACGGCCTCCTGGCTCAGTTCCAGCACCGTCTGCTGGCAGCCGGGGGGGACCTCGGCCACCGACTGGGAGAGGTCGATGAGCAGCGATACGGCGATGTCGCGGCCATCGGTGCGGTGGCTCATGTTGATGCGCGGGTCCGGGGTGTGGCCGGTCTTGAAGTCGATCAGCGAGCGGATGGCCACGTCCAGATCCAGCTCGCTGCCGTCTTCCTGGTAGCGCACGCGCACGAACTGCTGCGGCTTGAGCATGTCGAGGATCTGCTTGAGGCGCTTGGCCAGTACGGCGTTTTTCGCCAGCAGTTGGTCGATCAGCGCCGGGCTGCTGCCGGGGTGCAGGGATTCGTAGAGGCTCACCCAGTCGGGGCGGAAGGTCTGGGTGTGGTAGTCCCACTCGTGGTAGTGTCGTGGCGGCAGGCCCTGTTCCTCGGGGCTTTCGTCCTCGTGCGCCTCCTTCTCGCGCTGGTCGAACATCTCCTCTTCGTCGCCCATCTCGATGAATACCCACAGGTGACGGTTGTCGTCGCGGTAGTCCACCACGGTGTCGGTGAAGTGCACGTTGGGCAGCTGGTCGCTCTGCCGCCGGGTGCGGGCGACGAAGCTGGCGGCGAGGCTGGCCATGTCCTTGGTGCTGCTTTCGCCCTCGGCGAGCAGGGCGTGGAAGCGTTCGGTGAATTCGAGGATGTCCGGGTCGCGGTAGCCGTGGCCGGGATCGAGCACGGCGCGCGAGAACATGGCCAGGCGGTGGCGGATGCAGGATTCCGATTCGGGGTCGCAGGCGCCTTCCTGCGGCGCCGGGTGCAGGGCGAGGAGGATGCGGCGCATGCCGGGATAGCGGCGCAGGACCAGGGTGTCGATGCGGCAGTCCTCGAACAGTTCGATGGCGATGCGCTGGAAGGGGCTGAAGTTGTCGGCGATGACGGTGCCGCTCCAGCGCTGGTGGCCGGCGACGTGGGCCAGCAGGGCGCGGTAGCGATCGAGGCCGCCGATGCCGTTGAGGTCGTCGTAGACATCGGGCACGCGGATGCCGAGGTGGTCAAAATAGGGCTGCGGCTTGCGCAGTTCGTCGAAGCCCTCGGAATACGGTACCAGGTAGGGCTTTTCCTCGCCGCGTTGCAGCCACATGGCCCACAGGTAGAGGTCGAGCTTGCGCTCGTGGTCCATGAACAGCACGCCGTGGCGCTCGCGCTGCAATACCGCGCGGCTGTCGGCGGACTGTAACTGGAAGTAGTCGCGCTGGCGCTCGGGATGGTCGCCGTGGTTGCGGATGCCGTAGTCGATCCAGTTGCGCAGGCCTTCCAGCGACAGCTGGCTGAGCAGGAAGGGGATCTGCTCCAGCAGGTCGGGCAGGCCGGGGCTGGGGATGGTGCTGTGGTGGCCGTGGATGGAGCGTGTGGTGCGCTCCGCCATGTCGAACAGCAGGTCGATGTAGCGCCGCAGCTGCTCCAGGCTGCCGAGGCGACGGGTGGCCTCGGCGATGGTCTGCAGGAAGTCGGGGATGGCGCGGCCGTTGGGGGTGCGAGAGAGCTTCCACACCGCCTGCGAAATCAGCGACAGGGACGCCTCGCCGACCTGTTTCGCCACCTGCGGCATGTTTTCCAGGTAGACGAGTACCGGCTCGAAGCCGCGGCCGATCATGCACACCAGGGAGGCGCCGTCGAGGTAGTCGTCGATGCCCTTGGGCGATAGCAGCGCCACGGCCTCGGCCATGCAGTCGGCAAACACGTCGTCCAGTTGCGGGAAGCTGCAGGTCAGGCGTTCGCGATAGTCGGCGAGCTGTTGTTCGCTCATGCTCATGGTTTTCTCCGGCGAGAAGGTGGCTGTTGCCCGGTCCTCGGCCCTTAGTCCTCAAAAACCGCGTCGATGGCATGGTCCAGCGTGCTGCGGATATCGGCATCGTCGGTGATCGGTCGCACCAGCGCCATGCGGCAGGCGTCGCGGGCGCCGATGCCACCCTTGATGAGGTTGGCGGCGTATACCAGCAGGCGGGTGGAGATGCCTTCGTCGAGGCCGTGGCCCTTGAGGTTGCGGGCGTTGTGTCCCACCTTCACCAGCTTCTCGGCCACGGCCTTGTCGATGCCCGTCTCCTTGACCAGGATTTCGACCTCCAGCTCGGCGCCGGCGTAGTCGAAGTCCAGGGCCACGAAGCGCTGCTTGGTGGACTGCTTGAGGTCCTTCATCAGGCTCTGGTAGCCGGGGTTGTAGGAGATCACCAACTGGAAGTCGGGGTGCGCCTCCACCAGCTCGCCCTTCTTGTCCAGCGGCAGGGTGCGGCGGTGGTCGGTGAGGGGGTGGATCACCACCGTGGTGTCCTGGCGCGCCTCGACGATCTCGTCGAGGTAGCAGATGGCGCCGATGCGCGCGGCCACGGTCAGCGGGCCGTCCAGCCAGCGGGTGCCGTTGGCGTCCAGCAGATAGCGGCCCACCAGGTCGGAGGCGGTCATGTCCTCGTTGCAGGCCACGGTGATCAGCGGCTTGCCCAGCTTCCAGGCCATGTGTTCGATGAAGCGTGACTTGCCGCAGCCGGTCGGGCCCTTGACCATCATCGGCAGGCGCGAGGCGTAGGCCGCCGTGTAGAGGTCGACTTCGTTGCCCTGCGGTTCGTAGAAGGGCTCGCTTTCAATTCTATATTGTTCGGTATCCATGTTTGTCATGTTAATCACCCTTGAAAATATTATTCACCACAGAGGACACGGAGGTGCACAGAGATTAATTGGCAACGTGCTTTAACCGCATCACGTCGAAATTGATCAGCAAACCAATCTTTTTGTTGCTTAGCTTCAAATAGGCAAACAGTTGTGCCTCATGTATTGGCAAAATCTGCTCAACGGACTTCAATTCGACGCTCACCAGGTCTTCCACCAACAGCTCAAGACGATAGCCAGCATCTACCACGGTGTCTTTGTAGATAACCGGCAATGCCAGCTGACTGGCAACAGCATAGCCTCTGCTGATGAGTTCGTACCTGAGGCAGGCTTCATAGGCTCTCTCCTTCGCCTTCCTAAAAAAAAGCCCCTGCAGACAGGGGCTTTTCTTCGATCGGCCGAACGTTCGACTTACTTGTGAACGCCCAGTTTTTCGCGCCAGCCGGGATACAGGCGGTCGGCGTCGCCCGGGAAGGACTCGAAGGCACGCGCGAATTCCTTGTGCTCCTTGGCGAACTCGATGGGGTCCGCGCCTTCCTTCCAGCACTCGTAGGCCTGGCGCAGGGAGATGGCGCCGGCGGCCGGGCTGTCGATGTGGCCGTAGGAACCACCACCGGCGGTGTTGATCACGTTGCCGTGGCCCAGGTTCTCGAAGAAGCCCGGCAGGCGCAGGGCGTTCATGCCACCGGAGATGATCGGCGTGGTGGGCTTCATGCCGTACCACTCCTGGTGGTAGAAGGGGCCGTCGGCGCTGTCACGCTCGATCATGTAGGCGATATTGCGGTCGTCGGCGCCACCTTCCATCTTGCCGAAGCCCATGGTGCCCACGTGGATGCCGGAGGCGCCCTGCAGACGGGACATCTTGGCCAGCACGAAGGCGGTGTAGCCGCGCTTGGAGCTGGGGGAGGTCACGGCGCCGTGACCGGCGCGATGGTAGTGCAGGTACTGGCCGGCGAAGTACCGACGGGCGGTGGTGACCATCCCGGGGCCGCCGACGTAACCGTCGACCAGCAGAGCCACCTTGTCGGCGTCGGGGCCGAAGGTTTCCAGCACATACTCGCCACGGGCGATCATTTCGGCATGGTCGTCAGCGGTGATGTTGGCGGAGAACAGCTTGGCCTGGCCGGTTTCGTCCTGGGCGCGCTTCATGGCGTCGGCCACCAGCGGGATGACCTTCTTCATGGGGCAGAAGACCTGGTTGCCCTGGGGCTCGTCGTTCTTGATGAAGTCGCCACCCAGCCAGAACTGGTAGGCGGCCTCGGCGAAGGGCTCGGGGCGCAGGCCCAGCTTGGGCTTGATGATGGTGCCGGCGATGTAACCGCCGTCCTTGATCGGGCGACCGAGGATGCGCCACAGGTCGGAGATGTCCTTGGCCGGGCCGTCGAACAGCTGCAGCATGCGCGGCGGCATGTAGAAGTCCTGCATCTGCAGGTTGGCGACGTCGCCCATGCCCTGGTTGTTGCCGATGCACAGGGTCAGGAAGGAAACGATCATGGTGCGGCCGTCGATGACATTGCGGTCGAACAGCTCGATCGGGTAAGCGACCTTCATGATGCCCTTGGCTTCGTCGATCTCGTAGACCAGGGCATCGACGCCCTTGGTGAAGTCGTCGGTGGTGGAGACTTCGACATTGGTGCCGGTGGAGGACTCGGCGGCGATGTGCGCGGCCACTTCCAGATAGCCGTAACCCGCGGCGGGCTGCATGGTGTAGGCAACCAGGACGTGGCCACCGCCGGCAATCAGTTCGTCTTCTTTCAGACTCAGGTCTGCATATCGATTGGATTGATCCATTTCAATCTCCTTTCAGCGTGAGGAACCAGGTCCAGATTGCAACCCGGAATCAAAGAAATCGGGTAACTATTCAGCTCACCACAGAGACACGGAGGCACAGAGAAAGGCTCTTCAGGTTCATGCCGGGAATGGAATGAAACGCAGAGGCCGCAAAGGCGCAGAGGGCGCAAAGGAAATCCTTTCAGAAA
>JALSHB010000065.1 GCA_026982475.1 Chromatiales bacterium
GCCGCAAAAAAAGCCACAGCCACGAAATACAGCATGCCTTTCTTTGTCTTCGTCATTGCCTCTGCCCCTGTCTCTGTATCGATATCCTGCCTTACGACATCCACAGGCCGTGTTCGGTTCAATGCCGATGGGCCGGCCCCGGGCAGGGACTTTCTTGCCCCGTTATGCCCCATTGGTACTGTGTATCGAGTAGAATACCTGGATGACTAAACGAAAGAAGAAAGCAGTTGTTACCGACCCGCATGCCGAACGTGAGGCGCGGAAATACGAAAACCCCATTCCCAGCCGCGAGGTCATCCTCGAATTGCTCGAAGAGGCCGGCGAGCCGCTGACCTGGCAACAGGTGGCGGAGCGCCTGGGCCTGGATGACGAGGAATCGCAGGTCGCCCTGACCCGCCGCCTGCGCGCCATGGAGCGCGATGGGCAGGTGGTGCGCAACCGCCGCAATGCCTACGGGCCGCTGGACAAGATGGATCTGGTGCGCGGCCGCGTCATCGCCCATCCCGACGGCTTCGGCTTTCTGGTGCCGGACGATGGCAGTGATGACCTGTTTCTCAGTCCGCGCGACATGCGTGGCCTGTTCCATGGCGACCGCGTGGTGGCGCATGTATCCGGCATCGACCGCCGCGGCCGCCGCGAGGGCGCGGTGGTGGAGGTGCTGGAGCGCAATACCCACCAGGTGGTCGGCCGCCTGCTGATCGAGGGCGGCATCGCCGTGGTGGCGCCCGACAACAAGCGCATCACCCACGATATCCTGATTCCCGAAGAGGACCTGAACGGCGCCCGCGAGGGCCAGATCGTGATGGTCGAGATCGTCGAGCAGCCTACCCGCCGCCGTCAGCCCGTGGGCCGCATTCTGGAAATCCTCGGCGATCACATGGCGCCGGGGATGGAGATCGACATCGCCATCCGCGCCCACGGCCTGCCACACCTGTGGCCGCAGGAGGTCGAGGACGAGGTTGGCGGCCTCAAGCCGCGCGTGCTGCCCAGCCACAAGAAGGGCCGCGAGGACATCCGCGAGCTGCCGCTGGTGACCATCGACGGCGAGGACGCGCGTGATTTCGACGATGCCGTCTACTGTGAACCGCAGGGCTCGGGCTGGCGTCTGCTGGTGGCCATTGCCGATGTCTCGCACTATGTGGGCGTCGGCAGCGCGCTGGACGCCGAGGCCATCGAGCGCGGCAACTCGGTCTATTTCCCCGGCCGCGTGATCCCCATGTTGCCGGAGGTGCTGTCCAACGGCCTGTGTTCCATCAACCCCAAGGTGGATCGCCTGTGCATGGTTTGCGAGATGCAGGTCGACGCCAGCGGCAAGGTCACCAGCCATCGCTTCTTCGAAGGCCTGATGCGCTCCCACGCGCGCCTCACCTACGACAAGGTGGCGGCCATCATCGACGGCCATACCGGCCTGCGCAAGACCTACGCGCGGCTGGTGCCGCACCTGGAAGATCTGCACGACCTCTACCGCGCCTTCGTCAAGCAGCGCAGGAAGCGTGGCGCCATCGAGTTCGAGACCACCGAGACGCGCATCGTCTTCGGCGAAGACAAGAAGATCGAGCGCATCGAGCCGCTGGTGCGCAACGACGCCCACAAGATGATCGAGGAATGCATGATCGCCGCCAATGTGGAGGCGGCGAAATTCCTCGGCAAGCACAAGATGCCGACCCTCTACCGCGTGCACGATACGCCCAAGGAAAGCAAGCTCATCGACCTGCGCGCCTTCCTCGCCGAGTTGGGCCTGGATCTGCCCGGCGGTGACAAGCCCACGGCAAAGGATTACGCCACGCTGCTCGACAGCGTGCGCGGTCGTGCCGATGCCCACCTGATCCAGACCGTGTTGCTGCGCAGCATGAACCAGGCCGTGTATCAGCCGGAAAACCTCGGCCACTTCGGTCTTGCGCTGGACGAGTACGCACACTTCACGTCGCCTATTCGCCGTTATCCCGACCTGCTGGTGCACCGTGGCATCCGCCACGTCCTGCGCGGCGGCAAGGCCGCGGACTTCGACTATGCGCCGTCGGACATGCAGCACCTGGGCGAGCGTTGTTCCATGACCGAGCGCCGCGCCGACGAGGCCACCCGCGACGCCACCGACTGGTTGAAGTGCGAGTACGTGATGGACAAGGTGGGCGAGGTGTTCCCCGGTATCATTACCTCCGTCACCGGTTTTGGTCTGTTCGTGGAGCTGGACGACATCTACGTCGAGGGCCTGGTGCACGTCACCTCGCTGACCAGCGACTACTACCACTTCGACCCCGCGCAGCACATCATGCGCGGCGAGCGCACCGGCAAGCATTACCGGCTGGGCGACAAGGTCGAGGTACGCGTGGTGCGCGTCGATCTGGATGAAAAAAAGATCGACTTCGAAATGGCCGACAAGGTGCAGGGCGAGCAGCGCCCGGCGCGCAAGAAAAAGCCCCGCAAGCGTGGCAAGAAAAAGCCCGCCGGGAGCAGCCCGCCGCGGGCCGCCGTCAGCGAGCAAGGCGCGCAGGGCGGTGGCGAGGAGACCACGGAGCCGAAGAAAAAGAAGAAGCGCCGCCGGCGCAGCAAGAAGAAGAGCGCCGACGGCGGCGCGCAGACCACCGGGCAGGCGGCGGCCGAGAGCACAACCTCGGCGGAGGAGAGCACTGACAAGCCGGCGAAGAAGAAACGCCGTCGCCGTCCACGCCGCAAACCGAAGCCAGGCAGCGAATGAGCGACTACCTGTACGGCCTGCACGCGGTGCAGGCCGCGCTGGAGCAGGCGCCCGACAGCGTGTCTGAAATCTGGGTGGACCAGCGTCGCCATGACAAGCGCATGGCAGCGATCCTGGCGCTGGCGAAGAAGGCCGGCGTCACCATCCACGGCAGCGACAAGCGCGAGCTGGAAACCCTGGTGGCCGGCGCCCGCCACCAGGGCGTGGTGGCGCGCTCGGTGACGCCGCGCAATCTCGGTGAGGCCGATCTCGACCGCATCCTCGACGGCCTCCAGGCACCGCCCTTCCTGCTGATCCTCGATGGCGTCACCGATCCGCACAACCTCGGCGCCTGCCTGCGCAGCGCCGACGCCGCCGGCGTGCACGTGGTGATTGCGCCCAAGGATCGCGCCGCCTCCCTCACCGCCACCGCCATCAAGGTGGCCAGCGGCGCCGCGCAGACCGTGCCCTTCGTGCAGGTCACCAACCTCGCCCGCACCCTCAAAGCGCTGCAGGAACGCGGCATCTGGCTGGTGGGCCTGGACGGTCACGCCGAGCAGACCCTGTACGAACTCGACCTGCGCGGACCGCTGGGCATCGTCATGGGCGCGGAAGGGCAGGGCCTGCGGCGTCTCACCAAGGAACGCTGCGACTTCCTCGCCATCATCCCCATGGTCGGCACGGTGGAGAGCCTCAACGTCTCCGTGGCCACCGGCGTCTGCCTGTTCGAGGCCCTGCGCCAGCGTCGCTAGTCCGGCTGCGCCGCAGGACGGTGGTTTTCCCGGTGCTCACTTTTGCATGGCAAGCCGGCGCCAGAAGTTCGTATACTGTATGTCCAGCCTGAATCCGTGGGTTCAGGTCCAACCCAACCAACGGAGGAGGAATCGTGACAGCACAGCCTCAATGTGAAGCGGTAGTCGATTCGGTACTGGGACGCGAGCTGACGCGTGACGAATGCCAGGTGCTCACGGCACTGATGGGCGTGCGCGAACTCAAGGATGGCGAAGTCCTGGTGCGTGAGGGAGAAGATGACAATACCCTGTTCATCCTCACCCGGGGCAAGCTGAAGGTCCTCAGCCGCATCGACGGTAAAGACTTGCCTGTCTACACCATGAAGGTGGGAGAAGTGGCCGGCACCCGGGCCTTCGTGGATCTGGCGCCCCGCAAGGCCACCCTGGTGGCCGAGGGTGACACCACGGTCTACACCCTCAAGCCAGAGGACTTCGAGAATCTGCTCGAAAGTCACCCGCGTGTCGTCTACAAGGTCATGCGCGGCCTGTTCCGCCTTACCCACATGAACCTCATGCGCATGAATGTAGAGAGCCAGGAGTTGGCCAACTATATCCACAAGTCTGGTGGCCGCTACTAGGAAGCTCCCGTCACTGTCTGCTTCGTCCCGCCAGGGAATGCAGTGACTTCCCCGCCGGCCTTTCCTGGATCGCTGCCATGAAATGTCCAGCGAGCCGGTTCGAGGCTATGCCGCTGCTGGGGGCGATGCCCGACCCTGGCCTTCCCTGGCCATGAGGCGTCGGTGTCGATCAAGAACCATCAACGGGGGTCGCCTCAGAAGGTACCCTTTCTGTTCTGTGGCTGGTTTGAACCTGCGAGGTCTGGGGTGGGTTCTTGTCGTTCAGGATTCTGCCATTCAGATGCTGATGCGTTGCCCTGTGATTCCCTTGCTGTCTGGTCCCATCAGGTACAGGTAATCGGTCATCAGGCTGTCGGCCACGGGTAGCGTGCTGGGGGCTTCGCCGGGGAAGGAGAGGGCGCGCATGCGGCCGCGCACCGGGCCGGGGTCGATGCTGTTGACGCGGATGTTGGTGCTCGCTTCCAGTTCGTCGGCAAAGATTTCCATCATGTTTTCGATGGCGGCGTGGCTGATGCCATAGGCGCCCCAATAGGCCTTGCCCTTGCGGCCTTCCTGGGCAGAGTTGAAGATGATCGAGGCGTCGTCGGATTGGCGCAGCAGGCCGAGACAGGCGCGGGTCATCAGATAGGCGGCGTTGAGGTTGACATGCATCACCCGTGACCACAGGGCGAGGTCGTAGTGGTCGAGGGGTGTGAGGGTACCCAGCAGGCCGGCGGCGTGCAGGATGCCGTCCAGGCGGCCGAATTCATCGTGCAGCATGTCCGCGATCTTGATGTAGTGGTCGGGTGAGGCCTTTTCCAGATCCAGCGGGCAGATGGCGGGTTTGGGGTGGCCGGCCTCGACGATGGCGTCATAGACCTTTTCCATTTTCACCTGACGATTGTCCAGCAGCGCCACCGTGGCGCCGTGGGCCGCAAAGGCCTTGGCGGCCGCGCTGCCGATGGCGCCGGCGGCGCCGGTGACGAGGATGATGCGGTCTTTGAGCAGGTCGGGCCGGGCTTGGTAGTCTTTCATGGTGTTGCTGTCCGTCTTGTTTGGGGTGTGCATGGTGCCGCCAGTGGATGGCGGCTAGTGGGTGCGCCAGGCTATCCACAGTTTGCGCAGCGGGCTCAGTGATGGTCGTTCCGCCAGTGCCTGGCAGGGATCCTTCCGCAGTTTGTTGAGTATGGCGCGGCAGATGGCCGCCTGGATCAGGCCGTGACGCTGTGCGGCGCGGTCCCGTGCCGGCAACTGTGCCAGGGCCTGCTCGAAGCAATCGTCGGCGCGGGCAATCTGCGCCGCCAGCAGATCCTGCATGTTATCGTCGCGGCGCGCCTGAATGAAGTCTTTTTGTGCTACGCCATGCCGTGTCATCTCGTCGAGGGGCACGCAGGGTTTTCCGCGCCGGCAGTCGGCATGGAGATTGCGCAGGCCGTGGCAGAGCTGGATGGCGCTGCCCAGGGCGAGGGCATGGTCGAGGGTTTCGGGTCGCTGTACGCCGCTGATCTTCGCCGTGAGTTGCTGCAGCGCCCCGCCGGTACGACGGCACCAGGCATCGAGTTCCGCGAAGGAGGTAGGAGTCGGCTGGCGCAGTTCCTGCTCGTGGCCCTCGATGATGCACAGAAACTGTGCCTCTGGCAGGTCGAAGCGCGGGATGGCGGGCTGCAGGGCCTGACACACGGGGTGCGTTGCCTTGCCTGCACGGGCGCGGGCGATCTCCATGCGCCACCAGTGCAGGGTTTGCAGGGCCACGTCGTCGTCGCGACAGTCCCTGACCACCTCCCTGAGTTCCCGGCCAAGGGCATGCACGGCAATGATGGCCTGGCGTTGGGCCGGCGTTTGATGCAGCAGGCTGTAGTAGAGGGTGGAACCGCTGGGGGCGGCCGCGGCCCGGCAGTAGTCGTCTGGGGTCATGGGCTTCGCATGGGTGGGAAAGAAAAAAACCTGCGGCGGATAGTGGCTGGCGGGCAGCGGCGTTATTATACGCGGCAATGAAAACAACGCCTATTGAGGATAACGCATGCAGAGCCTTTGGAATGACACCGAGGCCCGGGCTTGTGGCGATGATGCGCTGAAGCTGCGGGTTTACACTTCACGGCTGCTGGGGCGAGAGCCCTCGTTGGTGCTGCATGGTGGCGGCAACACCTCGGTGAAGGCCGAGGTCGAGAACCTCTTCGGCGACACGGAATCCGTGCTCTACGTCAAGGGCAGTGGCTGGGATCTGGCCACCATCGAGGCCGAGGGTTTTGCCCCGGTGCGGCTCGATGTATTGCAGCGCATGGCCGAGCTGCCTGAACTGTCCGACCCCGAAATGGTGCGCGCCCAGCGTGCGGCGATGACCGACCCCTATGCCCCCAATCCCTCGGTGGAGGCCGTGCTGCACGCCATCATTCCCTTCAAGTTTGTCGAGCATACCCACGCCGACGCGGTGGTGACCCTGACCAACACCCCCGACGGCGAGGCGCGCATCCGCGCCCTCTATGGCGAGCGCGTGTTGGTGGTGCCCTACGTGATGCCCGGTTTCGTGCTGGCGAAGAAGATCTGGGAGATGACCGTCGATATCGACTGGTCGCGCCTCGACGGCATGGTGTTGATGAATCACGGCATGTTCAGTTTTGCCGACGATGCGCGCGACAGCTACGAGCGCATGATCGCCCTGGTCAGCCAGGCAGAGGAGGCGCTGGCGGGGACGACGGTGGCGCGCGCCCGGGAGGAGGCGGCGGCGCCGTCGGCGGACGACCTGTTGGCCCTGGCCGAGCTGCGCCGCGCCGTATCCAGCGCGCGCGGCGCGCCGGTAGTGGTGAACTGGGACCGCAGCGTGGATGCGCGCGGCTTCAGCGCCCGTGACGACGTGGCCAACATCGCCACCCGCGGCCCGCTGACCCCGGATCACGTCATCCGCACCAAGCGCGTGCCGTTGCTGGTGACCGGCGATGGCGAGATCGACACCGCACGCTACGTCGGCGACTACCATGCCTATTTCGAACGCAACAATCCGGGTGATCTGACCTGTCTCGATCCCGCCCCCCGCTGGGCCGTCTGGCCCGGCCGCGGTACCCTGGCCTTTGGCGCCAGCGTGAAAGAGGCCGGCATCATCGCCGACATCACGCGCCACACCGCCGCCGCCATCCAGCGCGCCGAATGCCTGGGCGGTTGGCGCGCGCTGCCGGAGCGTGACATCTTCGAGGTGGAATACTGGGATCTGGAGCAGGCCAAGCTGCGCAAGGCCGGCCGGCCTCCCGAATTCGCCGGCAAGGTGGCGCTGGTCACCGGCGCCGCCAGCGGCATCGGTCGCGCCTGCGCCGACGCCCTGCACGCCCGAGGGGCGGCGGTGGTGGCGTTGGACATCGAGCCGGTGGTGACGGAACACTTCAACAGCGCCGACCGCCTCGGCCTGGTCTGCGACATCACCGACGCCGACGCCACCCGGGCCGCCGTGGCCCAGGCCGTGGCGCGCTTCGGCGGACTGGACGTGGTGGTCAGCAACGCCGGCAATTTCCCCGCCAACCTGCGCATCGAGGACATGGACCCCGCGGTCTGGGAGCGCAGCCTGCAACTCAATCTCACCGCGCATCAGCGCCTGCTGCAAGACAGCATCCCGTATCTTGTCCGTGGTCTGCAACCGGCGGTGGTGCTGATGGCGTCGAAGAATGTGCTGGCGCCGGGGCCGGGCGCGGCGGCCTATTCCGTGGCCAAGGCCGCTCTCACCCAACTGGGCCGGGTGGCGGCGCTGGAGCTGGCGCCGCAGGGCGTCCGTGTCAACATGCTGCACCCGGACGCGGTGTTCGACACCGGCATCTGGAGCGAGGAAGTGATCGCCGCCCGCGCCAGCCACTACGGCATGACGGTGCAGGAATACAAGACCAAGAATCTGCTCAAGGTGGAGATCACCTCCGCCGATGTGGCGGACATGGTCTGCGCCCTGGCCGGGCCGCTGTTCTCCAAGACCACCGGCGAGCAGATCTCCATCGACGGCGGCAACGACCGGGTGATCTGAATCACGGCCGGCGTGGCAGGCCGGGTGGACTGTCATATACTTGTAACCTTGCCACGCTTAAATGTGCCCGACACGATCCCGGAGTTGTAACAAAGATGGCAAGTCCCCTGATACTGGTAGTGGAAGACGAACCGGCGGTCCGCGACATGATCGGCATGACCCTGGAGCAGGCCGATTACCAATGGGTGGCGGCCGGTGACGTGACCGAGGCGCGTTGCCGCCTGGCCGACGCGAGGCCGAACCTGGTGCTGCTGGACTGGATGCTGCCGGGGCAGCACAGCGGCCTGGATTTCGCCCGCCAGATGCGCCGCGAGGAGCTGACCCGGGATCTGCCGGTGATCCTGCTCACCGCGCGCGACGCCGAGGACGACAAGATCCGCGGGCTGGACGTGGGCGCGGACGACTATGTCACCAAGCCCTTCTCCCCGCGCGAGCTGCTGGCGCGCATCAAGGCCCTGCTGCGCCGCGCCGGCCAGGCCGACGACCAGGCGGTGGTCACCATCGGCGGCCTGACCCTGGATGCCACCTCCCACCGGGTGCTGGTCGGTGAGGAAAATGTCGGCCTCGGCCCGACCGAGTTCAAGCTGTTGAGCTTCTTCATTCATCATCCGGACCGGGTCTATAGCCGCGATCAGCTGCTGGACCGGGTCTGGGGCAGCAACGTCTATATCGACGACCGTACCGTGGACGTGCACGTGCGGCGACTGCGCAAGGCCCTGTCGCCGCATGGCTGCGACCGCCTGATACAGACGGTGCGTGGCGTCGGTTATCGGTTCTCGGAACAGGGCTAGCGGTGCACAATCCCTGGATCAGCGAGGCCTGGCGCGGCGGATTGCTGCTTGGCGGGGCGTGGTTCATCGGCTGGCTGATCGGTCGCCCGGAGACCCTGCTGCTGATCGCCATGAGCGCCTATCTGGCCTGGCATCTCTATAATCTCTACCGCCTCGAACGCTGGTATCGCAAGCGCCAGCGCTTTCACCCTCCCGCGGCGGGCGGCGTCTGGGGCGAGGTGTTTCACGACATCTACCAGTTGCAACAGCGCAACCGCAAGCGGAAGCGCAAGCTGGCGCGCATGCTGGCGCGTTTCAACGAATTCACCTCGGCGATGCCGGACGCCATCGTGGTGCTGGACGAGGACGATCACATCGAATGGCTCAACAAGGCCGCCCAGCACCACCTCGGCCTGAATCCCAAACAGGACGTCGGCCAGCGTATCGACAACCTCGTGCGCCATCCCCGCTTCGCCAACTTCCTCACCCGCGGCGACTACAGCAAAACGCTGGAGCTGCCGTCGCCCATGGATTCCCAGTACACGCTTTCCGTGCGCATCGTCCCCTACGGCAACCGGCGACGTCTGCTGGTGGTGCGTGACATCACACGCCTGAAGCACCTGGAGCGGGTGCGCCAGGACTTCATCGCCAACGTATCGCATGAATTGCGCACGCCGCTGACGGTGATCGCCGGCTACCTGGAAAACATGGCCGATGCCGAGGATGCCTGTGCGCAGCGCTGGGGCAAGAGCATCGACCAGATGCAGGGGCAGTCGCGGCGCATGATCCGCATCGTCGAAGACCTGCTGACCCTGTCGCGGCTGGAGGCCGACGATGCACCGCCATTGCACGACGCGGTGGCGGTGCCGGCCATCCTGGCGGCGATCCGCGAGGAGGCCGTCGCCCTCAGCGGCGAGGCGAAACACGAGATCAGCCTGGATGTCGACCGTTCCCTGTGGCTGCGGGGCGGCGAAAAGGTCCTCTATGGCGTGTTCTCGAACCTGGTCTTCAACGCCGTGCAATACACGCCCCCGGGCAGCGTCATCCAGATCCGCTGGTACCGGGAGGGCAAGCATCTGCGCCTGGATGTGCAGGACTCCGGCCCGGGCATCAGCGCCCAGCACCTGCCGCGCCTGACCGAGCGTTTCTATCGCGTCGATCCCGGCCGCTCGCGCGAGCACGGCGGCACCGGGCTGGGGCTGGCCATCGTCAAGCATGGCCTTGAACGCCACGGCGGGCGGCTGGAGATCGAGTCCCGGGTCGGGGAGGGGAGCCTGTTCCGCTGCGTGTTTCCGGCCGATCTGGCCATCGACCACGACAGCGCCGGCTAGGCCGTCTTCCCGCTTGGCCCCTTCGAACCTTGTAGCCGGGCAAGTCTCGGCCATCATCGTCACACGCCTGTCACATTACTGACATATAAATTTCATATTACTGTCACATTGACGGCCCATACTTTTCCGCACGGTTTCACCCGATATTCAAATTTAAACGATAACGGAGATTTGTCATGCTCAATCCCAAGTCATTGGCGCCGGTTCTGCTGGCTGGCCTGACCTTTGCCGGTGGCGCCATCGCCGCCCAGAAGGTCGATCCGAACCTGCCTGATTATCAGCCCGCCAGCGGCGTGTCCGGCAATTTCTCCAGCGTGGGTTCCGACACCCTCGCCAACCTCATGACCATGTGGGCCGAGGAGTTCAAGCGCCAGTACCCCAACGTCAACATCCAGATACAGGCGGCTGGCTCCTCCACGGCGCCGCCCGCCCTGACCGAAGGCACCGCCAACATCGGCCCCATGAGTCGCAAGATGAAAAGCAAGGAAATCCAGGCCTTCGAAAACCGCTTTGGTTACAAACCGACCGCCATCCCCGTCGCTATCGACGCCCTGGCCGTCTATGTGCACAAGGACAATCCCATCGAGGGCCTGACGATCCCCCAAGTCGATGCGATCTTCTCCAGTACGCGCAAGTGCGGTTACAAACAGGACATTACCCGCTGGGGCGACCTGGGCCTTGAAGGATCCTGGGAGCGACGTTCGATCCAGATCTACGGCCGCAATTCCGTGTCCGGCACCTACGGCTTTTTCAAGAAAAAGGCGCTGTGCAAGGGCGATTTCAAGAACAGCGTCAACGAACAGCCGGGCTCGGCCTCGGTGGTGCAGTCCGTTTCCACCTCCCTGAACGGTATCGGATACTCCGGCATTGGCTACAAGACCTCCGGCGTGAGGGCCGTGCCTCTGGCCAAGAAGCCGGGCAAGCCCTTTGTCGACGCGACGCCGGAAAACGCCATCAACAAGAAGTATCCGCTGTCGCGCTATCTCTTCGTCTACGTGAACAAGCACCCCAACAAGCCACTGCCGCCGCTGGATCTTGAGTTCATCAAGCTGGTGCTGTCGAAGGCGGGGCAGAAAGTGGTGATCAAGGATGGCTATATCCCGTTGCCCGCCGAGGTGGTCGAGAAGGTGTTGAAGAAAATACACTAACAGGCCTCGCAGGGCCCTGTGAAAAAGGGTTCTATGAAGCAATGAACCCCGCCAGAGATGGCGGGGTTTTTGTTTGTGACGGTTTCGTGACAGGGGGCGGCCAGCGGGACTCGCCAAGGAGACAGACAGGCGCATTGTCACAAAACTGTCATATAACTTGGCTATCATCGCTGGATGGCAGACAGATCCTTCTCAACCGCAATTTCCGACGCCGGCGATCCCGCTGTCGTGCGCCGCCGCCGGTGGCGCATGTTCAAAGACTCCCTGGCGCGTTATGGCGTGGCGCTCGGCGGTATCAGCGTCATTCTCGCCATCGTCCTGATCTTCTTCTACCTGCTGCTGGTGGTCTTTCCTCTGTTCGAGCCGGCGGAGGCCGAGGCTGTGGCCGAGTATTCCCGTCCTGGCAGCGACGCTCGCACCTTGCATCTGGCCATGGAGGAGCAGGCCGAGATCGCGGTGCGCTTCAGCGACGATGGGGCAGTGGTCTTTTTCTCCACCATCGCCGGCGGCGATATCAAACGCGAGAATCTGGCCGTGCCAGCCGGCGCGGAGATCACCAGCTTTGCCTTCGGCGATCCGACCCAGGCGCGCATTGCGGTGGGCCTCAGTGACGGCACCGCGCTGGTGGCGCGGCATGTCTATCAGGTGTCGTACCCCAATGACGTGCGCACCATCACCCCCGGCATTCGTTATCCCCTGGGCAGCGAGCCGCTGGAGATCGATGACGAGGGCGAACCACTGGTCAAGCTGGCGATGCAGGATGGCGAGGAAGAGGCCACCATCGTTGCCGTGACCGGCGACGGCCGCCTGCTGCTGACCCATTTTTTCAAAGAAGAGGACATGTTTGGCGACGAGACGAGCCTGGAGCGCAATCAGGTCGTGCTGCCGGTTCCCGAGGACGACATCCAATACCTGTTGCTCGACAAGGAGCAGCGCAATCTTTATGTGGCTACCGCCGATGGCAGCGTCAGCCACTATGATGTGAGCGACAAGGAAGCTCCCACCCTGGTGCATCGCCAGCGCATGGTGGACGTGGGCCAGCGCATCACCAGCCTACGGTTCCTTACCGGTGATATCTCCCTGCTGGTGGGCGATGACACGGGTCGCCTGGTGCAGTGGTTCGGCGTACAGGACGAGCGTGGCAACAAGGTGCTGAGGCCGATCCGCCAGTTCACCGAGCAGTACCGTCCGATCCACAACATCGCCCCGGAATTCACACGCAAAGGTTTTCTCGCCGCCGACGAGAGCGGTCTGGTGGCGATCTATCACACCACCGCCGAGCGGCTGATTCTGAAGCGGCAGGTGGCCTCCGAGCCCCTCGCCCGGTTGGCCATCGCCCCCCGCGCCGACGCCATGCTGGCGGAGGACAGCAGCGGCCGGATGCACTTCTGGCGCATCCACAACGAACATCCGGAAATCTCCTGGTCCTCGCTGTGGAACAAGGTCTGGTACGAAAGCTACAGCGAGCCGGTCCATGCCTGGCAGTCCTCCTCGGCCAGCGATGACTTCGAGCCCAAGCTGAGCCTCACGCCGCTGGTGTTCGGCACCCTCAAGGCGGCCTTCTACGCCATGCTGCTGGCGGTGCCACTGGCGATCCTTGGCGCCATCTACACCGCTTACTTCATGGCTCCGCGCATGCGCCGCATCGTCAAGCCCAGCATCGAGACCATGGAGGCATTGCCGACGGTGATCCTCGGTTTTCTCGCCGGCCTGTGGCTGGCGCCACTGATCGAGGCCAACCTGCCGGGCATCTTCAGTCTGCTGGTGATCGTGCCCTCTGGCGTGTTGATCTTCGCCTTTCTCTGGAACCACGCCCCCCGGGCGATCCGCCACAGCGTGCCGGAGGGTTGGGACGCGGCGCTGCTGATCCCCGTGGTGCTGTTGCTGGGCTGGTTGTCCATGTCGCTGAGTGTACCCATGGAGCAGGCCTTCTTCGACGGCGACATGCGCGCCTGGATGTCCCATGAGCTGGGCATCGACTTCGATCAGCGCAACTCGCTGGTGGTGGGTATAGCGATGGGCTTTGCGGTGATCCCGACCATCTTTTCCATCACCGAGGACGCCATCTTCAGCGTGCCCAAGCATCTCACCCTGGGTTCGCTGGCGCTGGGCGCCACGCCGTGGCAGACCCTGGTGCGGGTGGTGATCCTCACCGCCAGTCCCGGCATCTTCTCCGCGGTGATGATCGGCATGGGCCGCGCCGTGGGTGAAACCATGATCGTGCTGATGGCCACCGGCAACACGCCAGTGATGGACTTCAGCGTGTTCCAGGGCATGCGCACCCTGTCGGCCAACATCGCCGTGGAAATGCCTGAGGCGGAAGTGGACAGTACGCATTACCGGGTGCTGTTCCTCGCCGCGCTGGTACTGTTCGGCTTTACCTTCATCTTCAATACGCTGGCCGAACTGGTGCGCCAGCGTCTGCGCAACAAATACAGTTCGCTGTAAACGGGTGCTGTGAAATGATTCGTCACTGGTTCCAATCCGGCAGGCCCTGGATCTGGTTCACCGCCTCCGCGGTGAGCATCAGCATGATCCTGGTATTCGGCCTGCTGCTGCTGATCGCCTCGCGCGGCCTGGGTCACTTCTGGCCCAGCGATGTCGTCGAATTTCAATACACGGAACAGGACGGCAGCACGCCGGTACTGATCGGCGAGATCAAAGAAGGGGAAGAAGTCACGGCTGCGCGCCTGCGAGACGCCGGTGTAACCCTGGCCAGCGACGACGTGGTGACGCGTTACCTGGTCAAGATTGGCAACCGCGACATCTACGGCCAGGATTTCCGCTGGGTGCTCGAACCCAACATGCGCGATGTGCGGAAGCCGGAAGACCTGGTCGCCGTGGAGCGCTGGGAATGGGGCAATTTCTACGGCTACCTGCTTGCCGTCAACGAGCAGGGCGCGGTGGTGGCGGAGGGCGAGGCGGCCTGGCCAGCCTTGCAAGAGCGAATTTCCCGCGCCAGCGACATACAGGCCGAGATCCAAAAGCTGGAAAAGTCCGAGATCGGCGCCATCAACTACGGCATGGAACGCATTCGTCTCGCCAAGCGCAGACTGGAGCTGGACAACGACACCGATCCACTCAAGCTCGCCCAACTGGAAGAAGAGCGCGCCGAGCTGCAGGCCGAATATTCCGTATTGCAGAAACGCCTTGCGGAATTGTATCAGCACATCAACCGCGACAGCATGACCATGCGCATCGCCGATGGCCGCGAAGTGGAGATCCCCCTTGCCAAGGTGGTGCATGCCTATCGCCCCAATGCCATGTCCTTGTCGGACAAGATTGGCTTCTATATTGTCAAGATGGGTGACTTCGTCAGTGACGATCCGCGAGAAGCGAACACCGAAGGCGGTATCTTTCCGGCCATCTTTGGTACCGTGCTGATGGTCATCATCATGTCCATCATGGTGGTGCCGTTTGGCGTGGTGGCCGCTATCTACCTGCGCGAGTACGCCAAGCAGGGGCCTGTGACGCGCCTGATCCGCATTGCCGTGAACAACCTTGCCGGCGTGCCTTCCATCGTCTACGGCGTGTTCGGCCTGGGTTTCTTCGTCTATTTTCTTGGCGGCAACATCGACCAGCTGTTCTTCCCCGAGGCCGCGCCGGCGCCGACCTTCGGCACACCGGGCATCATGTGGGCCTCGCTGACCCTGGCCCTGCTGACGGTGCCGGTGGTGATCGTGGCCACGGAGGAAGGTCTGTCACGCATCCCCAAGGCGATCCGCGAAGGCAGCCTCGCGCTGGGCGCCACCAAGGCCGAGACCCTGTGGCGCACGGTACTGCCCATGGCCAGTCCCGCCATCATGACCGGCCTGATCCTGGCCATCGCGCGCGCCGCCGGCGAAGTGGCGCCGCTGATGCTGGTGGGCGTGGTGAAGCTGGCGCCGTCGCTGCCGCTGGACGGCAACTACCCCTTCCTGCACCTCGACCGCAAATTCATGCACCTGGGTTTCCACATCTATGATGTCGGCTTCCAGAGCCCCAACGTCGAGGCCGCGCGGCCGCTGGTCTACGCCACCGCGCTGTTGCTGGTGCTGGTGATCGTGGCGCTGAATCTGGCCGCTATCGCGATCCGCAATCGACTGCGCGAAAAATTCCGCGCCCTCGAAAATTAAGGATTTACCAAGAGAGCACTAACCATGAGTAGCAGCACAACACCCACCCACGCCATCGACATGGACAATATTAGCCGCGGCGCGGCCACCAGCCAGCTGGAGGACGAGACGCCCTGTCTCGAGGTCAAGAATCTGAACCTGTTCTATGGCGAGAAACAGGCCTTGCACGGGGTCGACATGATCATCCCGAAAAAGCGCGTGACCGCCTATATCGGTCCCAGCGGCTGCGGCAAGTCCACCCTGCTGCGCTGCATCAACCGCATGAACGACCTGGTCGACAGCGTGCGTATCGAGGGTGAGATCCTGCTGGACGGGCAGGACATCTACCACAAGTCCGTCAATGTGGCGGACCTGCGCCGCCGTGTCGGCATGGTGTTCCAGAAGCCCAATCCGTTTCCCAAGACCATCTATGAGAACGTCGCCTATGGCCTGCGCCTGCAGGGCATCAAGGACCGCCGCCGCATCGACGAAGTGGTGGAAAAGGCCCTCAAGGGCGCGGCGCTGTGGGACGAGGTCAAGGACCGCCTGCATGAAAGCGCCCTGGGCCTGTCCGGCGGCCAGCAGCAGCGCGTGGTGATCGCGCGCGCCATCGCCATCGAGCCGGAAGTCCTGTTGCTGGACGAGCCGGCCTCGGCGCTGGACCCCATCTCGACCCTGAAGATCGAAGAACTGATCTACGAATTGAAAGACAAATATACAATCGTTATCGTGACCCATAACATGCAGCAGGCGGCACGCGTATCCGACTACACCGCCTTCATGTACATGGGCAACCTGATCGAGTTTGGTGACACCAAGACCCTGTTCACCAACCCCAGGGAAAAACAGACGGAAGATTACATCACGGGCCGTTACGGTTGACAGCGAAGCGCCTGCCGGGAGAAAAAATGGAAAAGACCAGCCTCAGTCACCACATTTCACGCCAGTTCAACGAAGAGCTGGAGGACATCCGCAACAAGGTGCTCGCCATGGGCGGCCTGGTCGAGGAACAGATCGAGAACGCCATCACCGCCCTGGTGAATGGCGACACCGAACTGGCGGAAACGGTGATCAGCCGCGACTACCAGGTCAATGCGCTGGAAGTGGCCATCGATGAAGAGTCGATACAGATACTCGCGCGCCGCCAGCCGGCGGCCGGCGACCTGCGCCTGATCGTTGCGGTGATCAAGACCATCACCGACCTCGAACGCATCGGCGACCAGGCCGAACGCATTGGCCGCATGGCCATCCACCTGGCCGAGATGGAGCGGCCCAAGAACCAGTACAGCGAACTGGAGCACCTGGGCGTGCAGGTGCGCAAGATGCTGCACAATGCCCTGGACGCCTTTGCGCGCATGGACACCGAGGCGGCCGTCGCCGTGGCCCAGGAAGACATCAAGGTCGACGCCGAATACGATGCCATCATGCGCCAGATGATCACCTTCATGATGGAAGACCCGCGCAACGTCAAGCGCACCCTGGACATCATGTGGTCGGCCCGCGCCCTGGAGCGCATGGGCGATCACGCCTGCAACATCAGCGAGTACATCATCTACCTGGTCAAGGGCAAGGACGTACGCCACACCAGTCTGGCGCATATGGAGAAAGAGGCCAGGGACTAATCCCCCCGGCTTCGCGCTAACGCCGTCATTCCGGCACGTTTTTGGCCGGAATCCAGAACGCGAATCCCCTGGGCTCAGCCTGAACCCGCGGGTTCAGGGTGGAATAAGACAAAGTGAAATCCGCGCATGTCTCCGGGAACGGCATGAAACGCAGAGGTCGCAAAGGCGCGGAGGACGCAAAGGTTTATTGAAAGGGTGTAACTTATTCAGCTCACCACAGAGACACGGAGGCACAGAGAAAGGCTCTTCAGGTTCATGCCGGAAATGGAATGAAACGCAGAGGCCGCAAAGGCGCAGAGGGCGCAAAGGAAATCCTTTCAGAAAACCCTTGCGCCCTCTGCGTTGGATGTCGTGGGCCAGCCTCCGGTGCCAACGTCCCCTGATTCACCACAGAGACACGACGTTCACAGAGAAATGAAATTCCGAGGGTGTCGGGGCAGGCCACATCGCCATCCGGGGCATTGCCTCTCACTGATACATTCTCTGTGTTCTCTGTGCCTCTGTGGTGAATAGGTACGAAAGGGTTTCCTTTGCGTCCTCTGCGCCTTGGCGTTCTTTGCGTTGATTCCCGTGGTCGATTCCGCTGCCCGTGCCGCCCGCTGTTTGCACACGACTTTATGCAATGATTGGGTTTTCTTAATCCTTGTTTAAGCTTGCTGTTCTAGATTGTGACCAAGAAGTCATCGATCACATCTGGAGTGGACTATGGAAAAGCAACAAGTCGTCGTCTGGGATCTCGGGGTGCGTGTCTTTCACTGGTCCCTGGTTGCGTTGTTCACGTTTTCGTATCTCACCGGGGATGAGCTCGAGGAGCTGCACGCCTATAGCGGTTATGCCATCATCGGTCTGCTGGTGTTTCGCTTCATCTGGGGTTTCGTCGGCAGCGAGCATGCCCGCTTTGCCGATTTCGTGCGTGGCCCGCGTGAGGCCATCGCCTATCTGAAGGCCATGCGGGAGGGGCATCCCCGGCGTTATCTGGGCCACAATCCCGCCGGCGGGGCGATGATTGTGATGCTGCTGGTGGGGCTGTCGCTGCTGACCTTTACCGGGCTCATGGCCTATGCGGAAGAAGGGCACGGGCCCCTGGCGGGGGCCGATGTCTCGCTCGTCTCCACGGCCTACGCGGATCACGATGACGATGATGAGGAAGACGAGGATAAGGGCGAGAAGGAAGATGGGTTCTGGGAGGAGGTCCACGAGTTCATGGGCAACTTCATGCTGGTGCTGATCTTCCTGCATGTCGCCGGTGTCGTCGTCTCATCCCGCCTGCACGACGAGCACTTGGTCAAGGCGATGATCACTGGCAAGAAGGATGTTGTCTGATCGTCCATTCCGGCCGCTTGCTGCGGCCTGGCCAGGGTGCGCGCCTGGGGCGCTCAATCTGGGGCTGCGGGTTCAAGCCTGGCGCTGCCGCGAGAGGTAGTGCTGGAACAGCGCCGGCTCCTGCTGCTTGAGCCGGGCGCGCAAGGCGATGTTGTCGTCCGCTTGCGCCGCTGTATTGCCTTGCAGCCGATGCAGGGTGCGGTAGCTGGCGGGGCAGTTTGCCGTGTCGTGACGGCGGCCAGTGAGGATCTTGCACAGGCCGGGCCGTGTCAGCAGCAGCCAGGCCGGAAAGGTGGGCGTCGGCAGCTCCGGTTCCAGACCCAGAAAGGCATCCCACTGCTGGCGCAGTTCCGCATCGGTGCTGGCTTCGAGGGCATTGCTCTGTTGCGGAAATTGCCAGCACAGGGTGAACCAGCTCAACAGGGCGTCGCATCGCCGATGCAGCTGGTCGCAGGCGTGGGCGTGGCGTTGCAACAATACCGCGTCGCTTTGCCAGTGGGGCACCTGTTCTACCGCATGGCGTGCGTCGTCCCAATCCATGGCCTGAGTGGCGGTGTAGCTCACGTGCAGCATGGGTCGCGCCGCGTGGTAGGCCCGCCCGTGCAAGGCGTTGCCCAGACGCCGCCAGAGGGGAACCAGCAGGTTGCGGCTATCCTTGCCCAGCAGGTTTTCGGCCAGGGGCGTCAAGCTCTCTTCCAGCAGCCGCAGCTCGGCGGCGATATCGCCAACCGGGGTATCGAGGCTTTCCGCGGCTTCCACCAGGCGCTCCAGTTCGCCCAGGCGAACATGATCGGGCGCGGCATCATAGAGACCTTCCAGCTGGCGCCGTGCCTCTGCGGCGTCGCGATTGACCAGGGCCCGGATGATGTCGCTGACGCGGTTGGTGGCCGGGGCATCGGTGAACATGTCCAGCTGCGGCTGATCTTGCGGTTTGCGGTAACGCTGGTGAAAACAGCTGTCCAGTGCGTCGTTTTGGCTGAAACGCAAGGTGCGCGCGCGGTCGTTGCGCCAGGCGTGGTAGGTGATGGTTTCCGCCTGCCAGCCCCGGCGTTGCAGGTAGTCGGCGGCTTGTAGCAATTGCTGTTTGATGTGTTGCCGGTCGCCAAACAAGGCCTCGTCGAGGGTGTCGAGTTCACCGTTGCGCCACGCCTCGTAGTCGGCATAGGCCAGGCGGCCCTCCCGCAGCAAAAATTCCAGGGGCAGGTATTCGCCTTGCTCCTGCAATAACTGTTCGACCGGGTAGTGGATGTGTTGTGCTTCGTTGTTCATTCGTGTTCTCAAGGGCACTTTTTTGTTCGCGTTCATTGGACGGCCTGGGGTGGAAAGCCCCCTTTTCATTCCCCCGGCAAGAATCTTCAAAACGCCTGGCACCCTGCGTCAATGCACTCTCTGTGTTCTCTGTGTCTCTGTGGCGAGTAGTAACAAGCCATTTTCTATTCACCCAACGGCCCAAACAGTGCGTCCAGATCTTCTTCGCTCCATTGCGGTTCGTTGTTGCCGTCCGGCTGATGCAGGCCGTCGGCTAGGGCCTGCTTGCGTTGTTGCATGGCGTGAATCTTTTCTTCCAGGGTCCCTTCGCAAATGAGCTTGTAGACGAACACCGTCTGTTGCTGGCCGATGCGGTGGGCGCGGTCGGTGGCCTGGCGCTCCACGGCGGGGTTCCACCAGGGGTCATAGTGGATGACGGTGTCGGCGCGGGTGAGGTTGAGTCCGACGCCGCCGGCCTTGAGGCTGATCAGAAACAGCGGTGTATCGCCATCCTGAAATTGCTGCACGGGTCTGGCCCGGTCACGGGTCTGGCCGGTGAGTTTGGCGTAGGCGATACCGGCGTTTTTCAATTCGTCTTCAATCAGGCCGAGCATGCGGGTGAATTGGGAAAACAATAAAATACGCCGGCCTTCCTCGACCATTTCCGGCAGCAGTTGCATGAGCAGGGTCAGTTTTGCCGATTGCGTGACCTTTTGCGCGCTTTCCAGTTTCACCAGGCGTGGGTCGCAGCAGACCTGGCGCAGTTTCAACAGGGCATCCAGCACCACGATGTGGCTGCGGCCCATGCCCCGGCGCTCGATTTCCTCGCGTACCCGGCGGTGCATGGCCAGGCGCACGGTCTCGTAGAGTTCCCGCTGTTTTCCTTCCAGCGCGACGCTCTGGATGATTTCCGTTTTGGGTGGCAGCTCCGTGGCCACCTGTTGTTTGGTGCGGCGCAACAGGAAGGGCCGGATGCGGCGCCTGAGTCGTTCCGCGCAGGCCTCGCTGCCCTGTTTTTCGATGGGCGTGCGGAAGAAGCGGCGGAACTGCTTGCTGCTGCCCAGCAGGCCGGGCAGCAGAAAATCGAACAGCGACCACAGCTCGCCCAGATGGTTTTCCAGGGGCGTGCCGGTGAGGCAAAGGCGGTGGCGGGCGTCGATTTCACGCACCACGCGGCTGGCCTGCGCCTTGGGGTTCTTGATCACCTGCGCCTCGTCGAGGATCAACAGGTGAAAGGCGTGACGCGTCAGGCGTTCCTTGTCCCGGGACAAGAGGGGGTAGGTGGTGAGTATCAGATCGTGGCGGGCGATCTCGGCGAACCGTGCATGGCGTTGCGGGCCGTGCAGGACCAGCACCTTGAGCTGCGGCGCAAATTGTTCGGCCTCGCGGCGCCAGTTGAACATCAGGCTGGTGGGGGCGATCACCAGGCTGGGGCGGTCGGCGCGGCCCTGTTGTTTTTCCAGCAGTACATGGGCCAGGGCCTGCACGGTCTTGCCCAGTCCCATGTCGTCGGCGAGGATGCCGGCCAGCCGGTATTCTCGCAGGAACTGCAGCCAGTCCAGGCCGCGTTGCTGATAGGGGCGCAGGGTGGCCCGCAGGCCGTCGGGCGGTGGCACGGCGGGGATGCCGTCCAGTTCGCGCAGACGCCGGGACAGCTGTTGCGCCTCGTCATCGCCCAGCCAGTGCAGGCCGGGACCGTTCTCGTCCTGATCGAGTGCGGTGAGGCGCGCCAGCTGCACGCGTTCAAGGTGCAGGCGCTGGCCATCATCACGGCTGGCGGTGTCGGCCATCTCCAGGAGGACTTCCAGCAGTGGCAGCAGCCGCTTTGCGGGCAGGACCAACAAGCGTTCGCCGACCTGCTCGTCCGGGGAGGCGTCCGGCAGCACGCCGTGTCGTGCATCGGCCGGCTCGTCGAACAGGGGCACGATGAAATTTTCGGTGGTGATCTCTTCCGCCTTCGGCAGGCCGCGGGGGAAGTTGTGCAGGAACGCCAGCAGGGTCGGCAAGAGATCGACGCGCCGGCCTTCGATCTCCACCCCCAGGCCGATGCTGAACCAGTCCTGCCGCTGCAGTTGATCGACGTCGCAATACCAGTGCGAGGCCTCGACCAACTGGAAGCGAAAGTCGTCGTATTCGATGCGCCAGCCCTGGGCGCGCAGGCCGGGAAGGGCCTGCTGCTGGAAGTCCAGCCAGTTTTCGCCGATGCTGATGCTGAAGTCGGGCTCAAGCACGAAGCAGTCGCTGCCGGCGCCCCAATCTTCGCTATCGTGCGCCTCGAGCCTCCATTGCCGCAGTTGTTCCGCCGCGGCCTGCTCGGTCTTTTCATCGCGCGTTATGCGGATGAGGCGCTTGCCGTCGAAATGCGTGGAGGGGCCTAGGTAGGGCAGGCGGATGCCGTTGTAATCGAAGCTGAGGAGGGCGTAATCCTCGTACTCGATCCAGTCGTCACCGAGGCAGTGTTCAGTCGACGCCAGGCACAGGCAGGGTGTGGGCCGGGTGCGTGGCATGGTGACGAGTGCAAAGCGTTGCGGCAACGGAATATCTGCCTCGGGATACCGTTGCCGCAGGTCATTGCGCAGCGCCTCGACCTGCCCGGGCTCCACCGGCGGCAGGTCGATCAGCTCCGCGACAAGGGCAGTCGGCAAGTCGGATTCCACCGGCCCGCACTGGTCGTCGTCCAGATACCACGGGGTGGGCGACAGCGGTATCAGTTGCCCGGCCCCGGGGCTGAGGGCCCAATTGCAGCACTGGTTGCCGAAGTCATCGGCCTCCCAATGCAGCGTCAGTGCGCGTGTGGCGCCCTGTTTCAGCCGCGGACCCCATTGAATGTCATGCAGAAAGCAGCGCCCGGTGGCGAGGATGCGCGCCAGCAACGGGCCTGATTGCGTACCGCCCAGCACGGGTGATTTTTCATCGGCAGAGCGTGGCAAGTGACTCAGGGCGTCCAGCAGCTCGAGATCGACAGGCTGGAGAAAACCCGCGGGGATGCGGCGGGCCGCGCGCGTGGGCTCGAAATAGGCGCCGCTGGAATAGCCACCGCGCCTCAGGCGGCGCGCGGCAAAGGTTTCTATCAGCAAACCTTCGTCGCTGGGTTGCAGGACATACAGCAAGGCCCGTTGGGAGGGGTTGGCTGTCTGCGGTTTATCACTCGCTTGCGGGCGCGATACGGGTAGCGACTGCCCGTCCTGCAGCGCCTGCAGCAACACCGCGGCCACATGCTCGCAGTTTCTTTTTTTCGGGCAACTGCATTCGCCGTCGATGGTGACGGCATCTCCCGTCTTGTCCGCGCGCACATAGACCCGAATCGGGCGCTTGCCGGGATGGGGGATGACGGCGGTAATCAATTCGCCGCCGCGCTGAACATTCGGTGCGCTGATCCGGCCGTCCGTGAACAGTTGCCAGCCCTCATCGAAATATTGCGGGGGAATGTGTGCGCTGATGTCCTCTTGCGTGAATAGCATGCACGCATGTTAACTTACCGCCAGGCAAATAGCATTTACCCCATAAATATATTGATAAAACAATGGCATACAATCAATTATTGTTGTTCTTGTTGAGGCCTCTCTGTGGGTATGCGAGCATTCTTCTGATGATGCCCCCCGCTGCATCGCCTGCTGGAGCGGGGCGCTGCGGCTGCGCCGCATGCTGGGCCTGTTCGCCTTTTTCTACGCCTGCGCCTGCATTTTCTCACCTATCGGGTGCTGGACCAGTTTTTCGACTGGGAGGCGATCATCAAGGACATCGCCAAACGGCCCTACATCACCCTCGGCTTCAGCGCCTTCGTGCTGCTGATCCCGCTGGCCGCCACCTCGACCCGGGCCATGATGCGCCGCCTCGGTCGCCGCTGGGGACAGCTGCACCGGCTGAGCTATCTCATCGCCGTATTGGGCGTATTGGGGGTGGTACACTACCTGTGGTTGGTGAAGGCCGATTACCAGCAACCCGCCATCTATGCCGTCATTGTGGCGATTCTGCTCGGCATGCGGGCATGGTGGTGGCGGGCCGGGCCAGCGATGGCGGCGCCGAAATAGGGCAGGCGTCAGCATCCCGCGCCATCGGCCTTGATCGACATCAAGCAACCGCGCACGCGCGCCCCTTACACTCTGCACTCGATGATCGCCGGTACCTGAACCCATGCCAGTTTCCACTCGCCGCCCGCGGCAGCACGAGGAACACCTTGCCTACCGCCTGCACGGCAATTGTTATCTCAACATCACCTATCACTGCACCCTGCGCTGCGCCTTTTGTCCCAAGTTCAACGGCAGCTGGGAGGTGCGGAATTTCGACCTGCTGCTGACCCGCGAGCCGCAAGCCGACGAGGTGCTGGCGGCCATTGGTGATCCCACTGATGACCGCGAGATCGTCTTCTGCGGCCTCGGCGAGCCGACACTGAACCTGCCGGTGCTGCTGGAGGTGGCGCGGACGCTGAAGGCGCAGGGCAAGCACATCCGCCTCAATACCGACGGCCTGGCCAATCTGGTGCACGGCCGCGACGTCACGCCAGAGCTGGCCGAGGTGGTGGATGCGGTGTCCATTTCCATGAATGCCCAGGATGAAGTCACCTATGAACGCCACTGCCGGCCCAAACAGGCCGGCGCCTTTCCGGCCATGCAGGACTTCGCCCGACGCGCCGGGGA
>JALSHB010000066.1 GCA_026982475.1 Chromatiales bacterium
AGTTTATCGAGCCGATACACCTGATGACGGCGATCCTCGACCAGGAGGGCAGCACGGTGCGCCACCTGCTGGCCAATTCCGAGGTCAACGTCAACCAGCTGCGCGCCTCGCTGGGCGAGGCCCTGGATCGCCTGCCGCAGGTGGAAGGCGCGGCCGGTGACGTGCACGTCTCCAACGACCTGAACCGCCTGCTGAACCAGACCGACAAGCTGGCCCAGCAGCGCAAGGACCAGTACATCTCCAGCGAGCTGTTCGCCCTCGCCGCGGTGGAGGACAAGGGCACCCTGGGCGAGCTGATGCGCAAGGCCGGGGCCAGCAAGGCCGGTCTGGAGAAGGCCATCGAGGCCATGCGTGGTGGTGAGGCGGTGACCGACCCCAACGCCGAGGAGCAGCGCCAGGCGCTGGAGAAATACACCATCGACCTCACCGAGCGCGCCGAACAGGGCAAGCTGGACCCGGTCATCGGCCGCGACGACGAGATCCGCCGCACCATCCAGGTGCTGCAGCGGCGCACCAAGAACAACCCGGTGCTGATCGGCGAGCCCGGCGTCGGCAAGACCGCCATCGTCGAAGGCCTGGCGCAGCGCATCGTCAACGGCGAGGTGCCCGAGGGCATCAAGGGCAAGCGCCTGCTGTCGCTGGACATGGGCGCCCTGATCGCCGGCGCCAAGTTCCGCGGCGAGTTCGAGGAGCGCCTCAAGGCCGTGCTCAACGACCTGGCCAAGCAGGAAGGACAGATCATCCTCTTCATCGACGAGTTGCACACCATGGTCGGCGCCGGCAAGGCCGAGGGCGCCATGGACGCCGGCAACATGCTCAAGCCGGCCCTGGCGCGCGGCGAGCTGCACTGCGTGGGCGCCACCACCCTGGACGAATACCGCCAGTACATCGAGAAGGACGCCGCCCTGGAGCGCCGCTTCCAGAAGGTGCTGGTGGACGAGCCCAGCGTGGAGGACACCATCGCCATCCTGCGTGGCCTGAAGGAGAAGTACGAGGTGCATCACGGCGTGGAGATCACCGACCCGGCGATCGTCGCCGCGGCCACCCTGTCGCACCGCTACATCACCGACCGCCAGCTGCCGGACAAGGCCATCGACCTCATCGACGAGGCGGCCTCGCGCATCCGCATGGAGATCGACTCCAAGCCGGAGGCCATGGATCGCCTGGAGCGCCGCCTGATCCAGCTCAAGATCGAGCGCGAGGCGCTGAAGAAGGAGAGCGACGAGGCCTCCAAGAAGCGCCTGTCCATCCTCCAGGAAGAGATCGAGAAGCTGGAACGCGAATACGCCGACCTGGAAGAGATCTGGAAGGCCGAGAAGGCCGCCCTGCAGGGCACCCAGCACATCAAGGAAGAGCTGGAGCGCGCGCGTCTCGAACTGGAGACGGCGCAGCGCGCCGGCGATCTGGCGCGCGCCGGTGAGCTGCAGTACGGCCGCATTCCCGATCTGGAGAAGTCGCTGGAAATGGCCGCCCAGGTGGAACAGCAGGAGATGAAGCTGCTGCGCAACAAGGTCACCGAGGAAGAGATCGCCGAGGTGGTGTCCAAGTGGACCGGCATCCCGGTGAGCAAGATGCTCGAAGGCGAGCGCGAGAAGCTGTTGCAGATGGAAGACAACCTGCGCAAGCGCGTGGTGGGCCAGGACGAGGCCGTCACGGCCGTGGCCGACGCCATCCGCCGCTCGCGCGCCGGGCTGTCGGATCCGGACCGGCCCAACGGCTCGTTCCTGTTCCTCGGCCCCACCGGCGTGGGCAAGACCGAGCTGACCAAGGCGCTGGCCGAGTTCCTGTTCGACACGGAGGACGCCATGGTGCGCATCGACATGTCCGAGTTCATGGAGAAGCACTCCGTGGCGCGGCTGATCGGCGCCCCGCCCGGCTACGTCGGCTACGAGGAGGGCGGCTATCTCACCGAGGCGGTGCGTCGCAAGCCCTATTCGGTGATCCTCCTGGACGAGGTAGAGAAGGCCCACCCGGATGTCTTCAACATCCTCCTGCAGGTGCTCGATGACGGCCGCCTCACGGACGGCCAGGGCCGCACCGTGGACTTCCGCAACACCGTAATCGTGATGACCTCCAACCTCGGGTCACAGCTGATCCAGGAGATGGCCAAGATCGACGACTACGAGGCCATGAAGACCGCGGTGCTGGAGGTGGTGGGCGACCATTTCCGCCCCGAGTTCATCAACCGCATCGACGAAGTGGTGGTGTTCCATCCGCTGGGCCGCGAGCAGATCCGCGCCATCACCACCATCCAGGTGGAATATCTGCGCCAGCGTCTGCGCGACCGCGACATGGACCTGGAACTCACCGAGGCCGCGCTGGACAAGCTCGGCGAGGCCGGCTTCGACCCGGTGTACGGCGCCCGGCCGCTGAAGCGGGCCATCCAGCACCAGGTGGAGAACGGCCTGGCGCAGGAGATACTCGCTGGCCACTTCGTGCCGGGCGACGTGATCCTGGTGGACGTGGAGGGCGATCAGCTGGTGTTCCGCAAGAAGGAGGGTGTGCGCGCCAGCGCCGCCTGATCCAAGCCCGGCCCCTGGCAACGAGGCCCCGCGTTAAGCGGGGCCTTTTTTGTGGGTGGCTGGCCGGGCGGGTTTTGACATGAAAAAGCGTCGTGTGTAGGGTATGGGGCCATACCGAGGGGAGAAGGACGGTAACAGCGATGGACTGGGCCCGGCTCGAGGCCAGCCGTCGGAAAACAATAAATCAGAAAACCTGGAGAGGAGACAGACCAATGACTTTCATGACCGGCTTTATCATCGTGGCCATCGTCGGTGGCATCATCGCCCTGGTAACCATCAAGGACGTGATGGCCGAACGCAATCCGTAGGCGTTTGGACCGACAATGAAAACCGCGGGCAGCGAGGGCTGTCCGCGGTTTTTTTGTGTCCGGAATGCGCCTCTCGGGCCGGGGTGATTCAGGGCAGCTGGGCGGGGAAGCTCAGAACCGTGGCCGCCGGCGCGGCATCCTGTGGCTGCCGGCGCTTGCCGGGGGTGGCCGACAACAGTTCATGCTGGCGCAGGTTGAGCCGCTGCAGCGAGTCCCACATCATGTTGGAGATGGCGAGGCAGGAGGCCATGGGGCTGCCCGCCAGTTTGCGGGTCTGGTCGATCTGCCATTGCAGACCCCGCAGGCGGCGGCGCTGTGCCTTTGGGGCGCGCGCGATGAGCTGCTCGACCTTCTCCCGGCGCAGGGCCTCGAAGGCCTGTGGGTCGTCCTGGGCCAGCTGCTTCCAGAAATCGAAATCCAGGCTGTCGGTCGTGTGAGATGGCTTGTTCATGATTCCCTCCACCTTGTCGGTATCGCTTCAGGGCGTTTCCGGGGAAGCGCCCTTCATCCACGGGTGGAGTGATTCGCCCCTGCGAAAAACTCCAGGAAGATGCCCGGGATGGCTAAAGTCGCCGTGACTCTGGCCGCTAACCGTGGGTTTGGCCCGGACATGGGGCCATTTTCCCGGTTTTGGGTGGGGGTGTCAAAAAACCGACCACTCTGTGCGAGTTGGCTTTCAAGTCGTTGAATCGGATGAAGTTAATTTTTTCTGCCCGGCCTGGTCGTCACTCTCCTGGCGGACCTTGGCGAGAAATTCGACGAAGAAGGCGGCAAAGATGCCGAGGAACAGGCCGAGGAACAGGCTGAGGATCAGGATGATTTTCTTGCCGGGGCCGGCCGGTTCGAGGGACTGCAGGGGCGGTGAGAGGGCGCGCGTGGTCTGCAGGTTGGTGAGCCGGGTCTCCAGCTGCTGGATGGTCTGCTGCTGGCGGGTGATCTTGCGCTGGTGGTCGGCGAGCAGCTTGCGCAGCTGCTCTTCCAGTTCGCCCACCCGCGGCGCCTGGAGTTTCTGCGCGCGCTGGTTGTCGCGGATCAGCTTGTCCAGCTCCTGGTCGATCTTGCTGATGGCCTCGCGCTGGATGGCGTACTGGCGCTGGTTGGCGGCGATCTTGTTCTCCAGTTGTTCGCGGGCGTCCTGCTGCTTGATGAACAGGCGTTCTTCCAGGGCGGCGAGGCGGCTGCGGTTCTGCTGCAGCTCGTTGTCGATCATCAGCATGGTCATGGCCGATGCCCCGGACTCGAGGTTGGCGATGGCCTTGGCGCGCCGCCCGGTGGCGTCGTCGACCTGGGCGCGCAGATCGGCGATCTGCTTTTTCAACAGCTTGTCGACCTCGTCCAGGCGCTGGTAGCGGGCCTTGAGCAGGGCCTCCTCGTCGCGCAGGTCGGCGAGATCCTTTTCGGCCTTGGCCTTGCGGGTTTGCAGGTCTTTCTTCGGCAGGGCCAGGGTGAGGGGATCCTTGAGCCGCTCCAGCTCCTCGCGGGCCTTGAGCAGCTTGCTCTCCAGGGCGCGTTTCTCGACCGCCAGGGTGCTGGGATCCTTGAGGTTGTCGAGGGCCAGCCGGGCCCGGCCCAGCTCGGTCTCCATGTTGCTGCGGATCACGGCCGATACCCGGCGGTGGTCGCCCTCCACCTTGTCGATGACCGTCTGCATGATGGCGAGGTAGGCCGGGCCATCGTCTTCCGGGGCCTTGGCTTCGAGGACGATCAACTCGCTGCCCTTGGGGATGCGGCCCTCGACCTTGTAGCCCTCTTCCGTTCCCTGCGCCTGGACGAAGTCGTGCAGGGCCTGGGGGATGTAGCTTTCCCTGATCTTGGCCAGCACCGTCTCCGGCGGTTCGATGGGTACCGCGCCGGAGGTGCCGCTGGAGGGCTTGGTGCCGATCTCGATGGCCGTGGTGTAGGTGTATTTCGCCGGCATCAGCAGGGCCAGCAGCAGGCCGGCCAGCAGGGCCAGGGCGAGGATGCCGAAGATCACCCCGCGCCGCCGTGACAACACCATCCACAGATCGATGAGGCTGATACTGTCTTCTTCGTGCCAGGGTTCGGCGAGTACGACTTGGGGAACTTGCGGGGTATCGGTATTGCGTACAGCTTTCGTCATCTACGGCGTCCTTTGAGGGTGTTCGAGGCATCGGTGCCTTCCCCGAACCTGGCCGCCAAGGATAAGGCCTGGCGGGGAGGGAGACAATGCGCCGGGCTCGGGAATATGCCCTAAATTATCCCTATCCTGAATCCGCAGGGTCAGGAATATCATCGGCGTTCGAGCACCGGGCCGAGGTAGTGGCCGGTATGCGAGTCCGTGACGCCGGCGACCTGTTCGGGGTTGCCGGTGGCGACGATGGTGCCGCCCTTTTCACCCCCCTCGGGGCCGATATCGATGATCCAGTCGGCGGTCTTGATGACGTCGAGGTTGTGCTCGATGACGACGATGGTGTTGCCGTGGTCGCGAAGGCGGTTGAGCACGCCCAGCAGTTGCTCGATGTCGTGGAAGTGCAGGCCGGTGGTGGGTTCGTCGAGGATGTACAGGGTGTTGCCGGTGTCGCGCTTGGACAGCTCGCGGGCCAGCTTGACGCGCTGCGCCTCGCCGCCGGAGAGGGTGGTGGCGTTCTGCCCCAGCTTGATGTAGCCGAGGCCCACGTCGAGCAGGGTCTGCAGCTTGCGCGCCACCGGCGGCACGGCGTCGAAGAAGGCGCGCGCGTCCTCGATGGTCATCTCCAGCACCTCGTGAATGGTCAGGCCCTTGTAGCGGATCTCCAGGGTCTCGCGGTTGTAGCGCCGGCCCTTGCAGACGTCGCAGGGCACGTAGATGTCGGGCAGGAAGTGCATCTCCACCTTGATCACGCCGTCGCCGCGGCAGGCCTCGCAGCGTCCGCCCTTGACGTTGAAACTGAAGCGCCCCGGCGTATAACCGCGCGCGCGCGCCTCCTGGGTGCCGGCGAAGATCTCGCGGATGGGGGTGAACAGGCCGGCGTAGGTGGCGGGGTTGGAGCGCGGGGTGCGGCCGATGGGGCTCTGGTCGATGTCCACCACCTTGTCGAACTGTTGCAGGCCCTCGACGCCATCACAGGGCGCCGGGTCTTGCGGGTTCTTGTTGATCACCTGGGCGGCGTAGCGATACAGGGTGTCGTTGATGAGGGTCGATTTGCCGGAACCGGAGACGCCGGTGATGGCGGTCATCAGGCCCACGGGGATGTCCACGTCCACCGATTTCAGGTTGTTGCCGCGCGCGCCGCGGATGCGGATCTGCCGACCAGGGTCGGGGGCGGTGCGGTTGGCCGGGATCTCGATGCGGCGGCGGCCGGAGAGGTAGGCGCCGGTGAGTGAGTCTTCGTTGGCGAGGATCTCCGCCGGGGTGCCCTGGGCGACGATCTCGCCGCCGTGCACGCCGGCGCCGGGGCCGATGTCCAGCACGTGGTCGGCGCTCAGGATGGCGTCTTCGTCGTGCTCGACCACGATCACCGTGTTGCCCATGTCGCGCAGGTAGGTGAGGGTGTTGAGCAGGCGCTGGTTGTCGCGCTGGTGCAGGCCGATGCTGGGCTCGTCGAGCACGTACATCACGCCCACCAGGCCGGCGCCGATCTGACTGGCCAGGCGGATGCGCTGGGCCTCGCCGCCGGACAGGGTGTCGGCGCTGCGGTCCAGGGACAGGTAGTCGAGGCCGACGTTGACCAGAAAGTCGAGCCGCTGGCTGATTTCCTTGACGATCTTGGCGGCGATCTCGCCACGGTGGCCGGCGATGTCCAGTTGGGCGAAGAAGGCCTGCGCACGATCCACCGGCAGCGCGGTGATCTCCGGCAGGTTGTGTCCGGCGACGAACACGTGGCGCGAGGCCTGCGACAGGCGCGCGCCTTGGCAGTCGGGGCAGGTCTGGTTGTTGAGATACTTGGCCAGTTCCTCGCGCACCACGTTGGAATCGGTCTCGCGGTAGCGGCGCTCCATGTTGGGCAGGATGCCCTCGAAGGGGTGTTTGCGCACCTTGGCCCCGCCACGCTCACCGTGATAGCGGAACTCGATCTCGGTGTCGCCGCTGCCGTAGAGGATCACCTGGCGGATAGCCTCCGGCAGTTGCTCGAAGGGGGTGTCGAGGTCGAAGTCGTAGTGTTTGGCCAGCGAGGTGATCAACTGGAAATAGTAGGCGTTGCGCCGGTCCCAGCCGCGGATCGCCCCGGCGGGCAGGGACAGCTCGGGATGACGCGCCACCCGTTGCGGGTCGAAGAACTGCTTCACCCCCAGGCCGTCGCAACTGGGGCAGGCGCCGGCGGGGTTGTTGAAGGAGAACATGCGCGGCTCCAGCTCCTGCAGCGAGTAGCCGCACACCGGGCAGGCGAAGCGCGCCGAGAACAGCAGCTCGCGGCGATCCGGGTCGTCCAGCAGGGCCACGCCGGCGATGCCGTCGCTGAGCGCCAGGGCGGTCTCGAAGGAATCGGCCAGACGCTGTTGCTGATCCGCCCGCACCTTGAGCCGGTCCACCACCACCTCGATGCTGTGCTTGCGGCGCAGGTCCAGTTCCGGCACGCCGTCCAGCTCGTACATCTCGCCGTCCACGCGCACGCGCACGAAGCCCTGGGCACGCAGGTCCTTGAACACGTTGAGGTGCTCGCCCTTGCGGTCGCGCACCACCGGCGCCAGCAGCAGGATGCGCGTACCCTCGGGCAGGGCCAGCACCTGGTCCACCATCTGGCTGACGGTCTGCATCTCCAGGCTGGCGCCGTGCTCCGGGCATTGCGGGGTGCCGGCGCGGGCGAACAGCAGGCGCAGGTAGTCGTAGACCTCGGTGATGGTGCCCACCGTGGAGCGTGGGTTGTGCGAGGTGGACTTCTGCTCGATGGAGATGGCCGGCGACAGGCCCTCGATGTGGTCCACGTCCGGCTTTTCCATCATCGACAGGAACTGCCGCGCATAGGCCGACAGCGACTCCACGTAGCGCCGCTGGCCCTCGGCATAGATGGTGTCGAAGGCCAGCGACGACTTGCCGGAGCCGGACAGGCCGGTGATGACGATCAGTTTGTCGCGCGGCAGGTCGAGATCGATGTTCTTCAGGTTGTGGGTGCGGGCACCCTGAATGCGGATGAATTCCATAGAGGCAGGTCGGTACCGGGTAGCACTAAGACTATCGATAGTAAAGCTGAAGGTCGTTTTGCCATCGATTGTCTTAGTAACTGAGTGATTTTCTGTGTCATGGCGAACCTGTTAATATACGCGGTTCTACCCTGTCGAATCAAAACGGCGTCTTGATCCTGGTCATTGCGCTGTCCTCGGCGGCTTGTACAAAAACAAACAACAACAAAACCTCCAGCCACAGAAAGGTCCAGTGTGAGCAGTCGATCCAGCACCGAGAACGTCACAAGAAAGAAAGGCGAGCACGAGGGATTGGTGCCGACCGAGCGCCGCGCGGTGTTCTCCCTGGCGAGCATCTATGCCCTGCGCATGATGGGGCTGTTCATGATCCTGCCGGTGTTTGCCCTGTATGGCGAAACGCTGGAGGGTTATACTCCGATGTTGATCGGCATCGCCATCGGCATCTACGGCCTCACCCAGGCGCTTTTGCAGATTCCCTTCGGCATGGCCTCGGACCGCTTCGGCCGCAAGCCGATCATCACCCTTGGACTGCTTGTGTTTGCCATTGGTTCGGTGGTTGCGGCCATGTCCGACACCATGAGCGGCGTCATCATCGGTCGCGCCCTGCAGGGTGCCGGGGCCATCGCCGCGGCGGTGATGGCGCTTACCGCCGACCTCACCCGCGAGGAGCATCGTCTCACCGCCATGGCCATCATCGGCATGAGCATCGGCGCGGCGTTTTCCGTGTCGCTGGTGGCCGGGCCGGTGCTCAACAACTGGATCGGCGTCGATGGCATCTTCTGGCTCACCGGCCTGCTGGCCCTGGTGGCGGTGGGCGTGCTGCATTTCATCGTCCCCAACCCCGTGCACAGCCGCCTGCACCGCGATGCGCAGACCGTGCCCAGCCAGCTCAAGGATGTGGTCAAGGACGCCCAGCTGCTGCGCCTGGATTTTGGCATCTTCGCCCTGCACATGATGCTCACCGCCACCTTCGTCGTCCTGCCGCTGGCCTTGCGCGACGTGGCGGGCCTCGATACCGAGCACCACTGGTATGTCTATCTGCCGGTAATGTTGCTGTCCATGCTGATGATGATCCCTTTCGTCATCATTGCGGAGAAGAAGCGCCGTATAAAATCCATTTTCACCGCCTGTGTGGTGGCGCTGGGGCTGGCGGAACTGATGTTCATGAACTTCAGCGATTCCCTGTACGGCATCGTCATCGGCCTGTTCGTCTTCTTTACCGCCTTCAATGCCCTGGAGGCCACCCTGCCGTCGCTGATCGCCAAGGTAGTGTCGCCCAATAACAAGGGGACGGCCATGGGTGTATACTCCAGTTCGCAGTTCATGGGCGCCTTCTTCGGCGGCACGCTGGGTGGCTGGCTGTATGGCATCGGTGGTTTCGAGGTGGTGTTCGGCTTTTGTGCCCTGGTGACGGCGGTGTGGTTCTTTGTCGCCGCCACCATGCAGAGCCCGCGCTACCTCAGCAGTCACCTGGTGCGGGTGGGCAAGATCGACCAGGAACAGGCGCGCCACCTGGTGGGTGAACTCACCAAGGTCACCGGTGTCGCCGAGGCGGTGGTGATTCCCGAGGATGGCATCGCCTATCTCAAGGTGGACCTGCGTGCCCTGGACCGGGATGCCCTGCGGGCCTTTTCGGAGGAAGACATTCCGGCCGAAGAGACAGCGGAAGAGGCGGTGGGCAACAAGCCGGCAGCAACGAGCTGAAGCATCTTCAATGTCCTGAAGCCACGGATTCAGGATCTGGAAAACAACGAATTCAGGTTAGGAGAGTACAATGGCACGAGGCATCAATAAGGTTATCCTGATCGGCAATCTGGGCCAGGACCCCGATGTGAAATACATGCCCAATGGCGGCGCGGTGGCCAATGTCACGGTGGCCACCAGTGAGAGCTGGAAGGACAAGAATACCGGCGAGATGCAGGAGCGCACCGAATGGCACCGGGTGGTGTTCTTCCGTCGTCTGGCGGAGATTGCCGGCGAATACCTGAAGAAGGGCTCCAAGGTCTACATCGAGGGCAAGCTGCAGACCCGCAAGTGGCAGGATCAGAGCGGCAACGACCGCTACACCACCGAGATCATCGCCAACGAGATGCAGATGCTGGACTCCCGCGGCGCTGGCGGCAGTCAGTTTGGCGGCGGACAGCAGCGTCAGGCTCAGGGCCAAAGCCAGGGTCAGAGCCAGGCCCAGCCGGCCGGCCAGGCCGCGGGCGGCGCGGCCGCGGGCGGTGGCTTCGACGATGGCGGCTTCGACGACGACATTCCCTTCTGACAGCACCCTGAATCTGGGGATTCAGGGGCATTTCATGACCCACAGAAAAGGCCGGCGAGTGACCGGCCTTTTTTGTGTCCGCGCTTTCTGCCGGCTCAGTGCTGACGGCTTGCCAGTTCCTTGCCCTCGCGCAGCAGGGTGAGGCGGGCGCGCCGGTTGCGGGCGCGGCCTTCATCGGTGGTGTTGGTGTAGACGGGTTTGCGTTCGCCGAAGGAACGCAGCGTGAACTTGCCGGGCGGCACGCCCGCGGCCTGTAGATAGTCGCGAATCGCCTGGCTGCGGCGCTGCCCCAGCCTGTCGTTGTCGCGGTCTTGGCCGACGTCGTCCGTGTGACCCTCGATGACGATCTTTGTCACCGTCGGGTCCGTGGCCAGGTATTTTACAATGGCGTCCAGTCGCCGGCGGGCCTCGGGGTCGAGCGCGTCGCTGGCGGGGGCGAAGTGCACCACGGTGTCGCGGTAGTCGGCGAAGTCATAGACCGGCAGTTCGGCCAGGCAGGTGACGAACGCCTCCATCGCGGCGCGAAAATTGACCCCCGGCAGGGAGACGCTGACGCGATCCCGGGCGTCGGCCCAGTCGCGATAGGCGAAGGTGGGGAACATGCCCTTGCTCAATTCCGCCAGCAGGCGGCGCGCCAGTGGCTCCCCCAGCTGGAAAGGGATGTCGCCCTGGCGAACCGCGATCTCACCCAGATCCACGCCATCCTCGGCATGGCTCCAGCCCGGTGGCAGCGAACGCAGCCGGGCGCGATCCCCCTCGCGGCGGGCGTCCTGCCTGACGTGCATGCGGAAGCCCAGTTCGTGGCCCGCGGACCGCGCGAAGACGGCGCGGCCGTAAAGGGGGATGTCGTGACTGAGGCTGCAGCGCAGCTTTTCCGCCGAGGACTCCCACTTCACCGCCGTCAGAGGCGCCTGAAAATGCTGTGTGCCGGCCAGCAGCGGCGGTGTGCAAAACATCAGCAGCAGGAGGGCCGTTTTTCTGCGCTGGCGGGCGGCGGGACTGCGTGGCGGTTTCATGATGGAGCAAATGTCGGCACGGGATCTGCATTCTTTAACCTGAACCTGCGGATTCGGGTCCAAGGGAGCCGTGGATTTCAAGAATGCCGGCATGTTGGCCGCTGTGGGGGTGATGGAGGAAATGCTGTGCTCAAGTTATTGAAGATCCTGCTGCCGGTGCTGGCCCTGTCGGCCGGCATGGCGCAGGCGCAGACCGTGGAGGCCGAGGGCGCCGCGCGCATCGAAACCTCGGTGGCGCTGGCCAAGCGCATGGCCCTGCAGGACGCCATTCGTCAGGCCCTGATGCAGGCCAGTGCGAGGATATCCACCACCACCGTGACCACCCGCAAGGGCGTGGTGGCGGACAATATGCGCTTTTCCGCCCAGGGGCGCGTGACCCATGTGGCGATCCTGCGCGAATGGACGGACGAGAATCACTATTACGTGAAGATCCGCGCCCAGGTGCCAGGCGACGAGCTGATGCAGGCGCTGCTGAAGGCGGAGCAGGAGGGCGACAACGCTGCCCGGCCGGCCCACTGGCGCGACAATGGCAATGCCGAGGCGGCAAATCGTTACCGCCGCAAGGTCGCCGTGAGCCAGTTTCACGTCCTCGACCGCACCCAGATCCACGACCTGCCGAAGATCGAAACCGAGCTGGCGCGCGAGCTGGAGCGGCGCCTGATCAGCGATGGCCGGGTGCTGACGGTGAACGCCAGCCAGTACCTGCTGCCGCTGACCGAGGAGGGCGTCATCTCCCAGCGGCGTATCCTCGGCGCCCTGCCGCCGGCGCGCGAGCCGCACCAGGTGGCCTCGGAGTTCGCCGAATCCCTGGGCGTGCAGTTCGTGGTCACCGGCGTGATCCGCGACATGAGCGTGAGCAACCATTTTCTCGGCCGCAAGATGCGCCACCTGGAGCTGGACCTGTTTGTCCACGATGGCATATCCGGTGCCTCGGTGGCGCGGCACCGGGTCAGCGAAACGGTGGAAGAAAACACCCTGAGCGAATTGCACCCCAGCGATACGGCGCTGATGAGCGAAAAATTCTTCGCCTCGCCCTTCGGCCAGAAGGTGGACCAGATGCTGGACCGGATGGTGGAGCTGATCGTCAGTGACGTCACCTCGCAGCCCTTCACCGCGCGGGTGATCCGCGCCGAGGGCAACCGGGTCTATTTCGATGCCGGCGGCCTGGCCAACATCCGCGTCGGCGACGTGCTGAATACCTACAAGCTCACCGAGGCGCCGGTGAAGGATTTCCCCGGCCAGCGCGCCCTGGGTTACGCCGAAAAGCCGGCCACCAGCCTCATCGTCACCCAGGTGCAGCGCCTGTTCTCGGTGGGCGAACTGGCCGAGGACACCGCCCGTCTGGCGCCCGGCGACGTGATTCGCTTCGAGCCCTGATTCACCGATGCCGAGTGCGGAGGACTAAGCGTCGTGGATAGAAAGAATCTTGCCGGCGATCTCGTATTCGCCTTCGACGCCATTGGGCTTGCAGCGCAGCACCTCGATATCGGCATCGAAGGGGGATACCACGGAATAGGTCGGCGTGATGTTGATGCTCACCTGGGTGCCGGTGGCGATGGGCTGGTCGGTATGAAACAACACCCCGGTGGCGCTGAGATTGACACAGGTGCCGCGCCCCGTTTGCGCGGACCCGGCAACCTGGAATTGCAGCGGATGATCCGCGGCCATGCGGATGAAGTCGCGTTTTTCGTCGAAGTTGATCATCAGAGCCCCCTGTGTCGACAAGCCTTCGCTCAACCCGAGTAGTTACCAGAACCGCCGGGGAGGCGCAACAAATGCGGGGGAAACGATAGCTGGAAAGGGAAGAATAATGGCGCTCCCTAGGGGATTCGAACCCCTGTTACCGGCGTGAGAGGCCAGTGTCCTAACCACTAGACGAAGGGAGCGGCAAGCATGTTCGGCAGCAGAGGAAAAGTGCGTACTGCTCGAAAAGGGTGGTATTATACGCGCCCTTACTGATTGCTCAAGCCGTTTTTTGCCCCCAGAAAAAACCAATAAAAATTGAAAACCGATCATCAAAACGGGACACCCAGGATCGTCCCACGCCCCGAACACATCATCACTCGCGCCAATATTGCCGAGACGGCACTCAAGGTCCTCTACCGTCTCAAGGCCGCCGGCTTTGAAAGCTACCTGGTCGGCGGCGGCGTGCGTGATCTGCTGCTCGGCCGCGAGCCCAAGGACTTCGACATCGCCACCGATGCGACCCCGGAAGAGGTCAAGGCCCTGTTTCGCAACTGTCGCCTCATCGGCCGCCGCTTCCGCCTCGCCCATGTCCACTTCGGCCGTGAGATCATCGAGGTCGCCACCTTCCGCGGCAGCCACGACGGCGGCGAGGGCGCCAGCGAAGGCGATGGCATGATCCTGCGCGACAACGTCTACGGCACCCTGGAAGAGGACGCCTGGCGCCGCGACTTCACCATCAACTCCCTCTATTACGACATCCGCGACTTTTCCGTGGTGGACTACACCGGCGGCCTGGAAGACCTCGAGGCCGGTCTGCTGCGCGTCATCGGCGACGCCGGGCAGCGTTACCGCGAAGATCCGGTGCGCATGCTGCGCGCGATCCGCTTCGCTGCCAAGCTGGGTTTCCGCATTCACCCCGACAGCGAGGGACCCATCTTCGAACTGGGCGAGACCCTGGAGGCGGTGCCGCCGGCGCGCCTGTATGAGGAAATCCTCAAGCTGTTCCTCTCCGGGCACGGTGTGGCCAGCTTCGAATTGATGCGCCACTACGACCTGTTCCGCCACCTCTTCCCCCTCACCGAGGCCTGCCTGGCGCAGGAGGAGAACGGCTTCCCGCACCAGATGGTGCTGCGCGGGCTGGAAAATACCGATGCCCGCGTCGCCGAGGGCAAGCCGGTGACGCCGGCCTTCCTGTTTGCGGTGCTGCTGTGGGAGCCGGTGCGGGCGCGCGCCGCGACCCTGCAGGCCGAGGGCATGAGCGAGATCCAGGCCCTGCAGTCGGCCAGCGAAATGGTCATCGCCGAGGCCGTGCGCCACGTCGCCCTGCCCAAGCGCTTCAGCCTGCAGACCCGCGAGATCTGGGTGATGCAGGCGCGCCTGCCGCGCCGCAACGGCAAGCGCGCCCAGCGCCTGCTGGAGATGCCGCGTTTCCGCGCCGCCTACGACTTCCTGCTGCTGCGCGCCGAGAGCGGCGACCAACAATTGCAGGAACTGGCGCAGTGGTGGACGGATTTCCAGGCCGTCGACGAGGAATCGCGCGCCGCCCTGAGCCGCACCGCGCCCGCCGGCGAGGGCGAGGGTGGCGGCAAGAAGCGCCGCCGCCGGCGTCGGCGCAAGAAGCCCGCCAGCCCGCAATAGCCACGGGCATGGTGACGGCGTACATCGGCCTCGGCAGTAATCTGGCCGATCCGCGCGCCCAGCTGCGGCGCGCCTTCACGGCGCTGGGGCAACTGCCGCACAGCCGCCTGCTGACGCGCTCCTCCCTGTACCGCAGCGCGCCCATGGGGCCGCCGGACCAGCCCCACTACCTCAATGCCGTGGCGGCGCTGGAAAGCGGGCTCGCGCCGCTGGACCTGCTCGCCGGGCTGCAGGCCATCGAGGCCGCCCACCAACGCGTGCGCGGCGAACGCTGGGGGCCGCGCACCCTGGATCTCGACCTGCTGCTGTACGGAGACCAGACCATCGACCAGGCCACGCTGACGGTGCCCCACCCGGGGCTGTATGAACGCAACTTCGTCCTGTATCCTCTGGCCGAAATCGCGCCCGGCCTGGAGATCCCCGGCCACGGTGCGCTGGGCGAGCTGTTGGCCCGATGCGAGCGCGGGTCGCTGGTCGTTGTTGAAAAAAGCCCCTCAGGCGCGGCCTGACTGAACCGGATCTGCAAGCCATGAATACCGCGGATATTTCCCGCCACGACATCCCCCGCCACATCGTCATCGAAGGCCCCATCGGCGTCGGCAAGACCAGCCTCGCCCGGCGCCTGGCGGAGGACTACGAGGGCGAGCTGCTGCTGGAGGGCGCCGAGGAAAACCCCTTTCTGGAGCGCTTCTACAAGAACCCGCGCCACGCCGCCCTGCCCACCCAGCTGTTCTTCCTGTTCCAGCGCGCCCAGCAGATGCAGGCGCTGCGCCAGAGCGACTTCTTCGCCCCGGTGCGCATCGCCGACTTCCTGCTGGAAAAGGACCGCCTGTTCGCCCAGCTCAACCTGGACGACGACGAACTGCGCCTCTACGAGCAGGTCTACGCCAGCCTCACCCTCGATGCCCCGCGCCCGGACCTGGTGATCTACCTGCAGGCGCCGGTGGAGGTGTTGCTGGAGCGGGTGCGCAAGCGTGGCCGCAGCTTCGAGCGCTTCATCGAGAGCAATTACCTGCAGCGCCTGGTGGAGGCCTACACGCGCTTCTTCCATTATTACAGCGACAGCCCGCTGCTGATCGTCAACGCCGCCGAAATTGACCTGGTCAACAACTCGCGCGACTATCAGCGTCTGATAGAGCGGCTGGGCCAGGTGCGCAGCGGCCGCCACTACTTCAATCCCGGCTCCTTCGAGTTCTGACCATGACCCGCATCACCACCACCCGGCTGAAAAGGATGAAGCAGGACGGCGAAAAGATCGCCTGCCTGACGGCCTATGACGCCAGCTTCGCGCACATCCTCGACGCCGCCGGGGTGGAGATCCTGCTGGTGGGCGACTCCCTGGGGATGGTGATCCAGGGCCAGGAAACCACCCTGCCGGTGACCCTCGACGAGATGATCTACCACAGCCGCGCGGTACGCGCCGGCAGCGACAAGGCCCTGCTGATGGTGGACATGCCCTTCATGGCCGACGCCAGCCCCGAGCAGGCCCTGCACAGCGCCGGCCGCCTGATGAAGGAGGGCGGCGCGCAGATGGTCAAGCTGGAAGGCGGCGAGCGCATGCGCGACACGGTGCGGGCGCTGGCCGCGCACGGCATCCCGGTGTGCTCGCACCTCGGCCTGCTGCCGCAGTCGGTGCACAAACAGGGTGGCTACCGGGTGCAGGGCCGCGACGAGGCCGGCGCCCTGGCCATGATCGAGGACGCCAGCGCCCTCGAGGCCGCCGGCGCCGACATGCTGCTGCTGGAATGCGTGCCCGCCACCCTCGCCGCCGAGATCACCCGCGCCGTGGATATCCCGGTAATCGGCATCGGCGCCGGTCCGGACGTCGACGCCCAGGTGCTGGTACTGTACGACATGCTCGGCATCACCCCCGGCAAGCGCCCCAGCTTCAGCCACGACTTCCTCGCCGAGGCCAGCGACATCCCCGCCGCCGTGGCCGCCTATGTAAAAGCGGTAAAAGATGGCAGTTTTCCCACCAGCGCGCACTGTTTCTAGTTATGCAGACGATTACCACCATTGCCGATCTGCGCCGGCAGGTGGCTGCCTGGCGCCGGGCCGGCGAGCGCATCGCCCTGGTGCCCACCATGGGCAATCTGCATGCCGGACATTTACAGCTGGTCGAGGAGGCCCGCCGGCGGGCCGAGCGCGTGGTGGTCAGCGTCTTCGTCAATCCCATGCAGTTCTCGGACACCGCAGGCGGCGACTTCGAACGCTATCCACGCAGTGCCGAGGCCGACCGGGAAAAGCTGGCGGCGAGTGGCACGGACCTGGTGTTTTTTCCCTCCCAGGATGAGATGTATCCGGCGGGTTTCGAAAATGTCACGCGGGTGGAGGTGCCGGGCATCTCCGGCATCCTCTGCGGTGCGTTCCGTCCCGGCCACTTCGTCGGCGTGGCCACGGTGGTGGCCAAGCTGTTCAACATGGCGCAGCCGGAGGTGGCGGTATTCGGTGAAAAGGACTACCAGCAATTGCTGGTGATCCGCCGCCTCAGCGAGGAACTGTGTTTTCCCATCGAGATCGTCGGCGTGCCCACCGTGCGCGAGGCCGACGGCCTGGCCATGAGCTCGCGCAATCAGTATCTCGACACGGAACAACGGCAGCGCGCCGCCGCCCTGTACCAGGCGTTGCGGGCGGCCAAAGAGCGCCTGGCATCCGGCGAGACGGACATGGCCGTCATCGAGGTGGCGGCCGCGGCCAGCCTGGAGGCGGCCGGTTTCCGCGTGGAATATTTCACCGTGCGTCGCGCCCATGATCTGCAACCCGCCACGGCGGATGACGCGGAACTGGTGATCCTCGCCGCCGCCTGGCTGGGCGAGGCCCGCCTGATCGACAATCTCCGCCTGCGCCGCGACTGATGCCGGCCGCCGGATGGTGGTTCATGTGTCCCGTTGTTGCCGGCTGTAGGTCGCGCAGGCGGTGGTGAGGAGGGTGTCGCACATGCGCTGATAGGCGCGTAGCGTGAAATAGCTGCCGACGGCGAAGAAGCCGAGGGCCAGCATGGCCTGCCACTTCGCGGTGCCGACGAATTCCAGATAGGCAATCTCGAAGCCGAGGAAAACGAAGGTGGCGCCAATCGCGCGGGCGGTGCGCCAGAGGTGGACCTGGTCCTTCAGCGCCTCCGGCAGGCCGTTGTTGCCGAAGACGTGAATGAAGGAAAAGAGAAAGGCCTGCACATGCTTGCACTCGCCGGAAAGCCGCAGCCGCTGCAGGCTGGTGCGTGGATTGAAGGACAGCAGGGCGGTATCGAATTCGTCACGAACCCGGCGGTAGTCCGCGGCGACGGGGCCGGCGCAGCCCTCCATCATGGCGTCCATCCAGGCCTGGTTGCGTTGCAGGTGCCGGGCGAAGATGCGGTTCTCGAGGACGACGAAGTAAGAGCCCAGCAGGTTGAGCGCCAGGCCGGTGACGAAGATGCCGATGAGGCCAATGGCGGTCAGCAGGCTGCTGCCGACGTCCTCGAAGATCTGCGGCATGACGGCGGTGATGGTATCGATCTGGCCGAAGAAATCCTGCAGGGCCTGCTGGGTCTCGCTGTCGCGGGCCATGGCCAGATAAAAGAGCTGGGCAATCCAGAAGAAGGCCCCGGTCATGCCGAATTCGGCAAAGCGGGCGTTGATGTTCATGGCCGGGTGATCACCAGAGCCAGGCGATGAGGGCACCGATGCCGCAACCGACGATGGTGCCCAGGCCCGGCGTCAGGGTCAGTGATCCCACCGCGGCGCCGCTGGCGCAGCCCACGGCGGCGCTATTGCCGAATTCCTCGTCGTCGTTCTTTTCCTTTTGCGCCATCCGCGGCATTCCCGACTCCTGGGCGCCCGTGGCCGTCATGCCCTCCTCGGGCAGGGGCACCGCCAGCGCAGGTTGTGCCGTCAACAGCAGCAGGGCCATCAGCAGGGTGCTCGTCTTCATCCTTGCGTTTCCTCATGCGTGTTTCCGTGACTGGAACCTGAGCCTGTGGGCTCAACTTGAACCTACAGATTCAGGTTGAAGTATAGGGCACTTCTGGCGGCCGGTTGTGATCATTCGCGTGAGCGCGCCGCCATCGAAGGGGCGTTGGCCAGCCTGAATCCACGGATTCAGGCAGATGCTTCCGCTCGATATCCAGCCGTGGCAATAGTAGGCTACGGTCTTTTCCGCACCACATTCCGACACAGAGGCCGTCGCGTGTTCCCGTTCCTGAAACCACCCCAGCTGCTCGATGAAATCACCGTGGCATGGATCTTCGACAGCTTCGCCTGGGCGCTGCGCAATTTCGACGCGCGGTTCTTTGCCGCGCAGACCATTCTGGTGACGCCCAGCAACGAACATTTTCCCGGCAGCGAATCCAGCGCCGAGGGCCTGGCGCGGCTGGTCTTCGAGCGGGTGAGACACTACGCCGGCATGCGCCACTGGCCCTGTCGGCTGGTGGACGAGGCGCGCGTACAAGAACTGCCGCCGCCGGCGACGCCGGTGGCAGGACTGACGCGGAGCATGGCGGAAGAGGTGCCCGCGCCGCTGGATGCGGCGCCGGCCCTGCCGGTTATCTACCGCCTCGATCAGCTGCGTGATCCGGAGGTGATGATCGCCCACTTCGCACACACCCTGGCCCACTATCTTGGCACCACGGCCAGTGAGCCCCCGCCCGGCGGCGAGGAAAACTGGCCCCACGTCACGGAGCTGCTGGCGGTGTTCATGGGCTTCGGCGTGACCCTGGCGGACAGCGCCAATACCGCCAAGATCCGTTCCTGCGGCAGCTGCTCCGGGCCGGCCGTGGAGCGCGAAAATTACCTTTCCCAGTTCGACGTGACCTATGCGCTGGCCATCTTTTGTCACCTGAAGGACATGCCGGCCCGCGAGGCGGCAAGACATCTCAAATCCAGCCTGCGGCCGTTCTTCAAAAAGGCCATGAAGGACGTGGCACGCCGTGAATCACAGCTCCAGCCACTGCGGGAAATGCTCGGGCAATAGGGCCTGGCCCAATCATGGCCGATGACTGATTGTTGGCGGATGTCCCGGTTTCTGTTTCGTTGCATCGGGCCGACACCGAAAAACCGGCAGGCCGGAGCAACATGACCCTTTTCTCTCCATTCGCCATTCGTGCTTTGCATCCCGCCTGGCCCGGCGTTAGCATCGTTTGACGGATTGGACGAAGGGAGAGAGAAAAATGGGCGCCACCAAATCGAGCAAGCTGATCATCGGCATTCACGGCCTGGCCAACAAACCGGAAAAGGAGACCCTGGCAAAATGGTGGGAGGCCGCCATGGTGGAAGGGCTGAACAAAAACAGCCGCCTGCCGGTCACGTCACTGGATTTCCTCTCCGTCTACTGGGCCGATGTCATGTACCCCGCCCCGGACCCCAAGCCGGACGCTTACCGTGAGGCCAAGCCGGGCGCCCTCAAATATTACAAGGATGGCTGGATGGACTATCTCCGCTCGCGGGTGCTGGACGTGGGGGGCGATTTTCTGGACTTCATGAAGGACAAACTGGATATCGACAATACGGCGGAACTGGCCCTGAAGAAAAAACTCCCGGACCTGTACCGCTATTACAAGGACGAGGCGGTCCGCAAGGAACTGCGCGGCCGCCTGAAAAAGGCCATTGTCGACAACCGCGACAGGCGCCTGATGCTGGTGGCGCACTCCATGGGCTCCATCATCGCCTACGACGTATTGCGCCAGTTGGGAAAGGAGGACCCCAGCCTGTCGGTGGAGCATTTCGTGACCATCGGTTCCCCGCTGGGCCTGCCGCATGTCAAGCACATGATCGTCAAGGAAAGCCCCTTCATCCGCACCCCCAGTATCGTCAGGAAATGGACCAACCTCGCCGATCGCCGCGATCCCGTCGCCGTGGATATCCATTTGCGCGATGACTATGACGAGAACTATGCCGGCGTGAAGGTCAGGGACGATCTGGTGATGAACGACTGGGGCGGCATCAACCACAAGTCCTACGGCTATCTGCGCACGCCGGAGTTTTCGGACTTGCTGAAGACGTTTATTTAACCCTGACCTGAATCTGCGGATTCCGGTCAAGGCGCTTGCAGATGGCAAGCGCGGGAGGCTGAGATGACAAAACGCTTAATGCCCACTGCCGTGATGCTGATTTTCTTGTTCATGACGGCTGCTGGCGCGGTCGCGCAAGAGGTTCAGGGTCCGGCGGAGGGCGGGCACCCAGTCGCTGCTGCCTCCGACGGCGCGCACGCGCCACCCGCCGCCCCGGAAGAGGCGGCGGAGGAAGGGGAGGACGGCCATGAAAAAGGCATGCATGGCCTGATGCCGGGAGGGCATTCCGGCGCATGGTCCGTGGTCATCGGCGTCATCATGATCGTGAAGATGGCGGCCATGATGCTTTGACCCGGGGCTGCCCCGTGGCCGGCCTTCCTCAGCGGATGACCATGAACAGGGCGCCGTTGCCACGACGGATGTTGAGCAGGATGCCCGGCCCGCCCGCGCGCAGGGCCCGCCGCACGTCGTTCACGTCTTCCACCGGCTGGCGATTGACGGAGGTGATGATGTCGCCCGGACGCAAGCCGGCGATGGCCGCCGGGCTGCCCGGCTTGATCTCCATGACCTCCACCCCCTTCACGCTGCCGGCGAGGGGGTGATTGGCGGCGATGGGGCCAAGCACGGCGCCCGCCAGCTTGGGGCTGAGGCGTCCGGCGTCCACCTTTTCTATCCTTGGCTCGGCGATGCGCGCCGTGACGGTGAGGCGCTTGCCGTTGCGCAATACCTCCAGCTCCGCCTCGCTGTTCACGCGCAGCAGGCCGATGGCGTTACGCAGCTGGGTGGCGTTGTCCACCGGCTTGCCGTTGACCGCCACCACCACGTCGCCCACCTTGAGTCCCGCCCGGGCCGCCGGTGAGTCCTTCAGGATCTGTGAGATCAGTGCCCCGTGCGGCCGCTCCAGGCCCATGGCCTCGGCCAGCTCGGGGGTGATGTCCTGGCTCAGCACGCCCAGCTGACCACGGCGCATCTCGCCATACTCGATGAGCTGGGTGAGGATGGTGCGCGCCATGTTGCTGGGAATGGCGAAGCCGATGCCCACGTTGCCGCCCGAGGGGCCGACGATGGCGGTATTGATGCCCACCAGTTCGCCACGCAGGTCCACCAGCGCGCCACCCGAGTTGCCGGGGTTGATGGAGGCGTCGGTCTGGATGAAGTTCTCGTAGCCCTCGATGCCCAGCCCGGAGCGCCCCAAGGCGCCGATGATGCCGTAGGTCACCGTCTGTTGCAGGCCGAAGGGGTTGCCGATGGCGACCACAAAGTCGCCCACCTCGAGGGTGGCGGAATCGGCCATGTGCAGCTCGGTGAGGCCCTCGGCCTGGATGCGGATCAGGGCCAGATCGGCCTCCGGATCGGCGCCCACCAGCCTGGCCTCGAACTGGCGCTTGTCGTGCAGGGTGACGGTGATCTCATCGGCGTTAGCGATGACGTGATTGTTGGTGAGGATGTAGCCCTCGCGGGCATTCACCACCACCCCCGAGCCCAGGCTCTGCCGCGCTTGTTGTCGAGGTACCTCGGGGACGTTGAAGAAACGGCGAAAGAAGGGGTCGTTGAACAGGGGATTGAGCTGGAGATTGATGTGCGAGCGGGTGGAGATGTTGACCACCGCCGGCATGACCTTCTTCAGCATGGGCGCGAGAGAGGGTCGGCCATATTGATTGACCATGGCCGGCGGCGTCACGGAGGCCGCCATGGCCTGGCCCAGGAGCGGAAAGACGAACAGCAGGAGAGTCACGAGACGGGCGGCGGAAGGTGCGATGCGCATGGTGCTGCCTCCTGATCGGTGCATGGGAGCAATGTCTGGATATGGGTGGCGCCGGTGGTGAATTCAACCTGAAGCGACGGATCCAGGCTCGGGGCGGGTGGGCCGGCGGCGGGGATTACTCGGTTCTCAGCGCCTCCACCGGGTCCATCGCCGCCGCGCGCCGCGCGGGCAGCACGCCGGCGGCGAAGCCGATGAGGATCGCCACCACTTCCGCCGCCAGCACGTAGGACCACGGCGTGTGCACCGGCAGGGCGGGCACGGCCAGGGTCAGCAGCTGCGCGCCGCCGACGCCGAGGATCAGCCCGGCGATGCCGCCGATGGCGGCCAGCACCGCCGCCTCGCCGAGAAACAGCAGCAGGATCTGACCGCGCTCCGCGCCCAGGGCGCGCAGCAGGCCGATCTCGCCGGTGCGTTCCTTCACCGCGATGGTCATGATGGTGAGGATGCCGATGCCACCCACCAGCAGGGAGATACTGCCCAGGGCGCCGACGGCGAAGGTCAGCACGTTGAGCACGTTGCCCAGCACGTCCATCATCTGCTGCTGGGTGGTGATGGTGAAATCCTCGCGGCCGTGGCGGCTGACCAGGACGCGCTTGATGCCGGCCACCACTTCGTCCACGTCCGCGCCTTCCTCGTAGACCAGGTCGACCTCCATCAGGCTGTTGCGGTTGAACAGATCCAGGGCGCGCGCGGCGGGCAGGAACACGGTGTCGTCCAGGTCCATGCCGAGGATCTGGCCCTTGCTCTCCATCACGCCGATGACGCGGTAGCGCTCGCCGCCGACGCGGATCTTCTTGCCCAGCGGGTTTTGCGCGCCGAACAGCTCCGTCCTCAGCTTGCTGCCCAGCACCGCGAAGGCGCGGGGCGAGATGGGGTCGTCGGCGGGCAGGAAGCGGCCCAGCTGCACCTTCATGGAAAAGGCCTCGGGCATCGCCGGCCCCATCCCGTAGACGGTGGTGCGGCGGGTCTTGCCGCCGGCCTTGACCTCGGCATTGCCCCACACGGCGGGCACCACGGCGCGCACGCGCGGCACGCGTTTCAGGGCCTCGGCATCGCCGATGCTCAAGGGCCGCACCGTGCCCATGATGCCCAGCGGGGTGCCGAGGGTGGTGGCCTTGCCGGGGTTGACGGCCACCAGATTGGTGCCGAACTGGGTGAATTCGCTGAGCACGAACTTGTGGATGCCCTCGCCGATGGAGGTGAGCAGCACCACCGCGCCGATGCCGACGCTGATGCCCAGCACCGTCAGCAGGCTGCGCAGGCGCTGGGCGACGATGGAGGAGAAGGAGAGGCGGATCAGGTCACGGGTGAGCATGATGCTTCCCGCTGTGACGATTCCGTAGGAGCGGGCCATGCCCGCGATAAAAGACCGTTTGCCACAGAGGCACAGAGGGCACGGAGAAAAACAAATCAATTATTTCTCTGTGTTCTCTGTGCCTCTGTGGCAAGAAAGGCATATTTCGCGGGCATGGCCCGCTCCTACCGGGGTGAGGGTAAAGTTTGTAGGGTGGGCACCGCCCACCGGGCGCTGGACAAGAAATCCGGTGGGCGGTGCCCACCCTACGGTTGTTTTGGGCTTGGTTGCGCATCGCCATCACCGCCTTGCCAGCGCCTGCACCGGATCCAGCCTCGCGGCGCGGCGTGCCGGCAGCAGCGAAAACAGCAGCCCGGTGCCCAG
>JALSHB010000067.1 GCA_026982475.1 Chromatiales bacterium
GCAGCGCAACACTGAAGCACAACACCAGAAAATATTTGAACATCAAATTGTGATGATTCTTTCTCATTGATAAAGAGTCTAGCTTTTAATCCTTAATAGTTCAATAACACGTAGGGATTGTTCTATGTGCAGAATTAAAATCATCACTTATTTTCTGCCTGACTGAACACCATGACATTGGGTGTATGCCTGCCGGTACCATAAACTGCCTGCATATACCGCTCACTCCCACTCGATGGTAGCTGGCGGTTTGCTTGAGATGTCGTAGGCGACGCGGGAGATGCCGGGAACTTCGTTGATGATGCGGCGGGAGACGGTTTCGAGAAGGTCGTAAGGGAGATGTGCCCAGCGGGCGGTCATGAAGTCTATGGTCTCGACGGCGCGCAGGGAGATGACGTAGTCGTAGCGGCGGCCGTCGCCGGTAACGCCAACGGATTTCACCGGCAGGAAAACGGCGAAGGCCTGGCTGACTTTGTGGTACCAGTCGTGGTTGCGCAGTTCTTCGATGAAGATGGCATCGGCGGGGCGCAGGATGTCGGCATATTCCTTTTTCACTTCGCCAAGGATGCGCACCCCCAGGCCGGGGCCGGGGAAAGGATGGCGATAGACCATGTCGTAGGGCAGGCCCAGTTCGGTGCCGAGCTTGCGCACCTCGTCCTTGAACAGCTCGCGCAGCGGCTCCACCAGTTTGAGCCGCATGTAGTCGGGCAGGCCACCGACGTTGTGGTGCGATTTGATGACGTGCGCCTTGCCGGACTTGGCGCCAGCGGACTCGATGACGTCGGGATAGATGGTCCCCTGGGCCAACCATTTCGCGTTAGGCAGCCTGGCGGACTGTTCTTCGAAGATGTCGACGAACAGATTGCCAATGATCTTGCGCTTCTTCTCCGGGTCGGCCTCACCGGCTAGCGCATCCATGAAGCGCTGTTCGGCGTCGACGCGGATTACCTTCACGCCCATGTGTTGAGCGAAGGTGGCCATCACCTGGTCGCCTTCGTTCTGCCGCAGCAGGCCGTTGTCGACGAACACGCAGGTCAGCTGATCGCCGATGGCGCGATGCAGCAGGGCCGCCACCACCGAGGAATCGACGCCGCCGGAGAGGCCGAGGATCACCTCGTCCGTGCCCACCTGCTCACGCACCGCGCGGATGTTTTCCTCGATGATGTTGCCCGCTGTCCACAATGGTTCACAGCCGCAGATGTCGAGCACGAAGCGCTTGATGATGCGCTCGCCCTGCTGGGTGTGGGTGACTTCCGGGTGGAACTGGATGCCGTAGAAATGACGTTCCTCGTCGGCCATGCCGGCGATGGGCGCGGATTCGGTGGAGGCCATCAATTTGAAGTTTGGCGGCAGTTCCTCGACGCGGTCGCCGTGGCTCATCCACACGTCCAGCAGGCCGTAGCCCTCGGGACTGGTGTGGTCTTCGATGTCGCGCAGCAGCGCGGTGTGGCCGTGGGCGCGCACCTGGGCGTAGCCGTATTCGTGGTGATCGGCGTTCACCACCCGGCCGCCGAGTTGCGCGGCCATGGTCTGCATGCCGTAGCAGATGCCCAGCACCGGCACGCCCAGTTCGAACACGGCCTGGGGGGCACGCGGCGACTCCTCGCCGGTGACCGACTCGGGCCCACCGGAGAGAATGATGCCGCTGGGAGCGAATTCACGCACCGCGGCGTCGTCCATCAGATCCCAGGCGTGCAGTTCGCAGTAGACGCCGGCCTCGCGCACGCGCCGGGCGATGAGCTGGGTGTACTGGGAGCCGAAGTCGAGGATCAGGATGCGGTGGGAATGGATGTCTGTGCTCAAGGCGGGATGTCCGGTGCTGTAACAGTAAATGGAGGATTCAAGCGGCCGGGGAGTGATCCATCCCGGCCGCCGCCGGCAAGGCTAGACGCGGTAGTTCGGCGCTTCCTTGGTGATGGTCACGTCGTGCACGTGGCTCTCTTGCATGCCGGCGCCGGTGACGCGCACGAACACCGGCTTGGTACGCATCTCTTCGATGCTGGCGCAGCCCGTGTAACCCATGCTGGAGCGGATGCCGCCGAGCAGCTGATGCACCACCGGCGCCAGCGGCCCCTTGAAGGGCACGCGGCCCTCGATGCCTTCCGGCACCAGCTTGTCGGCCTTGCTGCCTTCCTGGAAGTAGCGGTCGCTGGAGCCCTCGCTGCCGGTCATGGCGCCCAGCGAGCCCATGCCGCGATAGGATTTGTAGGAACGCCCCTGGAACAGCTCCACCTCGCCCGGTGCCTCTTCGGTGCCCGCGAACATGCCGCCGATCATGATTGCCGAGGCGCCGGCGACGATGGCCTTGGCGACATCACCGGAATAGCGGATGCCACCGTCGCCGATCACCGGAATGCCACTGCCCTCCAGCGCCTTGGCGACATTGGAAATGGCCGTGACCTGCGGCACGCCGACGCCGGCGACGATGCGCGTGGTGCAGATGGAACCGGGTCCGATGCCGACCTTGACGCCATCGGCGCCGGCCTCCTTCAGCGCCAGCGCGGCCTCGGCGGTGGCGATGTTGCCGCCGATCACCTGCACCTGCGGAAAGTTCTTCTTCACCCAGGCGACGCGATCCAGCACCCCCTGCGAGTGGCCGTGGGCGGTATCCACCACGATCACGTCCACGCCGGCCTCCACCAGCGCCGCGACGCGCTCCTCGGTACCACCGCCGGTGCCCACCGCGGCGCCCACGCGCAGGCGGCCCTGGCTGTCCTTGCAGGCATTGGGATATTCGGAGGCCTTCTGCATGTCCTTGACGGTGATCAGGCCACGCAGCTCGAAGTCGTCATTGACCACCAGCACCTTCTCGATGCGGTACTTGTGCAGCAGGTTCAGCACCTCCTCGTTCTCCGTGCCTTCCTTGACCGTCACCAGCTTGTCGCGGCCGGTCATGATGCTGGACACGGGGTTGTCGAAGCGGGTCTCGAAGCGCAGGTCACGGCTGGTGACGATACCTTCCAGACGCCCCTCCGCCACCACCGGCACGCCGGAGATGTTCTGCGCCCGGGTCAGGGCCAGCACGTCGCGGATGCTGGTGTCCGGGGTCACGGTGATGGGGTCCTTGATCACGCCACTCTCGTATTTCTTCACCAGACGCACCTGCCCCGCCTGCTCTGCACCGGTCATGTTCTTGTGAATAATGCCGATACCGCCCTCCTGCGCCATGCTGATGGCCAGGCGCGCCTCGGTGACCGTATCCATGGCCGCCGACACCAGCGGCACATTGAGGCGGATCTCCCGGGTCAGGGATGTCTGCAGGCTCACTTCCTTCGGCATCACCGTGGAGTGGGCGGGAACCAGCAGTACATCGTCGAAAGTGAGGGCTTCCTGGGCAATTCGCATAGTGGGGATTCCAAAGCAATACAAGAATTTAGGGGGCGGATTATAGTCGGCCGCCCGACAAATTTCGAGGCGCCCTTTCCCGGCCGGCGGGCTATGCCGGACGATCCCTTATAAGTGCTTGTTTAATCAGGACATGCAAAACCGGCCCGGCGCAATGGGCACAGAGTTTGACCTGCAACAACGAAACCGGTAGCTTGGCCCGGACCGGCACGTATGATTGAATAAAACCACCCTGAGAAAACAATACTTCACTCGCAGAAGATCATCGGAGGAGGACGTCATGAAAAAACTGGCAATCGCTATAACAGGTGCACTGCTCATCACCTTGAGTGGCTGTGCAGCCACGGTCAAGACCGAGGACGCCAACGCCGCGGCCGCCAACGCCGCCATCGAAGCCGCCGAGGCCGCCATCAACAAGGCCCGCAGCGTCGATGGCGAATGGCGCGACGCACGCAAGGTCTACCTCAAGAAGGCCAAGGCGGCCGCCCACAAGGCGGACTACAAGACCGCCATCGAGCTGGCCAACACCGCCAAGTTCCAGGGCGAGATGGGCTATCAGCAGGCCATCGAGCAGAAGGACGCCGGCCCCTGGCTGTTCTGACGCCCGGGCTGCCCCGGTAGCACCACCACAAGAGGCGGGCTGCGATGCAACCCGCCTCTTTTTCATTTCTCCCCGCAACAGAAGCACCAGCCGCCGCAATGTCTGCCGACCATGACACTCCCCGCCAGCCCCGCCGGGAAATCTACAGTATCGCCCATCTCAACCGCGAGGCCCGCGCCCTGCTGGAAGGCAACTTCCCGCTGATCTGGGTCGAGGGCGAGATCTCCAACCTGGCGCGCCCGGCCTCCGGCCACCTCTACTTCACCCTCAAGGACGAACAGGCCCAGATACGCTGCGCCATGTTCAAGGTGCGCCGCCGCCTGCTGGGCTTCCAGCCGCAGAACGGCAGCGCGGTGCTGGCGCGGGTGCGCGTCAGCCTGTACGAGGCGCGCGGCGACTACCAGCTCATCGTCGAGCACCTGGAAGAGGCCGGCGACGGCCGCCTGCGGCGGCAGTTCGAGCAGCTCAAGCAACGCCTGGCCACCGAAGGACTGTTCGACGCCGCCCGCAAGCGCCCCCTGCCCCAGCTGCCGCACCGCATCGGCGTCATCACCTCACCCAGCGGCGCCGCCATCCGCGACGTGCTCAGCGTACTGCGGCGACGCTTCCCGGCCATCCCGCTGCTCATCTACCCGGTGCCGGTGCAGGGCAGCGATGCCCCGCCGGCCATCGTCGCGGCCCTGCGCACTGCAGCAAGGCGCGACGAATGCGATCTGCTGCTGCTCACCCGCGGCGGCGGCTCGCTGGAAGACCTGTGGGCCTTCAACGACGAGACCGTGGCGCGCGCCATCGCCGACAGCCCGATCCCGGTGGTCAGCGCCGTCGGCCATGAAATCGACGTCACCATCGCCGACTTCGCCGCCGACGTACGCGCCGCCACGCCCTCCGCCGCCGCCGAGCTGATCAGCCCGGACCGCGACGAATGGCTGGACACCCTGCGCCACTGGCGTCACCGTCTGATCCGTGCCCTGCGAACTCGCCTGGCGCGCGAACAACAGCATCTGCACGCCATCAGCCGGCATCTCAAGCACCCGGGGCAACGTCTGCAGGAGCAGGCCCAGCGGCTGGACGAACTGGAACTGCGTCTCACCCGCGCCCTGCGCGCGCAATGGCAGGCCCGCCGTGCGCGCCTCGACACCCTGCGCGCCCGCCTCCACAGCCAGTCGCCGCAGCGCCAGCTGACGGCCCTGCAATCCCGCCTCGATGCCGACCGACGACGCCTGCGTGCCGCCATGCCGCAGCGGCTGGCGGAACAACGGCAGCGCCTCGCCGGCCTCGCCCGCGCCCTGGACACGGTCAGCCCGCTGGCCACCCTGGAGCGCGGCTACGCCATCGTGCAACGGCCGGACGGGCGCATCGTGCGCAAGGCCAGCGAGGTCGGCATCGGTGACCCTCTGCGCGTCCGCCTCGGCGAAGGACGGCTGGACTGCCGGGTCGAGGGCGTGAAGAATAAATGACGCCGGGGCGCGACCGGGAAACCCTCCACAGAGGCACGGAGACACAGTGAAGAGATGTCTGTTTTTCGCAGAGGTGGCAAGGAAAGACTTTTGCGTATTTTTTCTTTGCGCCTCCGCCTCCTGGCGAGAGGTATTCGTTTTTCTCCGTGCCCCTGTGGTGAAAACAATGACTGTTCAAAGATGTTGAGATGATGAAATTCGCCGCCCTGCTTGCGTTGATACTCCTGCCGCTGACGCTGCCGGCCGCCCTGCCGCCGCACAGCGAGGCGGTGCCCGGCGGCATCGCCATCATCGACCTCGGCCCCGCCCGGGGCGAGGCGCCGGTGCTGCATTACCGCAAGCAGCGCGTGATGGTGCAGCAGGACCAGGGCCGCTGGAAGGCCGTGGTGGGCATTCCCCTCTCCGTCCAACCCGGCGCCCAGCGGCTCACTCCAGCCAAGGGCGCGCCACTGACATTTACCGTGCAGGCCAAGGACTACGCCACCCAGCACCTCACCATCAAGAACAAGCGCAAGGTCAACCCGAACCAACAGGACATGACGCGCATCCGCGTCGAACGCGGGCGCATCAACGCCGCACTGGAACACTGGCGGGAGACAAGGGAGGTGGAGACACGCTTCATCCTGCCCGTCGAGGGCCGTCTCAGCAGTCCCTTCGGCCTGCGCCGCTATTTCAACGAACAGCCGCGCAAACCGCACAGCGGCATCGACATCGCCGCCGCCGAGGGCACGCCCATCCGCGCCCCGGCGGCGGGCCGGGTGATCGATACCGGCGATTACTTCTTCAATGGCAACACGGTGTTCCTCGACCACGGCCAGGGATTGGTGACCATGTACTGCCACATGAGCCGCATCGACGTGGCGCCGGGGCAGACGGTGAAACAGGGTGAGGTCATCGGCGCCGTGGGCCAGACCGGCCGCGTCACCGGCCCGCATCTGCATTGGGGTGTGAGCCTGAATGACGCGCGGGTGGATCCGGCGCTGTTTTTCGAGGATCTGGAGGGACTATTGTCCCGGAATGAGAAATTGTAGGCGCGGCTTCAGCCGCGAAGCCCGCGGCACCCTGCTTCGCGGCTGAGGCCGCCCCTGTAACAAAGGCTGTATTTACTAAGACAAACGATAACAAAGCCTCATTCAGAGTGGGCCGGATGTGGTGAATCAAGGCGCGATCCGCAGGGAATGGCCCAACCCTTTTCAAGGATCGCAACGCCGAGTCGCCGCATCCGGCCCGCTCCCTCCGGGCAGGCGTCTGGGCGGCCATCCGCGGCGTTGCGCCGGCTTGACAGGAGACCCACCCTGCCTGCGCTGTCGCGCCTTGCGCAATGACCGCCCAGACGCCTGCTGAATGTGGCTTTGTTATCGTTTGTCTTAGTAATGCGCTGAGGCCGCTCAGTCCAGCGGGTTTTCGTAAAAGATGTAGCTGGTGGAATAGTCGCTGAACTCGAAGTAGACCTTCTTCTCGCCGGGGTCCACGCGCAGATTCTGGTTTTCATCCAGCACGCCATAGGCATAGCGATAGGGCCGGGGCGTATTGCCGCTGGTACTCACCGCGGTGGTCAGCTTGTCGATCTTGATGAAGCGTTTCACCAGCTTGTCGCCGGCATAGACGTCCAGCACACCGTCGGTGCCGGTGTAGTTCTGCACCGCGCGGCTGAACTTGTTCTGCGTTTCCTGGGTGCAACCACCGATGAGTAGCGACGTTGCGCCAATCAGCAAAGCCAGTTTTTTCATCTCGTTGTCCTCATTGCGCTAACGGTTCGCGCCCTGGGCCTTTGCCCGCATCTGCCGCGCCTCGTCCTCCGCCTTCTTGCCGGCGGCATCCCACGCCGGCTCGGCCTCTGGCCAACCGGCCATGTGTCTCTGCACCACGCTCGCCAGGGCCTCGATGTGGTCGTCGCGGTCGTTGAGGGCGGCGATGTAGTGGAAGTGCTCGCCTCCCGCCGCCTCGAAGGCCTCGCGGTTTTCGACCCCGATCTCTTCGATGGTTTCCAGACAATCGGCGGAAAACCCGGGGCAGATGACGTCCACTGACTTGACCCCGGACTTGCCCAGCTGGCGCAGGGTGTCGATGGTGTAGGGCTTGAGCCACTCCTCGCGGCCGAACACGGACTGGAAGGTCACCATCCAGCGGTCGTCGGCCAGCCCCAGGCGGTCGGCCACCAGGCGCGCGGTCTTGTGGCAGTGGCAGAAATAGGGGTCGCCCTGGGTGTGGAAACGCCGGGGCGTGCCGTGAAAGGAGAACAGCAGTTTTTGCGGCGCCTCACGACCCGCCCAGGCTTCGCGGATACTGGCGGCCAGGGCCTCGATGTAACCGGCCTCGTCGTGATACTGGTTGACGAAACGCAGCTCCGGCACCCAGCGCCACGACTTCACGGCCTCGGCCACGGCATCGAAGGTGGAGGCGGTGGTGCTGGAGGAATACTGCGGGTACAGGGGCAACACCAGCACCCGCCGTGCATTGGCCTCACGCAGGCGCTGCATCGCCGAGGCAATGGACGGATTGCCGTAGCGCATGCCCAGCTCCACCACCACCGGCCCGGACAAGCGCTGCCGCAGGACGCGGCCCAGGCCCTCGGCCTGCTGGCGGGAGATCTGCATCAGCGGCGAGCCCTGCTCGGTCCATATCTCGCGGTAGGCGGCGGCGGAACGCTTGGGGCGGACGCGCAGGATGAAACCATGCAGGATCAGCCACCACAGCGGGCGCGGCAGATCGACGATGCGCGGATCCCAGAGGAATTCGCCCAGATAGCGACGCAGGGCCTCGGGGGTGGGCGCGTCCGGCGTGCCCAGGTTGGCCAGCAGGATGCCGGTGACCAGGGGCGTCTCGTGGGCAAAGCTGTCTCCGTTGGCGCGAGGGGCCTGGTTGGCTGACGACATGTAAAATCCCGTTCTCGAAGAGCACCGAAAAGATCGCACAGTATAACGGGCGAGACGGGCGGGCACCTCTATTTTTCTTCCACTTTTTTTGTCCGCGACGGGACATTTTGCCGCACCCCCACGGTAAGCCGACATGCGATAATGCGCCGATGCCGGACACACACGCCCCCAATCCGTGGCTGAAGAGAACCGCCGTCGCCTTGCTGCTGCTGGTGCTGGGCATCGTTGCCGGCGCCCTGGTCAGCCGCACCGGCCCACCCACGGCGACCAGCGGCGCGGCCGCCCGGCTGGTCGAGCCCCGTCCCCTGGCGCCCTTCCGCCTCAGCGTCGACGGCGGCCGCCTGCTCGACAACGACACCCTGCGCGGCAAGTGGAGCCTGCTGTTCTTCGGCTATGCCCACTGCCCGGACGTCTGCCCCGCCACCCTCGCCGAACTGGCGCGGGCCTACGAGTTGCTGGCGCAGGACCCCGACGTGCTGGACGACACCCAGGTCATCTTCGTCTCCGTCGACCCGGCGCGGGATACGCCGCAAACGCTGGCGGCCTACACGGGCTTTTTCAATCCGGCCTTCATCGGCGCCACCGGCGAGGCGACGCAGCTCGCCGCCCTGGCCCGGCAGCTGGACGTCCAGTTCCGGCTTGGCAGCGGCGAGGCCTACGCCGTGGATCACAGCAGCGCGATTCTGTTGATTGACCCGCAGGTTCGCTATCATGCGCGCATCAAGGCGCCGCACCATGCCCAGGACATCCGCCGGCAGTTTCTCGAGATCCGCCGGCAATACCAGCCGCCCTCCCCGTAACAGATCGAAAAAACCGCCCGAATACCCGAGCAAAAGGAACATCATGAAACCGTCACACGCCTTTCTCATCCCCCTTCTCGCCCTGCTCCTCCTCGCCGGCAACGCCTGGGCCTCGCCCGCGAACGGCATCGAGGTCCACGCCCCCTGGGTACGCGAGGCGCCGCCCACCGCCAGGGTGCTGGCCGCCTACCTGGAACTGCACAACCATGGCGACGAGGCCCGCACCCTGGTGGCCGTGGAATCACCGGCCTTCAAGCGCGTCGAGCTGCACCGCTCGGAAGAAAAGGATGGCATGGCGAGCATGGCGCGGGTGACGAAGATCATGATCCCCGCCCACGGCAAGGTCGGCTTCGAGCCGGGCAGCCTGCACATCATGCTGATCGACCCGGCCGCGCCATTGAAAAGCGGCGACGAGGTCGCCCTCACCCTGCGCTTTGCAGATGGTTCATCGCTGACCGTCAGCGCCGGCGTGCGCCGCAGCGTCGCTGGCGCCATGGAGCACCGCCATGGGACGGGGCATTCGATGGAGATGCGGCAGGAATCGCATGGCGAGATGAAAAAGCACGGGCACGAGCACTGATGAATCAGGATTCCGAGCCGTCCCCGAGCCTCAGCGACTACCTCAAGGCCTGGCCACAGTACCTGCTGCCCACCCACGCCCTGTCGCGCGTCATGCACGCCCTCACCCGCAGCGGCAATCCCCTCATGCGGCGCTGGTTCATGCGCTGGTTCGTCCGCCACTACCGCGTCGACATGCGCCTGGCCCAGGAGCCGGACCTGGACAGCTACGCCAATTTCAACGCCTTCTTCACCCGCGCCCTGCGCCCGGACGCACGGCCCATCGTCGGCGGCGAAAAGACCATCGCCTGCCCGGTGGACGGCGCCGTGAGCCAGGCCGGGCCGATCCACGCCGACCGCATCTTTCAGGCCAAGGGGCAGGACTATTCGCTGCTGCAACTGCTGGGCGGCGACCGGCAGTGGGCGGAGAAATTCACCGACGGCAGCTTCGCCACCCTGTACCTGTCACCGCGCGACTACCACCGCATCCACATGCCGCTGGACGCCAAACTGCGGGCCATGACCCACGTGCCGGGGCGCCTGTTCAGCGTCAACGCCGCCACCGCCCGCGTGATCCCCGGCCTGTTCGCCCGCAACGAGCGGGTCGTCACCTATTTCGACACCGAGGCCGGCCCCATGGCCATGGTGCTGGTGGGGGCCATCTTCGTCGCCAGCATCGAGACCGTATGGGCGGGCGAAATCACCCCGCCGGCGGGCAAGCGGGTACGGCACTGGGACTACCAGGGCGAGGAAGCGCGGAAATTCGCCAAGGGCGAGGAGATGGGCCGTTTCAACATGGGTTCCACCGTCATCGTGCTGTTCGGCCGCGACGCCGTGCAGTGGGCGGAAGCCATCACAGCGGGCGCGCCGGTGCAGATGGGACAGCAGCTGGGGGTCTGTCGGGATCAGGGCCATGCCGAAGGGGGATAATCCTGGCATTGGCCGAAGTGCCGGGCGGGAACCAGGATTGCCCCTGCGCCGCCCCGCCACGCGGCCATTCACATGGCGCGGGGCGCTGACCCGCTGTGGCTTTGATAGGCCATGATCTCCTGCAACGAACGGAACACGCCCGTATCGAAGTTGCAGAACTTGAGCCCCACACCGCCTTCGACAATGCGCACCACGCGGGCGCTGATCTTGTGGCGGACACTCTCCTCCCCGGCCTCATCGGACACCAGGCGATAAACCAGCTCAACATTGGCATCCACATCCATGCCGGCCACGGAGTCAACGTCAAGGAAGGTGCCGCCCAGGCCGATATCCGAGGAACGCCCCGAATTCAGCAGATCCCCATTCAGATAGATATCCACACCGACGCAAAGCTGCTTTCTTTCACTCCAGCGTTTTTCCATTGTGTTCTCCTGACAAACCGAACGTCCCTGATAGCCATTGTTGTTACTTCTTTTTTCGCATCATTAACGACGATATCGACGGAATAATCGATTTCAGGTCGGAGAATGAAGCAGCAAGATACGGGCCAGGTTCCCGCCACGATCGATATCAGCTGATAAAACAAGCCGCTGCAGATCCCCGGAAAAAAACCGCTGAATTCCGCACGATTTCCCGGTCAAGAATGTAAAATAAATCGACGCCTGACGACAGCCCAGTTTTTTACTGACTCAGGCACGCGCAAGAGGAAAGGCAAGGGTATCCGACAACCGTTCCTGGTCGCTGAATACCAACAACAACCTGTCCAGCCCCAGGGCCACGCCGGCACAGGGCGGCAGGCCTTCGCCGAGGGCGGCGAGCAAGCGTTCATCCAGGGGGATGGGCGGCAGGCCCTGCGCTTGCCGTTGCGCCTGATCCCGCTCGAAGCGTGCCCGTTGCTCGGCGGCATCGGTCAGTTCGTGAAAGCCGTTGGCCAGCTCCACGCCACGATAAAATAGCTCGAAACGTTCCGCCACGGCGGGGACATCCGCCGAGGGCCGGATAATGCGCGCCAGGGCCGCCTGCGAGGCGGGATAGTGGTAGACGAAGGTGAGCCGCTCCAGCCGGGGCTGGATGACATGGCTCATGAGCAGGTCCAGCCAGCCGTCGCGCGCCAGCCCGGAAACACCCGCCAGCGCCGGAAAATCCGCCGCTCGACGCGCCAGATCCTCGTTGCTGGCCGTATGCGGATCCAGGCCGAGATGCCGGTGAAACAATTCCGCATAGGTCAGCCGTTCGGCGCGCGTATCCGCCAGCCGCCCGGCAGCCAGCTCGACCACCAGCGCCTCCACCTCGTCCATCAGCCGGAAATGGTCGAAACCGGGCCGGTACCACTCCAGCAGGGTGAATTCCGGGTTGTGCAGACGCCCGCTCTCGCCCTGGCGGAAGGCCTTGCAGACCTGGTAGATGGGGCCGCTGCCGGCGGCCAGCAGGCGCTTCATGGCGAACTCGGGGGAGCTGGCGAGATACAGGGCCCGCCCCCGCGCCGCGCCGGGGCCCTGGTAGCGGGTCTCGAAGCTGTGGATCTGTGGATCGGTGGCGCCGGCGGCGGAGAGCAGTGGCGTCTCCACCTCCAGCACGCCTTTGTCGGCGAAGAAACGACGCAGGCGGCCCATCAGGGCCGCCCGCTGTCTCAGCACATCCAGCGTTGCGCCGGGTCGCCAGTCTGCGTCTTGGCGTGACACGCGTGTGCTTGCTTATTCCTTCACGCGGCCGACGTATTCACCGCTGCGCGTGTCCACCTTGATGATTTCACCGTTTTCCACGAACAGGGGCACCCGCACCACCGCACCGGTCTCCAGGGTGGCCGGCTTGCCGCCGCCGCTGGCGGTGTCGCCGCGCACCCCGGGGTCGGTCTCGACGATGCGCAGCTCGACGAAGTTGGGCGGCACCACATCGATGGGACGGTCGTTCCACAGGGTCACGACGCAGGAGTCCTGCTCCTTCAGCCACTTGCCGCTGTCGCCCACGGCGCTGGCGTCAGCGGCCACCTGCTCGAAGGTCTCGGGGTGCATGAAGTACCAGAACTCGCCGTCGTTGTAGAGGTACTCCAGGTCCGTGTCCATCACGTCGGCGCCCGGCAGGGATTCACCGGACTTGAAGGTGCGTTCCACCACGCGACCGGTGAGCAGGTTGCGCAGCTTGACGCGGGCGAAGGCCTGGCCCTTGCCCGGCTTGACAAATTCGCACTCGATCATGGCGCAGGGGTCGTTGTCGATCATGACCTTGAGGCCGGATCGAAATTCATTGGTCGAGTAATTAGCCATTTCAGCCTCATTCTGGGAATATTGGCCGCCCGTTCCGCCGGGCGCGAAAAAAAGAGGCCAATGATACCGCCAACCACACACCATTGTCAGGACATGGACTGGAAAAAGGCCCTGGCCACGGCCATCCGCCAGCCCGGCGAACTGCTGCGGGCCGTCGGCCTGCATCCACGCCAGCTGCCAGAGGCCATCGACGACGCCACGGACTTCCCCCTGCGCATACCGCGCGCCTATGTCGAACGCATGCGCCACGGCGATCCCAACGACCCCCTGCTGCGGCAGGTGCTGGCCCTGCGGCGCGAGCGGGAGACAGCCGCCGGCTACGCCCTCGACCCGGTGGGCGACGGCCCGGCCACCCGCCAGCCCGGCCTGCTGCAGAAGTATCACGGCCGCGCCCTGATCATCACCACCGGTGCCTGTCCGGTGCACTGCCGTTATTGCTTCCGCCGCCACTTTCCCTATGACGAGGCGCGCGCCGGCGCGGACGACTGGCGCGACACCCTCGCCCACATCGCCGCCGATGCCAGCATCAGCGAGGTGATCCTCAGCGGCGGCGACCCGCTGAGTCTGGATACGCCGCGCCTGCGCCGTCTCACCGAGGGCCTGCGCGCCATCCCGCACGTCCGCCGCCTGCGCATTCACAGCCGCATGCCGGTGGTGCTGCCTGCGCGCATCGACGATGAATTCCTGGCCTGGCTGGGCGGACTGCCCTGGCGCACGGTAATGGTGATTCACGCCAATCACGGCAATGAAATCGATGCCGGCGTCACCCGGGGCCTGCGACGTATTCAGGCGGCCGGCGTCACCCTGCTCAACCAGGCCGTGCTGCTGCGGGGCGTCAATGATTCCGTGGCCACGCTGGCGGACCTGAGCGAGGGCCTGTTCACGGCCGGCGTATTGCCCTATTACCTGCACCAGCTGGACCGGGTGCAGGGCGCCGCGCATTTCGCCGTCGGCGATGCCCGCGCACGCGAACTGACAGACCAACTGCGCCGGCAGCTGCCCGGCTATCTGGTGCCGCGACTGGTGCGTGAACAGCCCGGCGCACCCTACAAGCAACTGGCGGAATCCGGCGAGCAAACGGCGGGAATGACATCAAGGTCAGCCGACAAGTCATTAAAGGCACAACAAAAATCTGCCGAAACAGGCTTGTGACGGGTGAGTGTGGCGTTTTATCCATGTCGAAGTATACTCACGTACGGATACATGCGGCCGTAAACCTGAATCCGTAGGTTCAGGGCGGATGGAGCGCGCAACTGCTTGATGCGTATCGCGTAATGAAAAATCGAGGGAATAGCGGGGACTATTGCCGAGATTTTTCATATAGCGAGACGCATCAATGAGTTGTGCGATTCGCCGTCATGAACCTGCGGATTCAGGGCAAAATAAATCCGAAAACCAGGAGCGAACGTGGCAGGCAATACACTGGAAGGACTGCTGACCATTCCGCACCAACTGCGCCCCAGCGGCAATGCATTCCCCGCCCGCCCCAAGCAGGTGGAGGCATGGGTGAGCGAGCTGCCGATGGCCAATATCGGTGAATGCGCGCGCCAGATCTACACCACCCTGCGGGAAATGAACCGGCTGATCATTTCACCACAGGATCGCTTCAGGTCGCTGGAAGCCCTGCGCCCGCCCCTGTTCGTGGTCACCGAAACCCTGAAAAAACACTATACCCGGCAAAGCCTGCCGCTCTCGCCAAAGAACCAGAAAATCGCCGAACTCGCCATCCAGCTCAATTCCGAGATGGCCATCGGCTACAAGTCCGTGATCGAGGACACCCTGGCAAAAAGCTTTTCCCGTCTGAAGATGAAGAGCATCGGTGTCAGCATTCACCGCGCCATGCATTATCTCAGCAACGTGCTGCTGTGCGCCTACCAGATCTACATCCATCACCCGGAAAACACCTGGCTGGAACTCAATCGCCTGTACCTGTTCGCCGAGGAAAACCAGCTGCACGACAAGCTGGTCAAGGACACCGTGGCAGAGGGTGATACCCTCGGCAGCACCATCGAGGACAATTACAAGCGGATCCTGCTGCTGGCCCTGGCCAATCCCTACGGCCTGCGCCAACACATCACCGAGGCGGTCTACAAGGCGCTCGGCGACTGGGCTCCCCACAGCCGCATCCTGCCCTTCGATGTCTGCCGGGAGACCGAGGGCTGCACCTCGATCAACCTCAACAGCGATGCCGCCCCCGGCTTCTTCTGTGACGATGCCGGCACCAATCCCGTCTTCTGCCGCAACGTCGACACGACGGAAATGACCCGTATCATCAGCAACGGCATCCTGCCCCAGGGTTCGGATGACAGCGGAATTCCGGAGGAAGTGCTCAAGCGCCTGGTGCTGATCTGGCGCGGCAAGTCGCGGCGGGCCTTTTCACGCACCGCCAGCAATCACGAAATCACCATCACCCTGGGCCTGAGCGCCACGCATCATTACATCGACGAGATCCTGCGACCGCTGCGGGTGGGGGTCCGCAGCCTCTGCGCCGGCACCATCGAAAACTTCAACGTGCAACCCGTGCTCGGCTCCCCCGATGACAGCATGGAGCTGGACCGGCCGGCCCTCTACACCAGCACGCCGGTATTCGGCATCAGCAATATCGACGACCACACCCCGGACGTCTGGGACCCGGACTACACCTACCGCGCCGCCAACCCCACCTACAGCATGTCCGCCAACGAGGAAGACGACCGGCGACGCAAGGAGGCCCTGTTCACCCCCGTAGACTGCCAGGGCGTCAACGAAAGCGCCGGCGGCTACTGCCTGCTGGGCCGGGTGGAATACGACAAGGACTCACGGCGCGTGCAGGTCGGTGAACTGGTCGGCCTCAACGACGACACCTCGGACCCGACACAGTTCTCCATCGGCATCATCCGCCGCATCAAGAGCTGGAACAACGGCCTCGAACTGGGCATCCAGAAACTGGCGCCCTGCGCCGAGGCCATCGCCACCGCCGCCATTCCCAAGGACGGGGAAAGCAAGAAATACAACCGCAGCCTGATCCTGCCCGAGCTCAGTGGCATCAAGCAGCCCGCCACCATCATCACCCACGCGTGGCAACGCGAAGGTGATAAAATCATCATCAACATCCACGGCCAGAAGACCTTGATCAAGCTGGACAAGATGCTCGAAAGCACCGGCGTCTTCGCGCAGTTCGAGTTCACGGTGCTGGAAAACGAAGAAACCCCGCCGGACAAGAGCCGGGCGACGAAAAACATCTCGCAGGAAGAAGGCTTTGATGACGTGTGGTCGATACTCTGAATGTCCCACCGTCACTCACGCCGTTGAATACCTTTCCAACACAGACCCGACACAACACCTCGCAGGAGTAATTCATTGGACACCGGAAACGTCATCCGTCCGCTGATTCTGGAAGAATCATCCAACGATGCCGAGGCGCTGGCCAGCAGCCTGCGCAACGCCGGCTTCGCCGTACGCTATCGCCATATCGAGGATGACGAAGACCTGCAGGCCGCCCTCGACGAGCAGGGATGGGACATCCTGCTGGCCGCCTCACAGGTCGGCGACTACCGCGCCCTCGATGCCATCACCACCATCAAGCGGGCCGGCAAGGATATCCCCACCATCGTATTTGGCCCGCAAGGCGGCGGCGACGGCACCGCGGCGATGCTGAAGGCCGGCGCCGTCGACTACATCAACGAAGAGGCCCAGGAACACCTGCTGCTGGCCATCGAGCGCGAAATCGGCAACCTGCGCGAGCGCCGCGCCCACCGCCAGTGCAAGATCCTCTACGCGGAAAGCGAAAAACGCAACCGCGTGCTGCTCGACAGCTCACGCGACCCCGTGGCCTACGTGCACGAAGGCATGCATGTCTACGTCAATCAGAGCTATCTGGACATTTTTGGTTATGTCGACCGTGAAGAGCTGGAATCAGTGCCGGTGATGGACATGATCGCCGCCGATGAACAGCAGAAATTCAAGGAAGTCCTGCGCACCCTGGGCAACGGCGAGACACCGGAAGGCACCCTGGAATTCAATCTCGTGCGCGCCGATGGCGAGGAATTTCAGGCCACCATGCAGTTCTCGCCGGCCAGCGTGGATGGCGAGCCCTGCACCCAGGTGATGATTCACCAGAAAAGCCATGACAAGGAACTGGAAAGGGAATTGCAGCAACTGCGCCAGCAGGACCTGCTCACCGGCCTGTTCAACCACCAGCACTTCATGGAAAAGCTCAAGGAAACCCAGGCGCAGGCCGGTGCTGGCGCAAGTCACAGCGCCCTGCTTTACCTGGAACCCAACAATTTCAAGAACATCAAGGACACGCTGGGCATCGCCGGCAGCGACCTGGTACTGGCCGACATTGCCCAGCTACTGCGGGACAACAGCCCGGAAGATGCCATCCTGTCTCGTTATGCCGGCACGGTCTTTACCGTCATTCTCAACGACACCAGCACCGCGGAGGCGGAGAAGCAGGCCGAAACACTCCGCCAGGCCCTTTCCGACAAGATCTTCGAGATCGAGGGCAAGTCCGTCACCACCACCTTCAGCATCGGCATCGCCCCCATCAACGAAACCAGCACGGATGCCAAACAGACCTTGAGCCATGCCGAACAGGCCTGCGGCATCGCCAAGGAGCAGGGCGCAAACCAGGTGCACACCTTCTCGGTCGAGGATGCCCTCGCCGTGCAGGAAGCCGACAAGAAAATGATCACCCTGCTGCAGATTGCGCTGAAGAACAACCGCTTCAGCCTGCAGTATCAGCCCATCGTCAGCCTGCACGCCGAGCCGGGGGAGCGCTACGAGGTTCTGCTGCGCATGTTGGATCCGGACAACCAGCTGGTGATGCCGGGGGAATTTCTCCATACCGCCGAAAGCGCCGGGCTGCTGGTCGACATCGACCGCTGGGTGATCAAGAACGCCGCCCGCGCCCTGCTGGACAAGCGCAAGCTGGGCAAGGAGCTGCAGTTCTTCATCAAGCTCTCTTCCGCGTCACTGAACGACCCCGGCACACTGGGCTGGATCAGCAAGCTGCTGCAGGCGGCCCGCCTGCATGGCGACAGCATGGTGTTCGAAGTCACCGAGCAGGCGGCGGTGGAGAATCTCTCCACGACCAAGAATTTCGCCCATGGCCTGCGCCAGCTGCACTGCAAGTTTGCCCTGGACCATGTGGGCAGCGAGGCCCTGTCCCTGTCCTATCTCAACCACCTGCAGGTGGACTTTCTCAAGATCGATGGCAGCCACATCGCCAACGTCAACAATGAAGACAGCCAGCAGATCATCCAGGAAGTGGCCGAACTGAGCCGCACCAAGGGCTTCCAGACCATCGCCGAGCACGTGCAGGACCCGGCCTGCCTGGCGGTACTGTGGCAGCACGGGGTGAACTTCATCCAGGGCTATTATCTGCAACAGCCGGAAGACGACATGGACTACGACTTCTCCAGCGGCAGTGGCTGAGCAGGCGCAAAAGCTTCTCTCGCCAAGGCGCGGAAGCAGCACACAGCAAGTTGAAACAATCCGCCAATGAACCCCAATAGACGCGAATGGAATCCAATAGATGATTGGCGGTCATTTTCGGACCAGGGCATCCACTGAAACAAGCCCCCTGTAAACATCACCCTGAATCCGTAGGTTCAGGATCATGAAAAAGGCGCCCTCGGGCGCCTTTTTCAGTGCTTGCGGGACAGACGGCTCAGGCGCTGGCCCGCAGCGCCTCGATACGCTCGTCCAGTGGCGGGTGCGAGCGGAACAGGCCTTTCAGGCCACGGCCGATATGGCCGGAGATGCCAAAGGCCGCCAGCTGATCCGGCAACTCCGCCTCGCCGGCGCTGACCTTGAGGCGCTGCAGGGCAGCGATCATCTTCTCCCGCCCGGCAAGCCGGGCGCCGCCGGCATCGGCGCGGAACTCACGCTTGCGCGAGAACCACATGACGATGATGCTGGCGAGGATGCCCAGCACCAGCTCGGCGATGATGGTGGTGATCCAGAAGGCCGGGCCATGGCCACGCTCGTTCTTGAACACCACCCGGTCCACGGTGTGGCCGATGATGCGGGAGAGGAAGATCACAAAGGTGTTCACCACGCCCTGGATCAGCGCCAGGGTCACCATGTCACCGTTGGCCACATGGCTGACCTCATGGGCCAGCACCGCCTCGGCCTCGTCGGCGGTCATGCTGTCCAGCAGGCCGGCGCTCACCGCCACCAGGGCGTTGTTGCGCGACATGCCGGTGGCGAAGGCGTTGATCTCCGGCGAGGGATAGATGGCCACCTCGGGCATGCCAATCCCGGCGGCCTGCGCCTGACGCGCCACCGTCTCCACCAGCCAGCGCTCGCGCGGCGTGCGCGGGTCGGTGATCACCTGGGCGCCGGTAAAGCGTTTGGCGGTCCACTTGGAGATGGCCAGCGAGAGAAAGGAGCCGCCAAAGCCGATCACTAGGGCGACGGCCAGCGAGGAGGCCACATCGATGTTCAGGCCCTGCTGCTGGAAGAAGGGCACCAACAGCGGCATGGTAATGCTGAGCACCACGATAATGGCCAGGTTGGTGGCCAGAAACAATCCAATGCGTTTCATTCGGTCAGACTCCAGATTCAGAAAATGATTTCAGAACAGGCTATGTGGCGACGCCCGCCACGTTTTCAAGGCCGGATTCCTCGGCATTTGAGCGCTTCCCGGCGGAGGAGTTCCGGGCGATTGACCCGGCCTTGCGCCATCACTCACACAGGACGGGCTGGATCAATGTGAGGCGGCGCCGGCGTCCCCCGTGCTCAACACGTGCAGGACAAACTCCCGCTGCAGGATGCCGGTGGACTGGATCAGCCGCGCTACGCGTTCCCCGCCCCGCTCCAGGCTGATCGGCGTCGTCGAGGACAGGCGGTGGCTCTGGTGCAGGATCACGCCCTCGCCGCCATCGGGCAGGCGCGCCCAGATGGCCGGCAGGGCCATGTCGCTCTGGCTGAGGAAGTCGCTCTGCACCGCCGTGGCCTCGACCTTGGTGGAGAGGGTGCGCAGGGTCACCTCGATATCCGGCCCATTGCGCAGGAAGCGCGCCACATAGGCCACCGTTGGCGAGCGCAGCTCGTCGCGCGTGTAGCCGAAGGCCACCAGCTGGCCGATGAACAGGGCGGTGGTGAACTGGGACTCGCGGGTCTTGATGTGCACCCCGCCGGCGCTGATATCCATCACGAACCACTGCCCCGCCGCACTGGAATCACGGTCCGAGGCGATCAGCGCCGAGCGCTCCGCCAGCGCGTCGCGCAGCTGGTGCTCGTCGCTCAGCTGGGCGCGCTCTTCGTCCTCCACCTCGGCCTCCATGAGCAGCTGGTAGACCGACATGAAGCCCGTGTAGACGTACAGGATCTTCTTGCCGAGGGCATAACGGCGCGGATGCTGGCGGCGCTTCATCTGCAGCTTGTCGCACATGGCGTCCACCGTCAGCAGGCGCGTGAGGTCCTGCGAATCCGCTGCCATGCGGGAGCGGTCGTCGGCATCGCTGCTGTCGAACAGGCGATACAGCTGTTCGTGTTCCCGGCGCAGGGATTCCTCCAGCAGCATCAGGTCGATGCGCACCGCCACCGGCACCTGCTGCTGGCCGCTGGTGCCATGCTCCTCCGCCGCCAGCAGCCGCTGCCGCGCCAGCGCCACCTCGGCCTTTTCGTCCTGACGCGCGAAGTACGGCGGCCGGTCCTGGTTGCCGTAGACGATCACCTGTCCCACGCCTAGCGGCGCGCCGCTGTCCGTGACCACCTTCAGTCGCGGCAACACCTTGGCCAGTTGCGCATCGACGATGTGCATCTTCTGCGAGGAAACCGTGTTGGTATCCATCAGGCCATAGAGCTGGATCATGATGTAGAGCTGATGGATGCTGATGTTCTGCGACAGGCGGCGGGCCAGGCTCGCCTCGCCATCCTTGCGCTCCAGCGGCACCTGCAGGCAGGTCAGTGCCTTGCGCTGGGCGTGCACGTCCTCGCACTGGCGAAGGGCGAAAAAGATGCGATTGCAGTCCAGCCAGGCGGTCGCCGGGAGCTTCTGGTAGCGCAATGCGCGCAGGCGCTGCTCCATGCGGATCAGCTCCAGGATCAGCTGTGCACATTCCCGCACCCGACCGCGCACGCGGCTGTAGCGCGCATCCGGTAATTGATAGTCACGCCGCAGGATATGCTTGAAGCCAACGGCCAGCTGGGCGCAGACGTGGATCGCCACCGTCAGCCCCTCGCGGCGATCGTGGGCCTCCGGCACGGCATCGCCCTTGTGGTGTTCCGAATAGATCTTGCGGATCGCCGGACAGGCGTGTTGCAGACTGAAAATCACCCAGCGCAGGCGCTGCCGGGGCGGCAGCTGCTCGGTATTGAGGCGTTTCAGGTAGCGGTCGATCTCGCGCAGCAGCTCGATGGGATACTCGGTCAGTTCCCGCCAGGACGCCGGCGGCGGCAGCAACTTCTCCTTCTGACGCGAAAAACGGCTGCGGGTCCGCAGCGCCGGCAATTCCAGCGGCATCGGCAGCACCCGCGGCGCGATCGGCTCGCCCTTTTTCCCGGCCACAGGCAGCCAGTCCAGCCACGCCGGCATTTCCATCACTGTTTCGTCACTGCGTTATCCATGCCCTGCCACATTAGGGCCTGAGGCGGCGAATTTCAAATCAGCGCTCGCCCGCCTGCAGGCCGTCGACACGCTGAAAACCGCGTGGCAACTTGGCGCCCCGGCGGCCGCGCTCACCGGCATAGTGTTCGAGGTCCTTGGCCTTCAGCGTCAGGTGGCGCTTGCCGGACAGGATCGTCAGGCTCTCGCCCGCCGGCACCACGGCGATGCCCACCACGTACTCCTCGCGGTCCAGCACCCGCGCCGCCGGGATGCCGATGATCTTGTTGCCCTTGCCCTTGGCCATCTCCGGCAGCTCGCGCAGCGGGATCACCAGCAGCCGGCCCTCGGTGGTCACCGCAGCGATGCGGTCGCTCTCCACGTCCGAGACCGGGCACACCGGCAACACCTTCGCGCCACGCGGCAGCTTCAGCAGTGCCTTGCCGGCCTTGTTCTTGGCGAACATGTTTTCCAGCCGGGTGACGAAGCCATAGCCGGCGTCCGAGGCCAGCAGGTAGCGGTCGTCCGGGCGGCCCGACACCACGTCGACGAACTGCGCGCCATCGGGCGGATTCACCCGCCCGGTGAGGGGCTCGCCCTGGCCGCGCGCCGAGGGCAGGGTGTGGGCCGGGATCGCGTACGAGCGGCCGCTGCTGTCGAGGAACACCGCCAGCTGGTTGGTGCGCCCATGGGCGGCGGCGCGGAAGGCGTCGCCGGCCTTGTAATTGAGCGCCGCGGCGTCCACCTCGTGGCCCTTGGCGGCGCGCACCCAGCCCTTCTCCGAGAGCACGATGGTCACCGGCTCGGCGCTGATCAGCGCCGTCTCGTCCAGCGCCTGGGCGGCCTCGCGCTCGACGATGGGCGAACGGCGATCGTCGCCGTATTCCTCGGCATCGGCCAGCAGCTCCTTCTTCACCAGCGTCTTCAGGCGCTGTTTCGAGCCGAGGGTCTTTTCCAGTCTGTCGCGCTCGGCGGCCAGTTCCTCCTGCTCGGCGCGGATCTTCATCTCTTCCAGGCGCGCCAGCTGGCGCAGCTTGGTGTCGAGGATGTAATCGGCCTGCACCGCGCTGAGTTCGAAGCGCTGCATCAGCACCGGCTTGGGCTCGTCCTCGCTGCGGATGATGCGGATCACTTCATCGATATTGAGAAAGGCGATGAGCAGGCCGTCCAGCAGGTGCAGGCGTTGCTCCACCTTGCCCAGCCGGTATGCCAGGCGCCGGCGCACGGTCTCGGTGCGGAACACCAGCCACTCGCTGAGCAGACTGCGCAGGTCCTTCACCTGCGGCCGGCCATCGAGGCCGATGATGTTCATGTTGACGCGGTAGCTGCGTTCGAGGTCGGTGGTGGCGAACAGGTGCGCCATCAGCTGCTCCAGATCGACGCGGTTGGAGCGCGGCACGATCACCAGCCGGGTGGGGTTCTCGTGATCTGACTCGTCGCGCAGATCCTCCACCATGGGCAGCTTCTTGGCCTGCATCTGCGCCGCGATCTGCTCCAGCACCTTTGATCCGGATACCTGGTGCGGCAGGGCGGTGATCACCACCGCGCCGTCCTCCTTCTCCCACACCGCGCGCGCGCGCACCGAGCCGCCACCCTTGGCGTACATCTTCAGCAGGTCGGCGCGCGGGGTGATGATCTCCGCCAGGGTGGGAAAATCCGGCCCCTGCACGAATTCGCACAGCTCTTCCAGTGTCGCCTTCGGTGATTCCAGCAGATGCACACAGGCGGCAACCACTTCGCGCAGATTGTGCGGCGGAATGTCGGTGGCCATGCCCACGGCGATGCCGGTGGTGCCGTTGAGCAGCAGGTTCGGCACCCGCGCCGGCAGCACCGACGGCTCTTCCAGGGTAGCGTCGAAATTCGGTACCCAGTCCACCGTGCCCTGCCCCACTTCCGACAACAGCAGCTCGGAATACCTGGCCAGCCGTGACTCCGTGTAACGCATCGCCGCGAAGGACTTGGGATCGTCCGGAGCGCCCCAGTTGCCCTGTCCGTCGATGAGCGGATAGCGATAGGAAAACGGCTGCGCCATCAGCACCATGGCCTCGTAACAGGCCGAGTCGCCGTGGGGATGAAACTTGCCCAGCACGTCGCCCACGGTGCGCGCCGACTTCTTGTACTTGGCCGTCGCCTTCAACCCCAGCTCGGACATGGCATAGACGATGCGCCGCTGCACCGGCTTCAGGCCATCGCCGATGTGCGGCAGGGCGCGATCCATGATCACGTACATGGAATAGTCGAGATAGGCCTTCTCGGTGAAGTCCTTCAGGGGGAGTTGCTCGACGCCTTCGTAGTTGAGTTCAGTTGTTTCAGTCATTAGCTCAATTTTTCGTAGGGTGGGCAGTGCCCACCATGACCTTGCATCAAACTTCCGGTGGGCAATACCCACCCTACAGAACTTCGTAGGGTGGGCACCGCCCACCATGACCTTACTCCGGACTTCCGGTGGGCAATGCTCACCCTATGGATCATTCGCCAAACCCGTCATCCGGCGCATTGGTTCCGCCAGCCCAGCCCTTGGCGT
>JALSHB010000068.1 GCA_026982475.1 Chromatiales bacterium
CTCGCCATCGGCAGCGTGGCCTATTTCATCCTCCATTCCCTGCTGGCCTCACTACCGGCGAAACGCTTCGTGCAACGCCGCTTTCCCGCCGCCATGCCCGCCTACCGGCTGCTGTTCAACACCCTGGCGATCCTCTTGCTGCTACCGCTGCTGTGGCTGGTGCATCGCGACCCCGGCCCCCTGCTGTGGGCCTGGCAGGGGCCATGGCGATGGCTGGCAGTCACCTTGTGGGCGCTTGCCGCTGGCGGTTTTGTGTGGGCAAGCCGGGCCTACGACATGTCGGTCTTTCTCGGCCTGCGTCAGTGGCGTGAGCGCCGGCAAAAGGCGGAAGACCCGGAGGCGCTGCATATTTCATCCCTGCATCGCTTCGTCCGCCACCCCTGGTATTTTCTCGCCCTGCTGATCCTCTGGAGCCGGGATCAGTACCTCAACCAGAGCGTCTTCTCTGCCCTGGCGACGGCCTATCTGATGGTGGGTTCGCGTCTGGAAGAAAGGAAGCTGGTACAACAGTACGGCGACGTCTATCGGGATTACCAGCAGAAGGTGCCGGGGCTGTTTCCCCTGCCCTGGCGTTGGCTGAGGGCCGAGGAAGCGGAGGCGCTGGTGCGCCGGGCGAAGGCGGGAAAACATGTGGCGTAGGGCACTGCCCACCCTGCCCAGCAAGCGGGTTTTGTATTTTTCAGGGAATTACAGGGGGGGAGAAGGGACCGGCCGTGAATCCCTCCACGGCCGGCAGAAAGGATCAGGAGGCCTTTTTGTAGATCAGCCCCGGATTCAGCAACAACTCGTTCTCTTTCACCTGGTCCAGCGGACAACCCTCGGTGTCGCACTGCGCCAGCCGGTCGAAGACATAGCGGGTATCCTGTTCCTGGATGAATTCATAAATGGGCTTGCCCAGATGCGAACCGATAGAAGGTCCATAGCGTCGTTCGTTCACGTGTGTTTCCTCTTCAGCCTGTTGTGAAATGACCGGTTGTTTGTCAACGGGCCACCCCCTTCATCGTCCCGCCCCGAGCGCCCTTTAGGGGCAATTTTCACGCGACCGTTCACCGTGCACAGATCGTGAACAGCATCACGGATTTTGCGCCGCCGATGGGGGTGGGATCACGGCGTCAGGGAGACATCGTCCACCGGATGAATCCAGCGCCAGGCAATAACGAAGGCCAGCAGCGCCGCCAGCGCGGCCAGCAGATACATGGCTTGCGGCCCCACCCCGGCCCAGCCCAGGCCGGCGAGAAAGCTGCCCGCGGCGCCGCCGGCGCCGAAGCTCAGGCTGCTGTAGAGGGCCTGCCCCTTGCCCTGGTGGCGACCGGTGAAACTGCGGTGGATCAGCTGGATCGCCACCGCGTGGTAGATGCCGAAGCTGGCCGCGTGCAGCAACTGGGCGAACAGCACCATCGCCATCTGGTCGGGAAATTCGCCGATCAGCACCCAGCGCAGGGCGGTGAGCAACAGGCTGGCCAGCAGCAGCCGGCGCAGGCCGAAGCGCGGCACCAGGCGGTGCATGACCAGGAACACGCCCACCTCGGCGATCACCCCCAGCGCCCACAGCTGGCCGATCAGCGAGCGTGAATAGCCCTGTTCTTCCAGGTAGAGGGTGTAGAAGGTGTAGTACGGCCCGTGGCTGGCCTGGAGCAGAAAGCACACCGCCAGCAGGGCCAGCACCTCGGGCCGCATCAGCACCCGGCGCAGGGGTTCGTGGTCCAGCGGCAGGTGGGCGGAGGCGCGCTCGGGCACGGCGAGGCTGGCCAGCCAGATGCCGGCGAACAGGGCGATCAGCACCACCGGCAGGATGCCCGCCCCCTGCGCGTCCAGCAGCGGGCCGAGGGCCGCCACGGCGACGATGAAGCCGATGGAGCCCCACAGGCGGATGCCGCTGTAGCGATGGCTGTCGCGGCCCAGGTAGTTGAAGGTGGTGGCCTCGAACTGCGGCAGGGTGGCGTTCCAGAAAAAGCTGAACACCATCATCACCAGCGCCAGCCACCAGTACGTCGTGCCCAGGAACACCCCGGCAAAGGCGATCAGGCCCAGCAGGCAGCCGATGCGCACGATGCGCATGCGATGGCCGGTGTGGTCGGCGATCCAGCCCCAGATATTGGGTGAGACGATCTTGGTGGCCATGATCAGGGCCATCAGGGTGCCGATCTCGCGCGCCTCGAAGCCCTCCCCCTTGAGGTACAGGGACCAGTAGGGAATCAGCGCGCCGAGGGAGGCGAAATAGAAGAAATAGAAACCGGACAGTCGCCAGTACGGGACCGCCCGGCCGTCGCTGGCCGGCTCAGGCACCCGGGCTGGCGGGGATGACGGGGGTCTGGCTGTCCACGTCGGCGTTCTGCGCGCGGTGGCGCAGCCAGTGGTCCATCAGGGTGATGGCCAGCATGGCCTCGGCGATGGGGGTGGCGCGGATGCCGACGCAGGGGTCGTGGCGGCCCTTGGTGATCACCTCCACCGGCTCGCCGGCGAGGTTCACGCTGCGCCCGGGCAGGCGCAGGCTGGAGGTGGCCTTGAGGGCGATGCTGACGGTGATGTCCTGACCGGTGGAGATGCCGCCAAGGATGCCGCCGGCGTGGTTGGAGAGGAAGCCCTCGGGGGTGATCTCGTCGCGGTGCTCGGTGCCCTTCTGCGTCACGGCCTCGAAACCGGAACCGATCTCCACGCCCTTCACCGCGTTGATGCTCATCATGGCGTGGGCGATCTCGGCGTCGAGACGGTCGAAGATGGGCTCGCCCAGGCCCGGCGGCAGGCCGCTGGCCACCACGTTGATGCGCGCACCGATGGAATTGCCCTCCTTGCGCAGGGCGTCCATGTAGGCCTCCATCTCCGCCACCTTGGTGGCGTCGGGACAGAAGAAGGGATTGCGTGGCACTTCGTCCCAGTCGAGCCGTTCGGCCGTGATGGGGCCGAGCTGGGCCAGGTAGCCGCGGATGCGCGCGCCGAATCTTTCCGCCAGGTATTTCTTGGCGATGGCGCCGGCGGCCACGCGCATGGCCGTCTCGCGCGCGGACGAGCGCCCGCCGCCGCGGTAGTCGCGAATGCCGTACTTCTGCTGATAGGTGTAGTCGGCGTGGCCGGGGCGGAAGCGGTCCATGATGTCGCCGTAGTCCCGGGAGCGCTGGTCGGTGTTGTGGATGATCAGGGCGATGGGGGTGCCGGTGGTCCGGCCCTCGAACACGCCGGAGAGTATTTTCACCTCGTCGGCCTCGCGGCGCTGGGTGGTGTGGCGCGAGGTGCCGGGCTTGCGGCGGTCCAGGTCACCCTGCAGATCGGCCTCGCTCAGTTCGAGGCCGGGCGGGCAGCCGTCAACGATGCAGCCGATGGCCGGGCCGTGACTTTCGCCAAACGAGGTGACGGTGAACAACTTGCCAAATGTGTTTCCAGACATGGGGCGCAATTGTAGCGGGTTCGCCCCGGGACGGGAATCAGCGTTTTTCGGCCTCGGCGCGGCGCCGGTTCCACTCGGCGCGGGCCTTGATGCGCTCGGCGATGCTCATGCCGGTGTAGTCCGGTTCCGGGAGGCCTTCGTCGGTGACCGTCTTCTTGCCCGGCTTGCCGTGGTCGATGACGGGTCTTTTGCCCTCTCCGCCCGCCGCGTGACCGGCCTCCTTGGCCGCGTCATGGATCTCGGCCGGAGCCTGGATCGGCCTGATATCGGGAATCGGCTTGATGACGGGGGCGGCGGCGGGCTCGTGGCCCTGCTCCGCGGTCGCTGCCGGCGTTTCGGCGGCGGCTTCTGCCGCTGCCTTTTCCGCCGCCTCGCGCTCGGCGATCTGCTGCACGCGCAGGTCGCCGATGGCGCTGCGGAAGCGGCGCACCGGCGCGCCGCCCTCGCCCGCGTTGCGATCCAGCAAGGCCTGGGTCTCCCCGCCGTCGGTGGCGGTCTCCAAGGGGTGCAAGAGCGCCGCCTCGGCGGCCTTGTTCAGGACGATGATGGCGATGCGACGGTTGACGGGGCTGCGCGGATTTTCCTTGTCGAAGGGCAGCATGGAGGCCAGGCCCACCACCTTGGCGATCTTGTCGGGATCATAGCCGCCGGCGATCAGTTCGCGCCGCGAGGCATTGGCACGGTCTGTCGACAGTTCCCAGTTGGAATAGCCCTTGCGCTTGACGAACCTGGTGGCATCGGTGTGGCCGGTGAGGCTGAGCTTGTTGGGCACCTTGTTGATGACCTTGGCGATCTCACGCAGGATGGTGCGTGAATAGGGCTTCATGGTGGCCTCGCCACTGTCGAACATGGGCCGGCCCTCCTTGTCGACGATCTGGATGCGCAGGCCCTCGGGGGTGATGTCCAGCAACAGCTGATCCTTGAAGGGCTTGAGGGCCTCGCTGTTCTCGATGGCCATCTTCAGCTCCTGCATCAGGGATTCCAGACGATCCTTCTCATCCCGGATCGCCTGCTGAATCTCATCCGCGGTGGGCTCGCGCGCATCCTGCTGCGAGGCGTCGCCCTCGCGGATCTTCTGACCGCCACCCATGTCGATGATATCCGAACTGGTGCCGGCGCCGGTGGAAAGCCCGGGGGTGGGGGGGCTGAAATACTCCGACAGACCGGCCTGCTCCTCCTTGGTGGTGGAGGCGATCAGCCACAACAGCAGAAAGAAGGCCATCATGGCCACGGCGAAATCGGCAAACGCCACCTTCCAGGCGCCGCCATGATGACCATGACCGCCCTTCTTGATCTTCTTGACGATTATCGTCTGGTTTTCCATGGGGAAGGCTCGTCTCTATCGCGGCGGGTGGCTTATCCGGTCTTGCCCTTGACGAAATCCTCCAGCTCCTGGAAGCCCGGACGGTGGTGGGAATAGAGGGTCTTGCGGCCGAACTCCACGGCGATCTGCGGCGCGTAGCCATTGAGGGTGGCCAGCAGACAGACCTTGATGCATTCAAAGACCTTGGCTTCATCTTCATTGATGGCCGTCAGTGCGCCCGACATGGGACCGACAAAACCATAGGCCAGCAGGATGCCGAGAAAGGTGCCCACCAGGGCCGCCGCCACATGGGCGCCCAGCTCCTCCACCGGACCGCCGATGGAGCCCATGGTAATGACGATGCCGAGCACCGCCGCGACGATGCCGAAACCCGGCAAGGCGTCAGACACTGCCTGAATGGCGCCAGGGATTTTGTCCGCCTCGTGGTGGTGGGTCTCCAGCTCCACATCCATGAGATTTTCCAGCTCGAAGGGATTCATGTTGCCGCCCACCATCAGGCGCAGATAATCGGCGATGAACTCCACCGTATGGTGGTTCTTGAGAATGGCTGGGTACTTCTTGAAGATCTCGCTGTTCTCTGGCTCATCGATGTCCGCCTCCAGGGCCATCAAGCCCTCCTTGCGCGCCTTGGAAAACAGGTCGTACATCAGCCCCAGCAGCTCCATGTAGGTCTTCTTGCTGTGCTTGGAACCGGCCAGCAACTTGCCGATGGCGCCAAAGGCCCCCTTGATCACCGTGGGCGGATTGGTAATGACAAAGGCCCCAAAGGCCGCGCCACAGATAATCAACACTTCAAAGGGCTGCCACAGCGTGGCCAGATTGCCGTGAGCCAACACAAAGCCACCCGCCACGCAGCTCAGCACAATGATGATGCCAACGATTAACTTCATAAACGTACCCGCATACCCGGTTCCTTGAATCGCATAGACTATCGGCAGGGCAAAGATGAGCTTGAGGCCTGCGCAGATGGAAAAAGCGAGGCAAATCCCGGCGATAAAATCCCCCGGGGCGAATCCCCCGGGGAGATTGCGCAAAGGGACGATCTGGTTTAATCTTGCGTGCTCTTTTACGGCTAGGGCCGCTGGCAAGCCGTTGAGAGATTCCGGAGAAGTGTCCGAGTGGCTGAAGGAGCACGCCTGGAAAGTGTGTATACGCTAACCGCGTATCGAGGGTTCGAATCCCTCCTTCTCCGCCAGATCGATTTATAAGATATTGTTTTTATTGGTGTTAATTGGTTTCAGAAATTCTCGCCCAACACTAAAACCAACATTCTGTTACGGGTACTTTCGGCCAATACACCAACCCCACCAACTTCCTACCTTCCCCCCCTCGGCCCGCCGTCATAGGGTCGGCCATGCCCCGCCTCGATGAGCGCATCCACCAGTGGCCTGCCGCCTACCGACACGCGGCCCAGCCCTATGCGGCCACGTGTTCGATCTTCTGATACTCAGCCCTGTGTTCGTTCTCCAGCTCCCAAAGCGCAAGCGCCTGCTGCATCCCTAGCCAGCTCTCGGGGGTGGTGTTCAGCAGCCGGGCAAGGCGCATAGCCATATCGGCGGAAAGGGCGCGTTTCTCGTGGATCAGGTCTGACCCAGTGAGGCGCGAGACGCCAAGGCGCCGGGCGAGCTCTGCTTGGCTCATGCCCAGCTCGGGCAGGATGTCTTCGCGCAAGATAGCGCCGGGGTGGGTCGGTTTGCGGGTTCGGGTAGTCATCAGTGGTAATCCTCCAGGTTCACGTCGTAGGCGTTGCCCTGCCGAAAGGCAGAAATGCCTGGATGCGGATTCCACTGAAGTCTGCAACCCATTCCACGTGAAGCCTGCCACCTGGACCAGGGCAAAGCTGCCACCTGTCTTCGCTGCGCGACGCGGGGTTTGTGTATTGTTACTCGGGTTGGGTGGTGGACGTCAACTTTGCTCTGCGTTTGCGCATGGATTCTCCCTTGAGATTGATCTTGTAGGCGTTGTGCACCAGGCGGTCGAGGATGGCGTCGGCCAGCGTGGGGTCGCCGATGAGATCGTGCCATTTGTCGATGGGGAGCTGGCTGGTGGCCAGTGTCGAGCGGGTGCCGTGCCAGTCTTCGAGGATCTCCAGCCGGTCGCGGCGCTGTTCGGCGGTCAGCTTGGCCAGTCCCCAGTCATCCAGGATCAGGACCTCGGTCTTGGCGAGGGTGGCGAGCAGCTTGGGGTAACGCCCGTCACCTGTACTAGTTCAGACCCGATCTGACACTTCACAGTTGAAAAAGTGAGGGTTACCGGTTTTGATGGAGGTGCATCGGTAACAATATATGTCGTGTTCGGCCGGGTTAACAAGACAGACCATAGCCTTGACAAACAACGACTCAACGCAGCATAGACGCCAGGCCTGCGGTCCGGCAAGCGGCCGCAAACAAATAGAACGGCGTGACACGAGGCACATCGCCCTCCCCTCGTGCCCATCGAAGCCGAGCACATTTCACTGCCTGCGGGAAAGATGACCAAAAGGCACGGCTGCACCGGCGCCTTCGGCTCGCATTCGTCGCAAGCTCAATCCTGGTCAAGGGCGGGTTCACCCGAGGAACGGGCGATAAAAGCGCGCGCTTCATCGCGCAACACAAGCGCCGCTGCCCAGGGGTCCTGCTGTTGTTCCGTGTTGGGCCAGATGGGTGCACCGATGATGATGGTAATGCTTCCGCGATAGGGGTGCTTGGCATCACCCCGCAAGATGGAGCGGGTGCCGCGGATGGCCACCGGCACGATGGGCAGCCCCGCCTCCACCGCTGCCAGAAAGGCGCCGAGACGGAAGGGCAAGAGGCCGGGGTTGCGGGTGAAGGTGCCCTCGGGGAAAAACAGCAGGGATCGCCCGGCCTTTGCCAGGGAGATGAGATGCGAGGCATCCTCGGCGCCTTTCTTCACGTCGAAGCGCTCGACGAACTCCGTATCGATGCGCCGCAGAAAGGTCCCGGCAATGGCCTGTTTGGCGAGTTCGATCTTCGCCACGAAGGAAAAGGGGCGATCCAGGGCGGCGATGAGCAAGGGGCCGTCCAGATAACTGGCGTGATTGGCCACGAAGACGCAGGCCTGTTTCTTGTCCGGCAGCTTCTCAAGGCCTTCGACCCGGAACGGCGTGCCGGTGAGACGCGCCAGCAGGCGCGTGGCCCCGCGCATCAACCGCCAGCGCAGCGTCATCGACGGCAGGCAGACCACGCCAAGCCAGGTCAGCGGCGCCAGCACCCAGAACAGGCCCTTGGCATAAGCCGCCCACAGCCGTGTGCGCAAGGCACGCCGCAGACGCCGCGCCTGCGGCGCCACACTGGCGAGCAACAGGCGGCCGATCTGCCGCCACAGCGGCGCCTGCGTCTTGCCGAGCAGGCCCTGCTCGTAAAGTTCGCGGCAGGCGGAGCGCCGCACCTTGCCGCTGGAGGTCTTGAGCACCGTTCCGGGCGGGGCGAGAACGATATCGTCGGCCGGCCCGCCAATGAGTTCGCTGGCAACGGTATTGATCTGCTGGCGCAGCCGCTCGCGTTCGGTGGCACCCTTCTCGCGCGTTTCCGCCAACACCACCAGGCGCTCGGTGCCGGCATCGGTGGCGCCGAACACCGCGACGCGGCCCTTGCGAATGCCGGGGATGTCGCCAACGGCCTCCTCCAGTTCGTGTGGATAGAGATTGCGCCCGGCGCGAATGATGATGTCCTTGCTTCGCCCGGTGACATACAGATCCCCCTCGCTGATATAGGCGAGATCGCCGCTGTTGAGCCAGTCGCCGTCAAACAACGCTTGCGTGGCCTCTGGATTGCGCAGATAACCGCTGGTGGCGGAAGGGCCGCGAAACTGCAGGCGGCCTTGCTGTCGGTCGGGCAGCTCATTGCCCTGGGCATCGACGATGCGCATTTCGTGCCCGGCGATCACCTGCCCGCAGGAGACGAAGCGCAGGGCGTTTGTCTCATCCGCCGCCGCGGGAATGGCGGCGCCCGTGTTGCTGAATGCCTGGCGTTGAATGCGGTCTATGCGCACCCCCTGTCCCAGCGGCGGAAAGGCCAGCCCGACGCTGTTTTCGGCAAGCCCGTAGACCGGCATCATGGCCTTGGCGGAAAAGCCGAAACGGGCAAAGCGGCGGGGGAATTGAATCACCGTGGTCGGGCTCACGGCCTCGGCGCCGTTGAACGCGGCGCGCCAGGAACTGAGATCCAGCCCTTCCAGGTCGCTGTCTTGCAAACGGCTCAGGCACAACTCATAACCAAAATTGGGGGATGCCGACAGCGTCCCGCGGTAACGGTGTATGGCATGGAACCAGCGCTGGGGGCGAGCGAGAAAGGCCAGCGGCGACATGATGACCAGGAGGGCGGCATAGTACAGGCTGCCCAGCCAGGCGCCGATCAGTCCCATGTCATGGTAGAGGGGCAACCAGCTGACAAACACATCACGGGAACCGGCCCTCACCCGCTCGCCCATGGCGCGGATATTGGCCAGCAGATTCGCATGCGTCAGCACCACGCCCTTGGGATTGCCGGTGCTGCCCGAGGTGTATTGCAGGAAGGCCGTATCATGCGCGGATATGACGGGACGCTGGTAATCACCGCCGGCGTCCAGCAGCTCATCCACGGTGACGATGTGGCGCAGGGTTTCCAGCTGTGCCTTCAACAACCGCGCCACCTGCCTGGCCCGGCTGACGGTGATCAGGGTGACCGCCCGGCAGTTGCTCAAAATGGCGGTGTGGCGGCGCAAATGGTCTTCCAGCTGGCTGGGACGGGTTGGCGGATAAATGGGCACGGGAATGCCGCCGGCCAGCAGGATACCGAAAAAGCTGTCGAAGTATTCGCCGCCGGTCGGCAGCATGATGGCCACCGCATCACCCGGCTGCAGGCCTTGCCGCTGGAGGCTGCCGGCCACGGCGCGGGCGCCGTCGTAGAGGCGCTGATAATCGAGCACCCCGCCATCGCCGGCATCGTCATAGAGCTGGATATGGGGGCGTTGGGGATGGGCGCGGACGTGCCACTCCAACACCTCGACCAGGGTTTCGGCGCGCGCGGGACTCGCGGCCTCCGCCCTGCCTTCGAGAGGGGCGGCCTCCGCGCGGGGAAGGGGAACACCCTGGTCATGGCTTCTGGCCGCCACCTTGACGAGTTCCCGAATGAGATCCCGGGGCGTTTCCGCCTCGCTGAATACCTGCTCCGGCAGCGCCAGGCCAAAGCGCCGCTCGATGCGGGTCAGCAATTCGACACGCGCCAGACTGTCGAGGCCGAGATCCCGTTCCAGGGAGTCGTCGGGGTGGATGGCGCGGGAAACGGCGCCCGGCCGCAGCTCCGCCAGCAGGGATTCCATCTCCTCGAGCAGGGGCGGCCAATACGCCGTTTCCAGTGTGTCCGGTTCGGAGTCAGGGCCGTTCACGGTGTTCATGCATCGCTCCTGGGGACAGCCAGGGCCTGGCGACAGGCAAGCGCCAAGAAGCCGCCCGCCCAATAGCCACAGACTGTTCATGGCCTTGTGTGAGTATGGTGCATTTGCGGCCGTTTTTCCCGCCCTGCGCCCCCGGCCGCCGAGGCAGGGTGGGAAATCGCTCCGCCCCGCCCCTTACTCAGCCAGCGGCAACGGTTGAATCAAGCGGCCGAAACCGCGCGCCCGGGACATGAGGCTGCCCACGGTCAGGCTCGCAGCCGGCGTGATCGGGCAGCCGGCCGCCTGGATTGCGCGCGCGGTCCAGACATTGCAGGTATTGAACAGATGGTAGGTTTCCGTGGACAAGTACATTTGGCTGCGGCCGTAGAGGCCAGGGCCCAGCGGTATGGCCTCCCCCGCCGCATTGCGGGCAAAGCTGGCCGCGATAAGACGGCCCAGCCTTTCAAGGCCCGCTCCGCTCAGGCGCAGCTCAATGATCTCGCTGCGGGGGAAATAGGCCGAAACGGCGCCATCGAAGGCGACCACATGCAGAATGCTCGGCGTCGGCAACAGGGCCGCCTTGAGGGTGATGCCCCAGGGGGGATCCGGCGTGCGGTAATAATCCCTGTCGCCCCAGCCCACTTCCAGATAGTCGCTCGCGGGAAGGGCTTCCAGCACGGGCCATGCGGCATCGGCAATGTCGGCACGCCTGACGACGATGCCGGCATGCCAGCCATGGCTGACCAGGTACAGCGACTTGCTCGCGGCATTCGGCCCGGGTGGACAAGCCATCTTTTCCCCGGCCCCGGCACAGGCGCTGCAGAACAGAAAAACAAGCCACAACAGCAGGCATCTCGTCGCGCCGGGCAGCGGTCCGGCGGTCAATGGCACCCACGTGAACACCGCTATTTATCGTTACCGCGCAGCCGCTGTTTGAATGCCGTGATCCGGGGGTCGTCCTTCTTCATTTTCACCACCTTCATCTCACCGGTATCCGAGGCGATGAACGGCGCCGCGGCCGCCGCCATCACCGGCATCAGCGCGCGCAGATCGTTGGAGGGGCCGATGGAGGTGATTCGGGTCTCCCACAGGGTCGGCATGTCCTTGGGGCTTTCGCCGGGCCGGTAGCGCTTTGCGGTGAGCCTGGCAAAACGGGTGAACACCGTGTACTGGCCGGTACCCACGGACAGGCCGATGAGACGCTGACGGATCGGTGTCGTGATGGTGCGCGTGGTCGAGGTGGTTTCGCCCTTCTCGCCCTTGGTGGTTTCCGTGTAGACGATGGTATCGCCCCCCACCCAGTCATAGATCGGCGTCGTCGTGGTGTATTGCGTCGTGCGCCCGGGGCTCACGCCATACGAGAAATAAATGGCGATGGCCGCATCCCTGGCCGTCGTCTTCCGGTAGCCACGATCCTGAAGAATAGCCTGAAAATAACGGCTGAATTCCTGAAAATGGAGGTCGTCCGGCGAAACCTCGCGCATGCCACTGAGCCAGACATAGCGCTTGGAGGGAACATCCTGCGTCCCGACAATCGAATCGATCGAGACCTTGACGCTCTGCGTGCCGCAGGCCGTCAGACCAATGACCGTCAGAAAGGCGAGACCGATACTGAAAGAAATTCGCATCGCTATGCTCCTGTGTCTGGGCAGTGGAGGATTCATCGGCATCCTTTGACCAGGGTGGGCGAGTTTGACGTGGCCACGCGGTTGCGCCAAATCCCGCGCGGGCATCAAAGGCCTGCCCACCCTGCCTGACTGGCCAATGGCCTTGCTGCGCCCTTCCAACATACCCCATTAATCACCGCGGAAAAAGTCTGCTTTCCCCCGGCCGATATTCTCAACAGGGTCTACATATCTTCCCTTGCCTGTTCACAAGCCACTGTATTTTCTGGCATCCCCGATCATTTTCCGCAACGGAGCGCGCCCGACGGCGGGGAAAATGACGCAGGGTCTTTGGCGTCCGGGAAACAGGCTGGCCCAGGGAAACGGCCTGTGGGACTGTTCTGTACGAGGGAATTCGTGCGCGATCAAATGCGGGTAATCGTTGCGATCACTCCTGAAGCAGTCTTAGCACGTGCTGGAGGGCGGGCTCGCTGGCCCAGTCCTTGCTGCCCACGATGCGGGCGGTGATGCGGCCCTGGCGGTCGATGAGGAAGCTGACGGGGATGCCGGAGACCTGGTAGCGGTCGCTGGCCTGGCTGTCGGGATCGAGGAGGATGGGGAAGCTCAGGCCAAGGCGGTGCGCGAAGTTTCTGATGCGCGATTCACCGCCGTTGTCGGTGGCTATGGCGAGGATCACCAGGCCCTGGTCGCGGTAGGTTTGCCAGAGTCTTTCCATGCTCGGCATTTCCTTGCGGCAGGGGCCGCACCAGGTGGCCCAGAAGTTGAGCAGGATGACCTGGCCGCGGTAGTCGGACAGGCTGGCCGGCGCGCCTTGCAGGGTTGTCAGGCGGAATTGGGGCGCGGGGACTTTTTCATCGGGGTTCTGTCCGGCGGCCTGCACGGGCAGGGTCAATGTCAGCGCCAGCAGCAGGCATAACCGCAAGTGTTTCATCGTTGGCGCCTCTCTTCGATGGCCCCGCCCTACTCCGACCGGGCGCTCAGGTAGCCATGCACGAGGGCGAATTCTTCTTCGTCCAGCGGTGGCATGCCGGCCTGCTGCATGCGCTTTTGCATCAGCAGCAGCAGGCGTTTCCACTGCTTCGGGGTCAGCATGTCGGGCTCGGGCAGTTGGTGGCAGACGGCGCAACGGGCCTCGAACAGCGCCTTGCCTTCGGCCCGCTGTTCGCTCGGTTCGCCGTCGGCGGCCTGCGCCGCGCCACACGCGGCGGTTGTCAGCAGCATCGCCAGCAGTACGCGCCTCATGGCAGGGCCTCGAGGGTGGCGCGCAGTTTGTTGCCGTCGAGGAAGTCTTCGTTCATGCGCACGATCTGTCCATTGGCGTCGATCACCACGGTGGTGCCCATGGTGGCCTGGTAGCGTTTGGTGAAGCTGTCGCTGGTGGGCACCAGCACGGTGAAGTCGGTATAGCCGCTGGCGATCTGGTTGCTGCGGCTGAGGGGCACCGAGCCGCTGACGTAGTCGACGAGGAAGAAGCGCACATCGGGGAAGTCAGGCACGATGTACTGGCGCATGTGGTTGGCGTGGGTGTCGCAGATGGGGCACCACATGTTGAAATACAGCACCACGGCGCGGGCGCTGGCCAGTTCGGTGGACAGGGTGTGCGGGGTGTAGAGGGTGTCGTCGAGGGTGAAGTCGGGGGCGATCTGGCCCACCTGCGGGCCGACACTGCCGAGCACCACGTCGGGGCGCTTGTCCTCGCCGGAGGGGGCGAGGTCGTCCAGCATGTTGTCACAGCCCGCCAGCAGCGCCAGCGCAACCGTCATCAGCAGCCGTCTAGCGAAGGACATGGCTCACCTCGAAGCTCAGGACGTTGGTGACGGGGAAGTTGTCGCCCCAGTCGTTTCTGGGCACGGCGTGACTGAGGGTGCCCTTGAAGATCCAGTCACGGTCCATGGTGGACCAGGCGACGGTGCCGGCGAGGGAGTTCTTTTCCATGCGGGTGCTGGGATCGGGGCGGCCGTCGATGCGGCCATCGTCTTCCTGCAGGTGCGACAGGGCCAGGGTGAAGGTCAGGGTGTCCATGGATTCGAGAAAATAGGTGTAGCCCGCGGAAAGGGTGGCCAGCTGGCGGTCACCCAGTTTGCGACGGCTCGGCTCGACGTAGTTGCCGTAGTCGCGGTTGACGTTGCGTTCGAGGTATTTTCCGTAGGACAGCAGCAGCGAGGCATTCCACGGATAGATGGTCTTGTCCACCAGCAGGTTGGCGTCCAGGCGGTAGAAGCCGCGGCCGGTGATGTCGAAGCTGTTGGCCACATTGTCGAAGCGCGAGATGCCGGTGGGCACGGTCAGCGAAGCGCCCAGATAGACCGCTGGCTTCAGGTCGGCCCACTGGCGCACCTTCCACACGCAGGTGACGTTGTCGAAGGTTTCGTACCAGAGATTGAGGGTGGTGTCGCCCAGCCCCTGGGTATTGGATGTCAGGCCGGTGTATTCATTGTTGTTCCACACGTAGGGCAGGATCACGCTGCCTTGCCAACGCGAGCCGAACCGATGCGCGTAGCCCAGGTTGATGCGGTATTGGTTGAGGTCGGAGTCCTTGGGGTCGGGGCGGTAGTCACCCTGCGAATCCCAGAAGCCGTTATAGTCTTCCATGTCCACGGACATGTCCACCATGGCGCGCGAAAACTTGGGCATGATCAATGACGAAGATGAGCCGCCGCCACAGCAGGAGGCGGCCCAGCTGTCCATCGGCAACAGCCCCATAAGGCACAGGCTGCCGGCGAAGAGTATCGAGCAATACCCCGAGTTGGAACTGGCCATCAAGGCGTAACTGTAAATATCTGGTAATCCTGACCAGTGGCGCTGCCATCGGTGGTCTTGGTTTCGTCGTTGATCGTCAGGCGCACGTACAGGGTATTGGCTACACCTACCGAGAGGCTCAGGCCGGAAACGCGCCAGTGGCCATTACCTTCATCCGTCGCGGCAAGCCAAGTCGCCCCCCCATCCGGGGAGATTTCCACGTCGACACTAGCCACGTTCAGTTCGTCAGAAGTACCCGCATTGAGAACCCGGCCGGGGTAGATCGAGGGAAAGCTCATCATGTTTTCGCGTGCGGCGACGAATAGAGCGAAGCTGTCCGTGCTTGCCATGCCATCCCTGAACAGATAGTAGGTGCGGCTTTCGTCGGTCATCATACCGGAAATCGTGTCATTTACACCTTTCAGCTGCGCCACGCTCGTATCACCCATGGCCATCATTACCATCGGTTCGAAGCTGACGGATTCACTGCCGATGCTGACCGTCAGTTCCCAGTCTCCCATTTTCACTCCCCCCATTTCGGAGGCCATGACATAGTACACCGTGCAAACATAGTCACCGGCGATACTTCCCGATTCGACACAGTCTTCATCGGGCGTGGAGTGATTCATGCCGCTGATCATGTACATCACCGGCTCAAGGTCGAGCGCCAGACCGGTGGCTGCGCTGCCATCCGACTTGTGGGACACATGCAGGGTAAACGTGTTCTTGCCAACCTGTTCGCCCATCACACCGCCCGCAATGTATTCCACACAGTAGCTGTCACTGGCCTTTTCGCCATCACCGCAGGCCGTCTCGTCAATTCCTTCATCGGACGAAGAACACGCGGCAACTCCAAGGATCAGGGGGACAGCGGCAAGTTTCGGCCAAGCCAGGTGGACAGGCGCACGTTTCATGGTCAACTCCTCAGTTTGATCTTGGGGCGACACTCCCCGAATGCCGCTTATCGTAATCGCCCCCCCCTGCGCTGAGAATGTGACAAAGTGTCGCAGGCCGCTGACAGGGGCCAGCCATTGCCGGATAATGGCTGCCACCTTTGAGCGACTTTCGCCGGACCGGAAACTTCAGGGGTAACCGATCACTGCCGATAACCGCCCATGCCATGTTGACCACCCATAGCCGCTACGCCTCCACGCAACACAACCTGCGCCGTATCGCCGTGTTGCGCACCATCAGCATCGGCATGCAGACATTGCTCATCGGCATCGGCCTGCTGTGGCTCGACCTGCCCCTGCCGATACTGCCGCTGGCCCTCATCCTGCTCGCCCATAGCGCCTGGAACCTGTTCACCTGGTGGCGTGCAAGCCAGCCGCGGCCGGTGTCCGACGGCGAGTTCTTCTTTCAACTGGTCACCGATGCACTCGCCTTCAGCGCCGTGTTGTATTGCGCCGGTGGCGCCACCAATCCCTTCGCCTGGTTCTACCTGCTGCCGCTGATGATCGCCGCCACGGTGCTGCCGGCCGCCTATGTGTGGGCCATGGCCGCCCTCACCGTGGCCTGCTATTCACTGCTGATGTTCTTCTACCTTCCCCTGCGGCCCATCGACCCCATGTCGCACCTGCAGCACGACAGCGGCTTCACCCAGCATGTCTTCGGCATGTGGTTCGGCTTCGTCCTCAGCGCCGTGCTGGTGTCCTATTTCGTCACCAACATGGCACGCAGCCTGCGCGAGCGCGATCGCGTGCTGGCGGAGGCCCGCGAACAGACCCTGCGCGACGAGCGCCTGGTGGCCCTCGGCACCCTCGCCGCCGGCGCCGCGCACGAACTGGGCACCCCGCTGGGCACCATCGCCCTGGTGGTCGATGACCTGCTGCTGGATCTCGACCACGAAAAGGACACGGCGCAGGCCAAACAGCTGCGCCTGGTCCGCGAGCAGGTCGACCGCTGCAAGGAGGCGCTGTCGGTGATCTCCGCCTCCGCCGGCAAGCAGCGCGCCGACGAGGGCCAGTCGCTGCCGGTGGACCGCTACCTGTGCCAGCTCACCGAGCAGTGGCAGGTGGAACGGCCCGGCATCACCTTCAGCCAGCAGCTGAAGGGTCCACAGCCTGCCCCCGCCATGCTGGCCGACCGCGCCCTCAATCAGGCCCTGACCAACATTCTCAACAATGCCGCCGACGTCTCGCCCGACAGCGTCGAACTGCAGGCCAGCTGGAACGCGCAGGCCCTCGACATCCACATCCTCGACCGCGGCCCCGGCCTCAGCGAGGCCGCCGTCTCCGCCGCCGGCAAGACCCAGTTCAGCAGCAAGGAACAGGGCCTGGGCGTGGGCCTGTTCCTCGCCCACGCCGTGATCGAACGCCTCGGCGGCCACGTCAGCCATCGCCGCCGCGAGACCGGCGGCACCTGCACCTGCGTCAACCTGCCCCTGATCGGAATACGCCCATGAGCCATGCCACGCACGACAAACCGACCCTGCTGCTGGTGGACGACGACCCCACCTTCTGCCGCGTGCTCGCCCAGACCCTGGAAAGGCGCGACTTCGAGGTCTACATCGCCACCGACCTGGCCGGCGGCCTGGAGCTGGCCGGCGACCACAATCCGGAATACGCCATCATCGACCTGCGCATCGGCGACGAATCCGGGCTGGAACTGGTGAAGGGACTCAAGGCCATGAACACCGACCTGCGCATGGTCATGCTCACCGGCTACGCCAGCATCGCCACCGCCGTGGAGGCCATCAAGCTCGGCGCCACCCACTACCTCACCAAGCCCGCCAGCGCCGATGAAATCATCCATGCCCTGGAGCGCCTTGGCGGCGACACGGGCGTGCCCGTGGCGGAGAACCCCCTGTCGGTAAAACGCCTGGAATGGGAACACCTGCAGAAGGTGCTGATGGAAAACGACGGCAACATCTCCGCCGCCGCGCGCGCCCTCGGCATGCATCGCCGCACATTGCAGCGTAAACTAAAGAAAAAGCCCGCCAGGACCTGAGCATGATGCAACAGACAACGGACCTTCAGGCCATCGCCCGGACCCGGGCGTGGATCGATTCGGTCATCGTGGCGCTGAACTTCTGCCCCTTCGCCCGCCGCGAGCTGGAGCGCGACAGCGTCCGCTTCCAGGTACTCCGCGAGGACTCGCTGGAACACTACCTGCTCGCCCTCAACGACGAATGCCTGCTGCTGGACCGCGAGCCGGAGATCGAAACCAGCCTGCTGATCCTGCCGCAGGACTTCGCCGTCTTCGAGACCTTCCTCGACCTGCTGGAAATGGCCAACGCCCTGCTGGTGGAACAGGGCTACCGGGGCATCTATCAGCTCGCCAGCTTCCACCCCGACTACTGCTTTGCCGACGCCCCGGCCAACGACCCCGCCAACTACACCAACCGTTCACCCTTCCCCCTGCTGCACCTGATCCGCGAATCCAGCATCGAACGCGCCGTGGCCAACTACCCGCAACCGGAACAGATCCCCGCGCGCAACATGGCGCTGGCGCGAGAAAAGGGCTCGCTGGAGATGCAGGCGCTGCTGGCGACCTGCTGCCAAGGCAAACACACCGCGAAAAACTGACACGAGCCGTTTCCCGCCATGCCCGTTGAATCCCCCCCGATCCCGGACCTGCGGTCCGTGCAGTCGCTGGTGGTCGCCGCCGCGCGCGCCGAGCTGCTGCCCCGCCTCGACCACGTCGCCCGCCAGACCAAGGCCGACGGCAGCGTCGTCACCGAGGCCGACCTCGCCATGCAGACCAGCCTCAGCAACCAACTCCAGGCGCGATGGCCGCACATCCGCCTGCTCGGCGAGGAAATGTCCGCGACGGAACAGGCCCGCCTGTTCGACGACCCGCAGCCGCTGTGGTGCCTCGACCCCCTCGACGGCACCAGCAACTTTGCCTGCGGTATCCCCTACTTCGCCGTCTCCCTGGCCCTGATCCAGCAAGGGCGGGTGGTGCTGGGCGTGGTCTACGACCCACTGCGCGACGAATGCTTCAGCGCCAGCGACACCACCGCCGCCAGCCTCAACGGCGCCCCCCTGCCACCCGGCCCCAGCGGCCTGGGCCTGCAACAGTCCATCGCCATCGTCGACTTCAAGCGCCTGCCGCCCGCCCTCTCGGCGCGCCTGGTCACCGCCACGCCCTATGCCTCACAGCGCAGCTTCGGCGCCGCCGCCCTGGACTGGTGCTGGCTCGCCGCCGGTCGCGGCCAACTCTACCTGCACGGCCGGCAGAACCTGTGGGACTATGCCGCCGGTCACTACATCCTCCAGCGCGCCGGCGGCCACGCCGCCACCCTGGACGGCGAACCCGTGTTCATTGCCGCCCTGCAGGCGCGCTCGGCGGTCGCCGCCGTGGACGGCGAACTGTTCCGGGCCTGGCAGGACTGGCTGCAGGCCGGCGACGACCGGTGGGAGATCGCGTAGGCTTCCGGCAGCGTAACCATCCAACTCACCACAGAGACACAGAGTTCACGGAGAAATGAAACCCCAGGGCATCGCAGGGAAGGGAATGACACACAGAGATTGCAAAGGTTTTTGGAAAGGGCTTTCTTTGCACCCTCTGCGCCCTCTGCGCCCTCTGCGCCCTCTGCGCCTTTGCGTTCTTTGCGTTGATCCTCATGGCCGATGCATCATCCCGTATCGTCGGCTGCCTGCGCATGAAGCCATGCAATACGCGGGACAAGCGCATCGCCTCCCGGCATTCATCCCATCGAGGCATCCACTGTGGTAAACCGTCACCCGGCATCAAACACATCAACACCCCAGGAGAAACCGCGTGTCCAACCTGCGTATCAGTGAACTCAGCATCTACCCGGTCAAATCCCTCGGCGGCATTTCCCTGCAACAATCGGCGCTGGAGCGCTTCGGCCTGCACAACGACCGCCGCTGGATGGTAGTGGACGACCGCGGCCGCTACCTCACCCAGCGCGAGAAATCGCGCATGTGCCTGATCCAGCCCCAGCCCCTGGACCACGGCCTGCGCCTGTCGGCGCCCGGCATGGACAAACTGGAAATAGCGCACACGGCGCGAATGCCGGCCCGCGAGGTCCACATCTGGGACGACACCGTCACCGCCCTCGACTGCGGCGACGCCGCCGCCAGCTGGCTGAGCCGCTTTCTCGACACCGACTGCCGACTGGTGTACTTCCCCGACGACGGCCAGCGCGCCGTGGACCCCGCCTACGCCCGGCCCGGCGACATCACCGCCTTCAGCGACGGCTTCCCCCTCCTGCTCATCACCCAGGCCTCGCTGGACGACCTCAATGGCCGCCTGCCCGAACCGCTGCCCATGCGTCGTTTCCGCCCCAACCTGGTCATCGACGGCAGCGAGCCCTACGCCGAGGACCACTGGAAGCACCTGCGCATCGGCGATCTCACCCTGCGCGTGGTCAAGCCCTGCAGCCGCTGCGTGATTCCCACCATCGACCCCGCCACCGGCGAGCGCAACGCCGACGCCGAGCCCCTGCGCACCCTGGCCGGCTACCGCATGCGCGATCACAAGATCTTCTTCGGCCAGAACGTCATCGCCGACGGCGAGGGCCGGCTGGAAGTGGGCCAGGCGGTGGACGTGCTCGATTAGCAGGGCGGCGAGGAAAGCACCTTTTGACGCGGAGTGGCGCAGAGCGCCACGTCAGCCGTGGCGAAAATCTGCGTCTCCTCACATTACACCGCAAAGCGGTGTAACGAGCCCGCAAGGTCAGCTGGCCATGGCCGGATGGTGAAGGCCGTCGAGCAACCGGCAACAACGCTTGCCGGCCGCCCCGGTTTTGGTGGTATCATTGCCGCCCGCTGAACGAACCGCGCTGCCGGTTCAACTGCTCGGCGGGTCTCGATGGTGGCCCGTGTCGGTCCCCTCGCAACGATAAACCGTGAACCCCGTCAGGCCCGGAAGGGAGCAGCGGCAGCGGTGGATTCGTGTGCCGGGGTGTGGCTGGCATGGGCCATCTCCATTTTCAAGACTGAACCCAGAAAAAGCCGTCCTCGACGCTTGCTCCTTGTATTCACCTGGATCCGCAGGCCCAATGAGGCGAATAAGCAATACAAGGCGGTTGTACCCGGAGACTTCAAGTCGCATCGAGTCGGTTCAAGCCGGAATTGCGCTTGTCAGCGCATAAGACTCATAGCCGGCTATAGCCGGTGGCCTGCTGATTCTGGCAACGCCTCCCCGTTGTCGTAGAAAAGACAGAATCATTCAGACCTGAATCCATGGGTTTAGGGCGGATACAGAGTGCATGACATTGATTTCACAGTGGAATCAAGAGCTTGTGCTATGTGCCGTCATGAACTCATGGATTCAGGTCAGAATCCACTTGAGCTCCACGACCCACGTGCGGCCCGAATGTTACAGGCGGGCAGAACCCCACTTGCGTACGAAATATTTTTCCGCCTCGACCAGGAACAGCACAGTGGAGGCAACCAGCACGATAGGCAACCACGAGCTGGCCTCGATAGCGGTCGTGCCAAACAGGGACTGCATTGGCGCCGAATAGGTAAAGGCCATCTGAAAAACCAGGAGAACCCCAATGGCAATCAGCACGTACCGGTTGCCAGTCAAGCCCTCACGGTTAAACACCGGCCCGGTAATGTAGCGCGAATTGAACAAATAGAAAATCTCGAACATGACCAGCGTATTTACCGCGACGGTACGCGCCTGTTCGATACTGGCTTCCTGTTCCACTTCCCAGATAAACAGCGCAAAGGTTCCGCCCATCAGAATCACGGAAACAAAGGCAATACGCCAGACCAGCAGTGGCGTCAGCATCGGCTCGCGAGCGCCACGCGGTGGACGGCGCATGACATTCCGCTCGGGTGGCTCAAAGGCCAACGACAGTGCCAGAGTGACCGCCGTGACCATGTTGACCCAGAGTATTTGCACCGGGGTCAAGGGCAGCTGGTGAAAGCCGAACAGAATGGCCGCCAAAATGATCAACGCCTGACCACCATTGGTGGGCAGAATGAAAAGAATGGCCTTTTTGAGGTTGTCGTAGACCGTGCGACCTTCCTCCACGGCATGGGTAATGGAGGCAAAATTGTCATCGGCCAATACCATTTCCGCGGCTTCCTTGGCCGCCTCGGTCCCATTGAGGCCCATGGCAATGCCCACGTCGGCGCGCTTCAGGGCCGGCGCATCGTTTACTCCGTCGCCGGTCATCGCCACGATCAGACCCTGTTCCTGCAGCAGCCTTACCAGCAGCAGCTTGTGTTCCGGACTGACCCGGGCATACACATCCACCTCCTGCACACGCGACCGCAGCTGGTCCTCGCTCATGGATTCGAGCTCCTGGCCCGTCAGCGCCTCCCCGGGATTGACAAGACCCAGCTGCCAGGCGATGGCGCGCGCAGTGGCGCCGTGATCACCGGTGATCATCTTCACCCGAATCCCCGCCGCCTGGCAGATCTGCACCGACTCGACCGCCTCTTGGCGTGGCGGATCGATCAGGCCAAACAGGCCCAGCATGGTGAGATTGTTTTCCACATCGTCAAAGGTAAGCTCGGTCTGGTCTTGCGGCACCGGCTTGACGGCGATGGCGAGGACTCGCTGCCCCTGCCGCGCCATTTCCTCGATCCGGTTCAACCAGTAGCCGGCATCCAGGGGCTGATCACCATCCATCGCTCGCTGCCGGGCGCACATCTCCAACACACGTTCAGGCGCACCCTTGAGAAAGACAAAGGCATCGCCGGCATGACTGTGATGCAGCGTCGCCATAAACCGATGTTCCGACTCAAACGGGATGAGGTCTGTGCGTGGATAACGTTTTCTTTCGCCCTCAATATCCAGACCCGCCTTCATCCCCGCAACCAGCAACGCCCCTTCCATCGGATCGCCATGAACCCGCCATTCACCGTTCTCGTACTGCAGTGAGGCATCATTGCAAAGCACCGCGGCCCGAACCGCCTCTTCCAGCAGAGGGAGCTGTTCTGGAAGTACTTCCCGGTTTGCAAGCCTGACCGCGCCGTGAGGATCGTAGCCCGTGCCCTCCAGTTCGAACAGATCGCTGCCCGCGACAAGCATGCGGACAGTCATTTCGTTTCGGGTCAACGTGCCGGTTTTATCGGAACAGATGACAGTAACCGCCCCTAGTGTTTCCACCGCCGGCAACCTGCGGATAAAGGCGTTGCGCCGGGCCATACGTTGCACACCGATCGCCAGGGTGATGGTCATGATGGCGGGCAGGCCCTCGGGGATCGCCGCCACGGCCAGGCTGACAGCGGCAAGAAACATTTCCGCGGCGGCGTAATCGCGAACCATGACACCGAATGCAAAAGTGAGGCCGGCAATTCCCATGATCACGACTGTAAGCCAGCGCCCGAACTGGGCCATTTGTCGCAGCAGCGGAGTCGTCACGGACTCAACTTCCGACACCAGGGTACTGATACGGCCAATCTCGGTATGTGAGCCGGTGGCCACCACCACACCGGCGCCTTGGCCATGAGTCACCAGGGTTCCCGAATAAGCCATGCAACGGCGATCGCCGAGCACGGCCTCCCGGGCCACGGGATCGGTGCCCTTTTCCACCGCCACCGACTCCCCGGTGAGCACCGATTCCTGGATCTGCAGTCCCTTGACGCGGAACAGCCGCAGATCGGCGGGCACCTTGTCGCCCGACTGCAGGAGGACGACATCCCCGGGCACCAGATCCTCGGCCGGGATCCTGGTCTGCCGGCCATCCCGCAACACCATGGCGGTCGGCGACAGCATCTGCCGAATCGCTCTGAGCGCATCCTCGGCCTTGCCCTCCTGCACAAATCCGATCACGGCATTGATCAGAACCACCCCCAGGATCACGCCGGCATCCACCCAGTGCCCGAGCCCGGCGGTAACGGCACTCGCCACCATCAGCACATAGATCAGTACATTATGGAACTGGGAAAAGAAACGGAATAGTGGACCACGCGAGCCGGCTTCAGGCAGCCGATTTTGACCATGGCTAGCAAGCCGCTTGGCCGCCTCATCGGCGGACAACCCCTCCGGAGCAGTTGCTAAGAACTCAAGGATGGCGGCGATGCTTTCAGCATGCCAGCACTGCGATTCCGAAGACGGACCATCCACCCCGTCCTTCGGTTTGCCGACTGCGGCAACCGAGCGGCGCGTGACCAGCGTCCCCACCACGGACAGAATCACCAGTACGACAAGGATGACAAGCCATTCGATGGCGGCAACATCAAGCCTCCAATCCAACTCGTCATTCATAGCGCTACTCGCTCCAGAAAAGATTCAAACCTGAATCCGCAGGTTCATGTGACAGACTCAGGTTGCCAGCGGACTCCCGCCAGTGCAAGACATTACCAGGTTGCCTGCCGAAGAATCTGAACACGCATTTTGTCGTGGCATGAGAATGGCAGGCGCTATCCCTGGGTGAAAAGAAGCAAGCAAAGGATGCCGGCGAAACGCGGACAGGAGATTGCTCTGCGCCTGCTGGTGCTCGGGCGTGCGGGACGATGCCCCTCGCGCTGTCCCTGGCGGAACAGGTG
>JALSHB010000069.1 GCA_026982475.1 Chromatiales bacterium
ATTGGCGATCAGCACCGGGATCTTCCGCCGCGCGCACTGACGGAACAGGTTGGGCCACAGCTCGGTCTCCATCACCAGCGCCAGGCGGGGGCGGGTCTTGCCGAGAAATCGTCGCACGGCGCCGGGCAGGTCGTAGGGAAAATAGACGTGGAACACGCGCCCGCCGGGCTGACCGATGAACTGATCGCCGAACAGCGCCTGCACCCGCGCGGAGCCGGTGGGGGTGGTGGTGGTGACGACCAGCGAGCGCCGGGGATAGCGCTGCAGCAATTCACGGATCAGCGGCGCGGCGGCCTGGGTTTCGCCCACGGACACGGCGTGCACCCAGATGGGGTCGTGCAGCTCGGGGGTGGCAAAGAATCCGAAGCGCTCGCCCCAGCGCCGCCAGTAATCGCGGTTGCGCAGGCCGCGCCAGGCCAGGCGCGCAAGCACCACGGGCAATAGGGTATAGAGGATGGCGCTGTAGAGTAATCTCACGGAGGACTGAGGTGTGGGGATCGGCGGGTGATCATAGCATGGGCTGGCGGATATTTTTGATGGCGCTGTTTCAACGCAAAGGCGCAAAGGGCGCAAAGAAAAGAGGGAATGAAAAGACACGTCTTCCAGGGCGCTGCGAAACGGAGACCCGGAATCCGGCCTCTCGCCCAAGCCTCCTGGATTCCGGCCTTCGCCGGAATGACGAAAGGCGGTTCCTCTTGATCAAAAAACCTTTGCGCCCTTTGCGTCTTTGCGCCTTTGCGTTGAAAAGCCCATCCCGAAAAAGCCATCCACAAAAAAGGCGCCACCGAAGCAGCGCCTTTTTCGTCTCCCTGAAAGCGGTCGTCACTTGCCGGCGATGTCCTCCAGCTTTTTCGCCTTGATGATCTGCCCGTCCAGGCCGGCCTCGCTGGCGCTCTTGCCGTAGGCGACGCTCATCAGCTGGCTGTAGTAGACCACCGGCATGTTGAAGCTGGTGCCGTGGGTGGCGTTGATCTGGTCCTGGTAGACCTCGGTGTTCATCTGGCACAGCGGGCAGGGGGTGACGATCATGTCGGCGCCGTTGTCGTGGGCCGCCTCGAGGATGCCCTTGACCAGCTCCTGGCTCTTTTCCGGTTCGGAGAACATCAGCGCGCCGCCGCAGCATTGCACCTTCTTCTCGTAGTCGGGGATGGCGTCGCCGCCGAGGGTGTCCACCAGCTTGTCGAGGTACACCGGGTTCTCGAAGGATTCGCCGTCGATGCCGAAGGGGCGGTTGGTCTGGCAGCCGATGTAGCTGGCGATCTTGATGCCCTCCAGGGGCTTCTGCACCTTTTCGCCGAGGGCCTCGAAACCGAAGTCCTCGATCAGCACCTCGACCATGTGGCGCACGCGCTGCGGCTTGGCCGGTTCGAGATTGAGGCCGGCAGCGGCCAGGGCCTGGTTGGTCTCGGCCATCAGCTGATCGCTGCCGCTCAGGCGTTCACTGGCCTCACGGGTGGCCAGCCAGCAGGCGGCGCAGGTGGCGACCAGGTCCTGGCCCGGGTTGTGCTGTTCGGAGAGGGCCAGGTTGCGCGCGCTGAGTGCGATGCGCGGCAGTTCGCCGCCCTCGCCGTAGCCGATGGAGGCGGAGCAGCAGTTCCAGTCGGGAATCTCGTTGAGCTGGATGTCCAGGGCGTCGCACATGGCGTCCACCGAGACCTGCAGGTTGGAGGCGGAGGCGCCCTTCTGCGAGGAGCAACCGGGATAGAAGGAATATTCTTTTTTGGCCATGATTCAGTCTCTCCTTATTTCCCTTGCTCTAACTTGGCGTCTTCGATCTCGCGTGCCTTGGCGAGCATGGCGTGCAGGCCGCTCTTGTCCTTGACGCCGTGGCCGCCGAGGATCTCCATCGGGTTGAGGCGCTTGGTCTTCATCATCGCCTGGCCCAGGGCCTTGTTTTTCATTGCCTCCTTGATGCCGTTGCCGAAGCCGTCCTTGAAGTACAGCGAGAGGCCCATCTTCAATTCGTTGGCGCGGCCGGTCTTGGTGATGTTGTCCCAGAACAGCTTGGCGAATACGCGCGTGGGCTGCTTTTCCGGCGCCAGGCCGAGGCGGTGCGCGTAGTGCGCCAGGCCGTGCATGATGTGGGTGATGGGCAGGCCGCGCGGGCAGCGCACGATGCAGTTGTAGCAGGAGGTGCACATCCACATGGCGTCGGAGCTGAGCACCTCCTCGCGCTTGCCGGCGCGGATCATCATGAAGATCTCCTGCGGCGGGTGCGCCCAGTGCGGCCCCAGCGGGCAGGAGCCGGCGCAGACCCCGCACTGCATGCACATCTTCACCCATTCGCCTTCCTCGACGTGGGCCTCGACCTCCTTGAGGAAGTCGTTGTGGTACTTCTCGACAACGGCGTTGCTCATGTCACTCATTGCCTCTCTCCTAGAATTTGAATGGGCTCATGCCGATGCGCTCGATGGTCTCGGCCATCTCGTTGATCAGCTGCGGGGCGCGCTCGATGTCGGTGATGGCGACCTCGTAGGTGGCCACGCGCTCGGGCTCCAGTGACAGGCTCTGCAGGGTGTCGTCCACCTTGCTCATGCGCTGATGGGCCATCTCGGAGCCGCGCACGAAGTGGCACTGGTAGTTCTCGCCCTTCTGGCAGCCCATGAGGATGACGCCGTCGTAGCCGCTGTTCATGGCGTCGGTGATCCAGATCAGGTTCACCGAGCCCAGGCAGCGCACCGGGATGATGCGCGCGAAGGCGCTGTACTCGATGTGGTTCATGCCGGCCATGTCCAGCGCCGGATAGGCGTCGTTCTCGCAGGCCAGCACCAGGATGCGCGGCTTCTCGTCGAACTCGTCGGGGATGTCGATGTTCTTGAGCTGCTGGCCGACGGTGTCCACCGAGTAGTTCTCGAAGGAGATCACGCGCACCGGGCAGGCGCCCATGCAGGTGCCGCAGCGGCGGCAGCGCGACTCGTTGAACTGGGGATAGCCGTCCTCCTCGTTGATGGCGCCGAAGGGGCATTCGACGGTGCAGCGCTTGCACTGGGTACAGCCCTCCTTGCGGAAGTGGGGGAAGGACAGGTCGCCGGAGCGGGGATGCGCGGCGCGCCCGGCGGCGGCGTTCGCCACCGCCTGGATGGCCTTCAGGGCGGCGCCGGTGGCGTCCTCGCGGGCGGAGATGATGTCCATGGGGCGACGCACGGGGCCGGTGGCGTAGATGCCGGTGCGGCGCGTCTCGTAGGGGAAGCAGATGAAGTGCGAGTCGGTGAAGCCATCCACCAGTTGCGGCAGGTCCGGGCCCTGGCGGTAGTCCAGGTTGAGGATGGACTCTACGGGCACGAATACCTCCTTCGGCTTGGCCTCGGCGCCCTGTTCCGTTTCGTCCTCGGCCTCGTCCTCCAGCGGCACGGCATCGATGTTGACCCCGGCGTTGGGCACCTGGCCCACCGCCAGCACCACCAGGTCCACCTGCTCTTCCGTTTCCTGATCGAGGATCAGGTCTTCGAAGCGGACCTTGAGGCCGTCACCCGTCGCCTCGACGCCGTCCACACAGGCCTTGGTGAAGGTGACGCCCTTCTCCTGACCGCTGCGGTAGAAGTCCTCGCCGCCGGAACCAGGGGTGCGCAGGTCGCGGTAGAGGATGTTGGTGTCGATGTCCGGGTTCTGGTCCTTGAAGTACATGGCCTGCTTGATGGAGGTGGCGCAGCAGTGGCCGGAGCAATAGGACAGCAGGCCCTCCTTGTTGCTGCGCTGGCCGGCGCACTGGATGAAGGCCACGCTCGAAACGATCTTGCCGTCGGAGGGGCGCTTGATGGGGCCGCCGTCGGCGGCACGGGCCAGCGCCTCCAGCTCCTGCTGGGTGACCACGTCGGGGTTCTTGCCGTAGCCCAGGCCCGGCAACTTGTTGGCGTCGAAGTCCTCGTAGCCGGAGGCCTGCACGATGGCGCCGAACCTGGCGGTCACCGTGGTGCCGCTCTCGACGCTGATGTCGGCCTCGAAGCGGCCGGGGGCGCCGGCGGTCCTGGTGAGGCGGGCATTGAGATGAATGGTGATGTTGTCGTCGGCCTCACAGGCCTGGATCAGATCGGCCACGCCGGTGTCCACCGGGTCCCGGTAGGGGGCGCGGTCGGGCACCGCCTTCCAGGCCTGGCCGGCCTTGCCGCCGAGCTGGCCGCTCTTCTCGACGAGCGTCACGGGATAACCGGCCCGGGCCGCCTCCAGGGCCGCGGTGAGGCCGCTGACGCCGCCGCCGACCACCAGGATGTCGCGCTGGCAGGCGGCCTCCTCGTTGCCCTTGGGCGGGGTCATGAACTTGACCTCCCAGACCGCCATGCGCACGTAGTCGGCGGCCATCTCCTCGGTGGTCTCGCGCGCCTCGTCGGTGTCCGGGCGCACCCAGATCACCCCCTCGCGCAGGTTGGCGCGCGACATCGCCACGCCCTCGAAGCGGAAGGCCTCGGTCTTGGCGCGCCGCGAGCAGGCGCAGATGGCGACGCGGTTGACGCCCTCGTTGTCGATGTCGTCCTGGATCATCTTCACGCCCTCCTCGGAACAGAGGAAGTCGTGTTCACGCACCAGGTGGGCCTTGGCGTCGCGCTCGGCGATCATCGTCAGCTGCGCGCCCTCGAGGCGCTCGCCCAGGCCGCAGCCCTTGCAGATGTAGGCGCCGATTTTTGGCTTTTCAGCGGAAAGCTTTTCGTCTGCCATGTCTTATCCCTCCGCCCCGGAAACCGCTTCCGAGGCCGCTACTCGATTGATCACCTGGATGGCGCGCAGGGCGCTGGCGGTGGCGTTCTGCACCGCGCGGTTGACGTCCAGCGCATCGGCCGTGCAGCCGGCGGCGAAGATGGCGCCATTGGCCTCGTCGGCCTGCACGAAGCCGTTGTCGTCGAGCACCACCTCCACCGGGAACGCGTCCGCGCCCACACTGGGCTCCATGCCGATGGCCAGCACCACCAGCTCGTGGGGGTTGCTGTAGCGGTGGTAGCCCTCGGTGTCGACCCCGTGCAATACCGGGTTGCCGGTGGCCTTGTCCTCGGTGATGGAGGCCACCTTGGACTTGATGAAGCTCACCGTCTCGTCCGCCTTCACCCTGGCGAAGAAGTTGTCGATGCGGTCGATGGCGCGGATGTCGATGTAATAGATGGAAGAGCGGCCCTCGTCGCCGTATTGCTCGCGCACGTAGGTGGCCTGCTTGAGGCTGGCCATGCAGCAGATGCGCGAACAGTGCTTGAGGTGGTTCTTGTCGCGCGAGCCGGCGCACTGGATGAAGGCGATGTCCTTCGCCTCCTTGCCGTCCGAGGGACGCAGGATCTTGCCCCCGGTAGGGCCGAAGGGGTCGAGCATGCGCTCGAATTCGACATTGGTGATGACATTGGGGAAGCGGTCGTAGCCGTAGGGCTGGATCTTGTTTGCATCGTAGGGCCGCCAGCCGGTGGCCCAGACGATGGCGCCGACCTTGATCTCCAGGCTCTTCTCCTGCATGTCGAGATCGATGGCGTCCATGGGACAGGCGGCCCGGGCCTTGTCGGCATCTTCGCTGCCGAGGATGCGCGGGTCCAGCACGTAGCGCTGCGGGTAGGCCATGTTGAAGGGCAGGTAGGCGCCCTTGCGGGACTTCATGCCGTAGTGGAATTCGTCCGGGAACTCCGCCTCCACCGCCTCCGCGCAGGCACCGCAGGCGGTGCACTTCTCGTTGACGTAGCGCGGACTGCGCCGCAGGGTGACGGTGTAGTCGCCGGTATCGCCGGAAACCGCGGCCACCTCGGTGAGGGTCATCACGCGCACGTTGCGGTTGCCCTTGATGCGCCGCAGGTTGATCTCCAGCCCGCAGGAGGGGTGACACAGCTTGGGGAAATACTTGTAGAGCTGGCTGATGCGCCCGCCCAGGGAGGGATTCTTTTCGATCAGGATGACGTCCTTACCGCACTCGGCCGCTTCCAGGGCCGCCGTCAATCCAGAGATTCCACCACCGACCACCAGGATAGTCTGGTTGGTTGCCACAGCCTCAGCCATCGGCCTGTCTCCTTTGATGTTATAACGGCTGCAGGGCGGGATGAAGTCCATCTCGCCTGCGAGATAATCATCTATGCGTCGCTATTCTATGCATAATTTCCATGCCCGGTAATTCTTTCTTTTTAATCGCCGCATTAAGGGCGCTTCTAGTCACGGCCTCTGACTTCACCCTGAATCCGTGGGTTCGGGGTCCCGCCTGACAAAAACCAAAAGCGCGGCCCGGCCGGCAGACTGCCCGCCGGCCGGGAAAGCACCACACAGGGACCACGACTCCCTTCCCCAAGAGACCCCCACGCCCAACCCGCGAGCAACCCATAACCTCCCGATAAAAAGGAAAATTCCTGTAAAGCCTCCTTTCCTTCCTGCCGATAGGCCATGCACTTCACCTGAATCCACAGGTTCAGGTTTCAGGCAATAACGGCACGTACACGGACAAACCGCCCGAGACGAGGAGAAAACAGACATGAAACGGATCAACGCGCCGATCGCCGCGCTGCTCATCTGCGGCGCCACGACGAGCAGCCAGGCCATCGCGGCGGGCAGGATGGATCACATCAGCATCGGTGGCTTCGCCAGCACCAACTACAGTCGCACCGACAGCGAGATTCCCTTCAATGGCCCGGAAAACATTGGCCATGACGACAAGGGCAGCTGGGCAGGCACGCGCATAGGGCTCAATGTCAACGCCGCGATCAACAAACGCTTCCGTTTCGCCAGCCAACTGTATTCCTCCAAGGCGGAAGACTTTGCCCTGCACGTCAACTGGGCCTTTGGCGACCTGACCCTGAGCGACGAGTTGAACCTGCGCACCGGCAAGATCAGGTTTCCCGTGGGCCTGGTCAATGAATACGCGGACGTCGGTTACGCCATGCCCTGAATCAAGGCGCCCGTCGTCATCTACTCTGAGTTAGGCGCACCCAACGGCCCGCAGATGACCCGTGAAAGCTATACCGGGGCAAGCCTGCTGGGTAACTTCAGCGTCGGGAACTGGACCCTGGGCAGCGACCTGTTCGGTGGTGAAATCGCCCTTGAGGGCTCGAACGTGCGCGAGCTGGGCGGCCTCAGCCTGACGGCCGACTGGGATGACGTGGCGCTGTTTCAGATCTCCACCTACCAGGGCACCATGCGCGGCATAGACGACCCTGCCATGAGTGCCATGGAGGGTGTCAAACACCGCGGCCTGCAATACGGCGTCAAGGCAGACTGGAACGACATCATCCTGTATGCCGAACGTGGGCATATCAGCGATGGCCGAAGTCGTCATCATCGCCCATCCCGACGCCGGGGCCGACGAACTGAACGCCAAGACCGCCAGGAAGCTGTTCCTGGGCAAGATCACGTCCCTGCCGGGCATGAATACCGTCACCCTGGTGAGCCAGACCGACACCAGCCCCACCAAGGCCGAGTTCACCCGGAAGGTCACCAAAAAGACCCTCACCCAATTCAAGAGCTACTGGTCGAGGATGATCTTCTCCGGCAAGGCCGCGCCACCCAGGGAACTGGCCAGTGACGACGAGGTAAAGGCCTATGTCGCCAGCCATGCCGACGCCGTGGGCTATATCGACGCCGGCAATGTGGACGATTCGGTAAAGGTCCTGCTGCGCGCGCCTTGAGCCGCCAGCCTAATACCTGAATCCGTAGCTCCATGACGGCGAACCGCACAACGCATTGATACATCTCGTACTATGAAAAACCTCGGCAATAATCCCCGCTATTCCCTCGATTTTTCATTACGCGATATGCATCAAGCCGTTGCACGCTTCATCCGCCCTGAACCTGCGGATTCAGGTAATAACCTGAATCCGCAGGTTCAGGTATAAGGAATCACTGCCATGCATTTTTTCCATACTCTCTCGATCCGCTACAAGATCCTCTCCATCGCCGCCGTGGCCATCATCGGCTTCGGCGTCTATTTCGCCCTGAATTTCTCCGTCGCCAGCAGCAATGCCCGGCTCCTCGAACAGATGCGCGACATGACCTTCCCGGCCCTGGAGCGCAGCGAGCTGAATCTGACCAGGCTGGACCAGGTCATCAGCCAGCTGGACCAGGCCGTGGCCACCGACGAGGAAGAAATGATCGAGGATGCCGACAAAACACTGGCCGCCATGCAGGCGGCCTTCGATGAAATCGCCACCCTCGACCCACAGCAGGCGGAAACCGTGCAGGGCCTGCAACAGGCCCTGACGGCCTATTTCAGCATCGCCCGCAAGCTGACCCTGCACATGCTCAACGGCAGCATCGAGGCCAGCCAGTTGCAGAACCAGGCCCGCGACATGCAGGCCCGGCTCAACGCCTTCCACGACAAGCTGGTCCGCTTCCGCGACGAACGCCGCCAGGCCTTCACCCAGGCCACCACCGATGCCAACGACGCCGCCCGCTTCAGTCTCGGCATGGGCGCCGCGATCGGCGCCACCCTGCTCATCCTGCTCATCGCCACCGGCTGGCTGGTGGCCACCGGCATCACCCGCAATATCAAGCAGGTATCCGGCAACCTGCAGGAGATCGCCAGCGGCGAAGGCGATCTGACCCGACGACTGAAGGCCGGCAGCCAGGATGAAATCGGCCAGTTGGCGGAGCACTTCAACACCTTCATGGACAAGCTGCAGGACATCATCCAGGAGCTGATCGAACACAGCGACAGGGTCGGCGTCTCGGCACAGGAAGTGGCCGGCATCGCCCGGCAGAGCCATGACGGCATGGAGCACCAGCGGGCGGAGACCGACCAGGTGGCCACCGCCAGCAACGAGATGGCGGCCACCGTCAGCGAGGTGGCCCACAGCGCCGAACAGGCCGCCGAGGCCGCCAATGCCGCCAGCAGCGCCGCCAGCAATGGCAACGCCGTGGTGGACGAGACCATCGCCATCATCAATCATCTGGCCGGCGACGTGGAACAGGGCGCCCACGCCGTCAACCGACTGCGCGAAGACAGCGAAAACGTCGGCGCCGTGCTGGAGGTGATCCGCGGCATCGCCGAGCAGACCAACCTGCTGGCGCTGAACGCCGCCATCGAGGCCGCCCGCGCCGGCGAACAGGGGCGCGGCTTCGCCGTGGTGGCCGACGAGGTTCGCACCCTGGCCAGCCGCACCCAGGAAGCCACCCAGGAAATCCAGGCCATGATCGAGGGCCTGCAGAACAGCGCTGGCCAGGCCGCGGAGATCATGGGTCGCGGCAAGGCCTCCTCCGAACAGGGCGTGACCAAGGCCGCCAACGCCGGCGAGGCGCTGAAGGATATCAGCGAGGCGGTGGCCGTGATCAGCGAGATGAATGCACAGATCGCCAACGCCGCCGTGGCACAGAACGCCGTGGCCCTGGAGATGGACAAAAACATCACCAATATCCGCCACGCCACCGAAGAAAACACCGCCAACAGCAACCAGCTCGCCACCGCCGGCGCCGCCCTGAACCAGGTCGCCACACAGATGCAGCAGCTGGTCGGGCAGTTCAAGGTCTGAACCACGTCCAGGCGCGCCGCAACCCCCGCCCCGCCAGCGCGCTACCTCACAAGGGACACGCCCGCAATCAAAATTATTTATCCGAGCGAAAAAGTCGGTAATTGGCTATATCAAAATATGCTGATATATACTGGCCAGCCGCATAGCTGCAAACAGGCAAGGGCTTGATCTATGTCGAACAACAACACTGCCTCGACGCTGGAGAAGGGCGTCGAGGTCAAGAACACCACCTGCTACATGTGCGCCTGCCGCTGCGGCATCCGCGTCACCCTGCGTGACGGCGAGATACGTTACATCCAGGGCAACCCGGATCATCCCCTCAACAAGGGCGTGATCTGCGCCAAGGGTTCCTCGGGCATCATGAAGCAGTACTCGCCGGCGCGTCTGACCAAGCCCCTGAAGCGCCGCGAGGGCGCCGAGCGCGGCGCCAGCGACTTCGAGGTGATCTCCTGGGACGAGGCCTTCGAGATCATGGAGACCCGCCTGCGCCACCTGCGCGAGACGGACCCGAAGAAGTTCGCCCTGTTCACCGGCCGCGACCAGATGCAGGCCCTCACCGGCCTGTTCGCCAAGAACTTCGGCACCCCCAACTACGCCGCCCACGGCGGCTTCTGCTCGGTGAACATGGCCGCCGGCATGATCTACACCATCGGCGGCTCGTTCTGGGAGTTCGGCGGCCCCGACCTGGAGCGCTCCAAACTGTTCGTCATGTTCGGCACCGCCGAGGATCACCACTCCAACCCACTGAAGATCGAGCTGGCCAACTTCAAGCGCAACGGCGGCCGCTTCATCTCCATCAACCCGGTACGCAGCGGCTACTCCGCCATCGCCGACGAATGGGTGCCCATCAAGCCCGGCACCGACGGCGCGCTGATCCTCGCCCTGATCCACGAGATCATCAAGACCGGCCTCTACGACCGCGACTTCCTCACCCAGTATTCCAACGCCGCGCAGCTGGTCAACCAAGACCCGGACAGCGACGAGTTCGGCATGCTGGTGCGCGGCCTGGAATTCGACGAGGGCAAGATCCACCCCCACGACGAGATGTGGTGGGACCGCAACACCGACAGCGCGGTGCAGACCCACACCGAGGCCGAGCCGGCGCTGATGGGTGAATTCACCCTCGACGACGGCACCCCGGTCAAGCCCGCCTTCCAGCTGCTGGTGGAGCGCGTCAAGGACTACACCCCGGAGTGGGCCGAGGACATCACCGGCGTGCCCGCCGAGACCATCCGCCGCCTGGCCCACGAGATGGGCATCACCGCGCGCGACGAAAAGATCGAGCTGCCCATCGCCTGGACCGACGCCTGGGGCAAGGACCACGAGACCGTCACCGGCAACCCGGTGTCCTTCCACGCCATGCGCGGCCTGGCGGCGCACTCCAACGGCTTCCATTCGATCCGCTCGCTGTCGATCCTGATGTCCATCCTCGGCACCATCGACCGCCCCGGCGGCTTCCGCCACAAGGCGCCGTTCCCGCGCCCCATCCCGCCCTGCCCCAAGACCCCCAACGGGCCGCAGGGCGTGAAGCCCAATACGCCTCTCGGCGGCATGCCGCTGGGCTGGCCGGCCGACCCCAACGACCTGTTCGTCGACGACGACGGCGAGCCGGTGCGCCTCGACAAGGCCTTCTCCTGGGAGTACCCGCTCTCCGTGCACGGCATGATGCACAACGTCATCACCAACGCCTGGCGCGGCGATCCCTACAAGATCGACACCCTGATGATCTTCATGGCCAACATGGCCTGGAACTCCACCATGAACACGGTGGAGGTGCGCAAGATGCTCAACGATCGCGACGAGGACGGCGAATACAAGATCCCCTACATCATCGTCTGCGACGCCTTCCAGTCGGAGATGATCGCCTACGCCGACCTGGTGCTGCCGGACACCACCTACCTGGAACGCCACGACGTGATGTCCATGCTCGACCGCCCCATCTCCGAATTCGACGGCCCGGTGGACTCGGTGCGCGTCCCAGTGCTGCCGCCCAAGGGCGAATGCAAGCCCTTCCAGGAGGTGCTCATCGAGCTGGGCTCGCGCCTCGGCTTCCCCGCCTTCACCCACCCGGACGGCACGCGCAAGTACCGTGACTACCCGGACTTCATCACCAACTTCGAGACCGAGCCCGGCTCCGGCATCGGCTTCCTCGCCGGCTGGCGCGGCAAGGGCGGCGAAAAGGCCATGCGCGGCGAGCCCAACCCCAAGCAGTGGGAGATGTACGAGAAGAACAACTGCGTGTTCCACTACGAACTGCCCAAGTCCTACCAGTACATGCGCAACTGGAACCAGGGCTACCTGGAATGGGCCCAATACCATCGCCTGACGCGCTACACGGACCCCATCAACATCCACATCTATTCCGAGGTGTTGCAGAAATTCCGTCTCGCCGCCCAGGGCAAGTACGGCGGCAAGCAGCCGCCGGAGCGCCTGCGCGAGCGCATCGAGACCTACTTCGACCCACTGCCGTTCTATTACGAACCACTGGAGGGCCAGCTCAGCGACAAGCACAAGTACCCGCTCAACGCCGTCACCCAGCGCCCCATGGCCATGTACCACTCGTGGGACTCGCAGAACGCCTGGCTGCGCCAGATCCACGCCCACAACTACCTGTACATGAGCCCCCAGGTGGGCGCCGCCGGCGGCTTCGAGGATGGCGACTGGGTGTGGGTGGAATCCCAGCACGGCCGGGTGCGCTGCATGTGCCGCTTCTCCGAGGCGGTGGAACCCGGCACGGTGTGGACCTGGAACGCCATCGGCAAGGCCAGCGGCGCCTGGAACCTGACCCCGGACGCCAACGAATCGCAGAAGGGCTTCCTGCTCAACCACCTGATTTCCGAAGAGCTGCCGGCCAACAAACACGGCGAACACCTGTCCAACTCGGACCCGATCACCGGCCAGGCCGCCTGGTACGACGTGCAGGTGCGCGTCTACAAGGCCGACCCCAGCGAGAAACCACAGAGTTCGCCGCAGTTCGACACCATGCTGCCGGTGCCCGGCGAACCGGAGCGCAAGTCCTGGCTGGCCTGGTTTGCCGGCAAGCGGCCGGCCAAGGTCAACATCGGCGGCAGAAAGTGAAAATCCAACGCAAAGGCGCGAAGACGCAAAGAACGCAAAACGCTATGAAAAGCGCTATGAGAAAACGTTCTTCAAGAAATCGTCTGCCGGCAGAAACCGCCGGGGCGGCCTGCCACGAAGAACATCCGGTCGTCTACGGCGGTTTCGCCAGAAAACACTTTCTTTGCGGCCTTCGCGACTTTGTGCCTTTGCGTTAACTCTATTTCGTTCGAGCAAACTGAATCATGACCCAACTCGCCCTAGTGATTGACCTCAACGTCTGCGTCGGCTGCCACGCCTGCGTCACCAACTGCAAGCAGTGGAACACCTCCGGCGCCGCCGGCCCGCTGGTGGACGAACGCCCCTACGGCAAGGACCCCACCGGCACCTTCTTCAACCGCGTGCAGACCTTCGAGGTGGGTGAGTTCCCGCACACCGAGACGGTGCACTTCCCCAAGAGCTGCCTGCACTGCGAAGACCCGCCCTGCGTGCCCGTGTGCCCCACCGGCGCCAGCTACAAGCGCGAGGAAGACGGCATCGTGCTGGTGGACTACGACAAGTGCATCGGCTGCAAGTACTGCTCCTGGGCCTGCCCCTACGGCGCGCGCGAGATCGACGAGCAGCAAAAGGTGATGAAGAAGTGCACCCTGTGCGTGGACCGCATCTACGACGAATCGCTGCCCGAGGCCGAGCGCAAGCCCGCCTGCGTGCTGGCCTGCCCCACCTCGGCACGCCTGTTCGGCGACGTGCACGACCCGGAATCCGAGGTCTCCATCGCCATCCGCGAGCAGGGCGGCTACCCGCTGATGCCCGAATGGGGCACCCAGCCCAGCAACCACTACCTGCCGCGGCGCAAGACCAAGCTGAAGATCCACAAGGACGAACTGGTGCGCGTGGACAACCCGCTGAAGAAGGAAGGCCACCTGCCCAAGGTGGACGAGAACGAGAGCTTCCTCGAGGATTCGGCGAGCTGGTAAAGGCCTGGACGCAGGTTGGGGTGAGGTAGGAACCCCAACATTTACGGCATTGATTGAACCTAAACACGTTGGGGTTCGCAAGCTCACCCCAACCTACGACAGGGCATCTTTAGCTCTGTAGAGCGGGCAGTGCCCACCCTGCAAATCAAGTACGGATGAAAACCCTTTTCACCACGGAGGACACAGAGTCGCACAGAGAAAAAATGATTTTGTTTTAACCTGAATCCGTGCCCCCCTGTGTCCTCTGTGGTGAAAAAACGATCACCCAACAAAGCCAAACATTGAGGTTGTTATGCATCCCGCATTTTCCGTCATCTTCCTGACCACCCTGATCGGCGCCGGCCAGGGCCTGTTCCTGGCCCTGATGACCGTGCAGGCCTATGCCGACATCGGCGCCCTGGAACTGCCGGACGGCGCCTACTTCGGCGCCAACAGCATGATCGCATTGCTGCTGCTGGTGGCCGGCCTGGTAGCCTCCTTCTTCCACCTCGGCCACCCGGAGCGGGCCTGGCGCTCGGCCGCCATGTGGCGCACCTCGTGGCTGTCACGCGAGGTCATCGCCCTGCCCGTCTTCATGGGCCTGGTGTTCGTCTACGGCCTGCTGCATTACCTCGGCTACAACCCCAACCTGTTCGGCGAGAACGCCCCGCCCCAGGGCGAGCTGACCTACCTGGTGGGCCTGCTGGGCGTGGCCGCGGCCTTTGCACTGTTCGTCTGCACCGGCATGATCTACGCCTGCCTGAAGTTCCTGCAGGAATGGAACACGCCGCTGACGCCCATCAACTACACCCTGTTCGGCATTGCCTCCGGCTTCACCCTGGCCACCGCCCTGGCGGCGTGGATGGCGCCGGAGCTGGTGACATTCTATGGCGGCTGGGCCATCGCCTTCACCGTGCTGGCCTTCATCACCCGCGGCGCCTCGCTGATCCGCAACCGGCGCATCAAGCACCGCTCCACCCTGGCCACCGCCATCGGCGTGCGTCATGCGCAGATCCAGCAAAAGGCCCAGGGCGCCATGGGCGGCTCCTTCAACACCCGCGAGTATTTCCACGGCAAGACCGCCGTCTTCCTCAAGTCGGTGAAGTGGATCTTCCTGGTGCTGGTGTTCCCGGTGCCGATCCTGCTGCTGGCCCTGGGCCTGCAGAACGGCTCCGGCGCCCTGCTGGCCATGGCCTTCGTGGTGCAGTACATCGGCCTGCTCGCCGAGCGCTGGTTCTTCTTCGCCCAGGCGCGTCACCCCCAGAACCTGTATTACCAAACCATTTGAGTGGTAGAAGCCGCCCCCAGAGATAGCTAAACTTCGTGTAGGAGCGGGCCATGCCCGCGATTAAAATCTTATTCGCCACAGAGGCACGGAGGACACAGAGAAAGTCCAGGTAATCTGCCGAGA
>JALSHB010000070.1 GCA_026982475.1 Chromatiales bacterium
TCCTCCGTGCCTCTGTGGTGAATATCTTTCAGGCTTTTCGCGGGCATGGCCCGCGCCTACGGAAACCAGTAATGCAACAGCTCACCGATCCCTTTGGCCGCTCCATCGAATACGTCCGCCTGTCGGTCACGGATCGCTGTGACCTGCGCTGTTTCTACTGCATGCCCAAGGGCTTCAACGACTTCGAGGCCCCCGAGCACTGGCTGAGCTTCGACGAGATCGAACGCGTCATTGCCGCCTTCGCCCGCCTCGGCACGCGCCGCGTGCGCATCACCGGCGGCGAGCCACTGGTGCGCAAGGATCTGCCGTCGCTGGCCGCCCGCCTCTACGCCCTGCCCGGCATCGACGACCTGTCCCTGTCCACCAACGCCGTGCAGCTGGCCCGTCACGCCCGGGCACTCAAGGCCGCCGGCGTGCAGCGCCTCAACGTCAGCCTCGACACCCCCGACCCCCGGCGCTTCCGCGACATCACCGGCGGCAAGCTGGAAAAGGTCATCGACGGCCTGATGGCCGCCAAGGCCGCCGGCTTCTCGCCCATCAAGATCAACATGGTGGTGATGAAGGGGGTCAACGACGACGACGTGGAGGCGATGGTCGAGTTCTGCATCACGCACGGCTTCACCCTGCGCTTCATCGAGACCATGCCCATGGGCGACACCGGGCGCGGGGCCAATGCCCACTATTTGCCGCTAGACATCGTGCGCAAACGTATTGAACAACGCCATGACCTGGTCCCCGGCGTCATGCCCGGCGGCGGCCCGGCGCGCTACATGCGCGTCGTCGGCAGCGATCTGCGCATCGGCTTCATCACCCCGATGTCGCAACATTTCTGCGCGACCTGCAACCGCGTGCGCCTGTCCGTGGACGGCACCCTTTACCTGTGCCTGGGGCAAGACCACACGTTCGAGTTGCGCCCCCTGTTGCGCGACGGCATCACCGACGCGGCGCTGGATGAGGCCATCCGCCAGGCCATCGCCCTCAAGCCCGAACGCCACGAATTCAACGACAAGCCCGGCCAGGTGGTGCGCTTCATGTCCATGACCGGCGGTTGATTTCAAGGACCGCCAAAGGCTAAAGATCGAAGGGCGTCTGTCGCTATAAACCGCAGTACATTCACGCGACAGGTACTCATGAAAAACCGCATCACACCCACCACGGTGGAGCACTCGCTGACCCGCGATTCCTTCATCGTCAGCAAGACCGATACCCGCGGCCGCATCACCTATGCCAACCGCACCTTCATGCACATCTCCGGCTACAGCGAAGGCGAGCTGCTCGGCCGGCAACACAACATTCTGCGTCACCCCGACATGCCGCGCGCCGTGTTCCAGTTGCTCTGGGACACCATCAAGCAGGGCAAGGAGTGCTTCGCCTTCGTGAAGAACCTGGCCAAGGACGGCAGCTTCTACTGGGTGTTCGCCAACATCACCCCCGACTACGACGCGCAGCACGAAATCTGCGGCTATTTCTCCGTGCGCCGCATGCCCCGGCGCGAGGCCCTGGACGCCATCGAGCCCATCTACCGGGAAATGCTCGCCGCCGAACAGGCCGCCGGCGCACGCGACGCCATCGCCGCCGGCACCCGCATCCTGCAAACCCGCCTGCAAGAAGGAAACATCGAGTATGAACCGTTTGTTCTTGGCCTCCAGGGCTAGGCTGTACCTCGTCGCCAACGGTCTGCTGATATGGGCAGCCATGCTCAGCGTCTATTTCAGGGGGAGCTTCCAACCCTGGATGTGGCTGTTCCCCCTCGCCGCGACGATTCTGGCCATCACCACCTACATCGGTCTGCGTCAGCCCCTCGACGCCATCGCCAAGATCCGCCGGGTACTCAAGGCCATGCGCAAGGGCAATTACAGCCAGCGCATCACGGAAGTTCCCCACATGGGCGAGTTGGGGCTCATCGCCTGGGACCTGAACGAGTCGCTGGACGAGATCGAGACCTTCTTCCGCGACGTCGACGCCTGCTTCCTCAACGTCAGCAAGGAGCGCTACCATCGCCGCACCTACAGCGACGGCCTGTACGGTGACATCGTGCGCAGCTTCACCAACATCAACGCCTCCCTGGACGCGATGGAAAAGAACGTTGCCTATATCAAGAAAAACGAACTGATGTCGCGCCTGCAGACACTCAACACCGGCAACATGATGAAAAACCTGCTCAAGAGCCAGAGTGACCTGATCCGCATCACCGAGGAAATGAAGGAAGTGCACGGCATCACCGACGAGACCGCCGAAAAGGCCCAGCAGAGTCAGCAGAGCCTGCAGGAAATGGTCACCGGCCTGCGCGACACAGTGGCGATGATCGAGGCCAACAGCCAGGCCAGCGCCCAGCTGCACACCATGAGCGACGAGATCAGCGGCATCCTGTCGATGATCAGCGAGATCGCCGAAAAGACCAACCTGCTGGCCCTCAACGCCTCCATCGAGGCTGCCCGCGCCGGTGAACATGGTCGCGGCTTTGCGGTGGTCGCCGACGAGGTCAAGCAGTTGGCCTCCAACACCAAGAAGGCCACCGACGAGATCGCCAAGGTGGTCACCACCTTCCGCGAGGAAACCGCCAACATGGAGGGCAATGCCAGCCACATGCAGGAAAAGGCCGGGCAGATGCAGAACAACATCAGCGACCTGCAGGGCAAGTTCAGTGAATTTGCCGACCAGGCCAATGCCACGCGCCGCTCTGTCGGCCTGGCCCACGACATCAGCTTCGCCTCACTGATCAAGGTGGACCACATGCTCTACAAACAGAAGGCCTACATGGCCCTCAGCACCGGCACCGACTCGGACGAGGCCAGGGCCGTGCTGGTGGACGACCACCACTGCCGCCTCGGCCAGTGGTACTATGAGGGTGAAGGTCAGGTCAATTTTGGCGACACCCCCTCTTACCGGAGCATGGAATCCCCCCACGCCGCCGTCCACAACAGCGCCCACCAGATCCTCGACAGCCTTGCCGAGAGCCAGGGCAGGGGACAGGGCACACAGGACAGCATCATCGCCCTGTACGAGGAGATGGAGTCGGCCAGTGATGAGGTGATGGCGACCATCGACCAGATGGTGGATGAAAAACACGCCGCAGATCAGCGGCATTGACGGCGCCAGCCGCCGCTCCCCCTCCGCGCCGTATTTGACTCGCGCCGGCAATGAATGAAAACTAGTACCTGAATCCGTAGGTTCAGGTAGTACGCCGACAAGGTAATATTGACGGAGTGCTGGCGGCCTGGGCCCACCATGTTCGGTCGCCGCACCGTCCATGACGGCGACCGGCGCCTGCCACCCCTGACGGTGGTTGGCGCCTTGATCCTGATCATGTCAACGCGCCTGCCCGCTCCCCCAGAATGGGCCAGCGTCCCCCTGGAATTTTCACCCACTACCCCCGGTCCCCATGCTCAACATCGAAGACAAACCCGCGTTCGACAACCGCATCGCCCTGTTCCGGCTCGCCTTCCGTCCCTTCTTTCTCGGCGCCGCCGCCTTTGCCGCCGCCATCATGCTGTACTGGATGGGATCCCTGGCCCTCGGCTGGTCCTTCCACCTGGGCGACATATCCCCCGCCACCTGGCATGCCCACGAGATGATCTTCGGCTACAGCCTGGCGGTCATCGCCGGCTTCCTGCTCACCGCGGTGATGAACTGGACCGGCGTGCAGACCCTCAATGGCGGCCCACTGGTGGCCCTGTTCGCCCTGTGGGTGGTCGGGCGCCTGCTGCCGCTGGTGTGGATGGACCCGCCACTGGCCCTCTACGCCTTCATCGACTGCCTGTTCGCCCTGCTGCTGTTTGCCGCCGTGCTGCACCCGGTGATGAAAAGCGGCCAGCGAAAGCAGTACAGCGTGGTCACCAAGGTCCTGCTGCTGCTGTTCAGCAACATCCTCTTCTATCTCGGCGCCCTGGGCATCGTCGACGACGGCGAGCGCATGGGCCTGTATTCCGGCCTGTACATCGTCCTCGCCCTGGTGCTGCTGCTGGGGCGCCGCGTGATCCCCTTCTTCATCGAAAAGGGCGTCGGCTACCCCGTGCAGCTGAAAAACCGCCTGTGGCTGGATCTCAGCAGCCTGTTCCTGTTCGCCGGGCTGTGGATCAGCGACGCCTTCCTCGACAACCTCACCGCCAGCGGCTGGCTGGCCGGGGCGCTGATGGTATTGCACAGCGTGCGCCTGGCCGGCTGGCACACGCCGGGGATCTGGAAAAAGCCCCTGCTGTGGGTGCTGTACATCGCCTACCTGTGGATCATCCTCGGCTTCGCCCTCAAGTTCGCCCTGCTGTTCACGGACATCTCGCCCTCCCTCGCCGTGCACGCCTTCACCGTCGGCGGCATCGGCATGATGACCGTGGGCATGATGGCGCGCGTCTCCCTCGGCCACACCGGGCGCAACGTCTTCGACCCGCCGAAGATCCTCGGCTGGCTGTTCGCCCTGATCCTCGCGGCGAGCGTGGTGCGGGTCATCATTCCCCTGCTGACCACGCAGCACTACCTGCTGTGGATCGGCATCTCGCAATTCCTCTGGATCGCCGTCTTCTGCCTGTTCTTCTACATCTATTTCCCCATCCTGCTGCGCCAGCGCATCGACGGCCGCGACGGCTGATGCACATCTGGGTCGACGCCGACGCCTGCCCCAAGGTCATCAAGGACATCCTGTTCCGCGCCGCCGAACGGGTCAATGTGCCCCTGACCCTGGTCGCCAACCAGCCCCTGCGCACACCGCCCTCGCGTCTCATCAAATCGGTGCGGGTGGGCGCCGGCTTCGACGTCGCCGACGACTACATCGTGCAACAACTGAGCGCCGGCGACCTGGTGATCACCGCGGACATCCCCCTCGCCGCCGAGGTGATCGAAAAGGGCGGACGGGCCATCAACCCGCGCGGTGAACTGTACACCATGGAGAACATCCGCCAGCGGCTGGCGATGCGCGATTTCATGGACCAGATGCGCGCCAGCGGCATCGACACCGGCGGCCCACCCAGCTTCAACCACGGCGACCGGCAGGCCTTCGCCAACCAGCTGGACCGGCTGCTGACGGCCAACTGCAAATAGATGACTTAGCGCAGAGTTGTTCTACCACAGAGACACGGAGTACACAGAAGAAAAATCAAAAGCGAATAACCGCCAAGGGCGCAAAGGAACGTAAAGTGTTCGATGTCGTTATCTTCGCATTCCTTTGCGCCCTTGGCGGTAAATTTGATGTGTAGTACTACTGAAGGGTTTCTCTGTGAACGCCGTGTCTCTGTGGTGAATCAACAACTCACTGCGCAAAACCCAGAATCACCGCCTTCAACTCGCCCTCCAGGGTGCGGTCGATGAGCTGCATCAGACGCTGCGGCAACAAGCCCCGTTCCTGTGCCGACACCTTCAGCGGCCAGCTGGCTTCGCCGCGGATATTGTCGCCACGGTCGACCAGCGTCAGCACCAGGTTGCCGCGCAGCCAGTACCAGCCTTCGCGCCGTTCCACCGGGCCGGCGGAGAAGCGGGCCTGGAGGGTGTAAAGCGCCTCCTCCTCGGAGCCGGTCATGAAGCCGGCGGCGGTCAGCCCGGCCGCCACCACCGAGGCCAGGGCGCCGTCATCGGCCTGGACGCGGATCATGAGGCGTGACTGCAAGTCCAACAGCTCGGCCTCCAGGTCGGCCAGCTTCCATCTCGGCGGCACGCCCTGCCCACCCAGGGCCACCACCCGCAGCACGCGCTGCAGGTCGTTGCGCTGACGTTGCGCATCGACGGCACGCTGGGCGGCGGCGATCTTCTGCAACAGGTCGTCCACCTGGCGGGCGCGCTCGATGGCCGCGCGGGTGCGGTCGTCGAGCAGGGATATCTCGTCGCGCAAGCGGCGCGCGGCCTGGGCGCGGTTGAGGGTCACCAGGACGTGGAAATCACCGCTGCGCGGGTCCTGCCAGGCGTCCGACACCCGGGCGCCGCGGAGCACCTGCCGGGTGCGGGTGACGATGTCGCGGCTGGCGCTCTCGCTGAAGGTCTCCCCGGCCACCTTTCCGTTCTCGGTGCGGCGCCGGGCGCTGACCGTGTCGCGGCTTTGCGCCTCGACCTGCACCTCGATGTTCTTGGCCAGGTCGGCGCGGGCGCGGTCCGTGGCCACGTCGCGCTGCGCGGCCTGACCACGGCCGAGCAGGTATTGCGAGGCCGGGAACTGGCTGCTCTTGCCGACGACCCAGTCCGGCGGCGCGTCCGGCCCCTGATCCATGGATGCACAGGCCGTCAGCAGGCCCAGCAGCAACAGCAACGATACCGATCTCATGATCATCTCCCTCCACACTCTCATGATCGTCTCCCGCCACGCGTGTCGGGTGGAATCCAGCGCCAGCTGAGGTAGACCTTCTGGCCCGCCTCGATGGTCACCCCGGTGAACTGCTTCTGTGCCAGCACCTGACCGCCGTGTCCCAGCAGCCGCACCGAGACATCGTGCCGCCCCGGCGGCAGGAAGCGGCGCGCCAGATAGATGCGCTGCGGCAGGGTGGACCAGCTGCGGGTGTCTGCCTGCTCGCTGATGAAGCCGGCGATGTTCACCAGCAATCCCAGCCCCTGGTCGCGCTTGCCGGCCTCGCGGGCGGCGCGGTACTTCACCACCGCGCGCGCCAGCGCGCGGGCGGTGATGGCCGGCATCTGTTCCTGCAGGGTCTTGATGGCGATGGCGTCGATGTCTTCCACCAGTTCGGCATCCGCCGTTGCCGCGTCCGTCAGCAGGCGCACCTCGCCGACGGGCTGCGGCCGGGTCTCGTAGCGCGGCAGGCTGACGCGCACCATCACCCCCACCTCGGGGGCGAGGATGGCCGTGGACTCCTCGCGCTTGCTGGGCGCCAGCCCGGTGCCGACAATCAGCACCACCTCGCCCTCTGAGCGCAGCGCCGGCAGCGGCGTCCACTGCGCGATGGCGAAGGCCTGGCGGTACTCGCGTAGCTCTTCCTTGAGGCCCAGGTGCTCGGCCATGCGCAGCAACGCCAGGCCCAGGGAGCGCGGCGGCTCGACGCCGAAATATTCCTGGTATTTCCGGTAGTCGTGGTAGGCCCTGCGGTAGGCGATCATGGCGTCGCTCCACTCGCCCAGCTGCTCGTAGACGAGGCCGCTCAGATAGCGGGCAAAGGCATCCTCGGTGTATCCCTTGCCTTCACCATCGGCCTGCAGGTTGAGCAACACGTCCAACTGCAGGATCTCGACCCGTGCCTCGTCGGGCAGCCCCAGCTGGAGATAATTCAGCGCCGCGTAGACATGCAGCAGGGCGCGCTCGAAATCGCTGCCGATATAGCTCTTCAGGGTGTCGTTGACGGTCAGTGAACCGGCCTGTTCGCTGACGCTGACGGCGTCCAGCTCGTCGATCAGGCGCTTGGCCTGCTCCAGCGCCTGATTGCTCTGCCGGTACTCGCCCTGCATGCGCAGCAGCAGGGCGCGGTTGAGCTGGTACAACACCTCGTCCCGGCGGCTGTTGCCGTGGTTCTTTTCCAGCGCCTGCAGGGCGGCCGACGGGTTGCCCGCCGCCAGCTGCGCCTCGACGGCATCGAAACGCTGGCTGTAGCTGGCGCAGCCGGAAAGCAGCAGGATCGCGCCCAGACACAGTCCGCCCGCCCGCCATCCCCTGGCCCGATACATGCCTTGGCCTCGGCTCAAGAGCGAACGGTCAGAGTCGCAGCGAACGCTTGTCGACGAACTTCTTGATCTTTTTCTGCCCCACCCACACCTTGCGGTTGTCCGCCAGGCTGATCAGGGTGAGGTCCACCTGGTAGAACTTCACCTGCTTGCGGCCCTCGGCATCGACGATGGTATTGATGGTGCCCTTGAGCATGAAGTCGGCGCCGATCTCCTGGCCCATGGCCTTGCGGGTGTCCTCGCGGGCATGCAGGTCCTGATCCTTGCGCTCACCGCGCACCTCGCCGCGCTCGCTGCTCGACGCCACCACTTCGACGTTGCCGGAATTGATCAGCGCGCGCTCCATGTCGGCGATGAAGGTGTTGACGTTGATGTGCTCATGGCTGAGATTGCGCACCTCGCCGACGATCACCACCGGCGGCTTGCCGCCGTGATCGCGCACGAAGCGGTTGAGCCAGGGGCGCGACAGCACGTCACGGATCATCTCTTCCGAGACCAGCCGCGAGTCGGTATCGTTCCAGTTGCCGCTGAGGTCGCGCACCTCCTCGGTATCGATGCGCTCCACCTTGGTGGCGCAGGCGGCCACGGTCGCGGCCAGCAACAGTACCCACAGAACCTTCACGCTCTTCGACAACATGCCTCAGTCCTCCCGCTTGGTGGCGATGCGGTCAAAAATCTTGCCGCCACTGGTATCCAGATAATTCTTCAGGCCCGAGTTCATGGCCTCGACGCCCTCCAGGGTCTTCTTCACCTGCTTCATGTCCAGCTCGGCGATGGCGTAGATGGTGCCCGTCTTGCGGTCACGCCAGTGGCCGATGATGCGCACCCCGGTGAGGTTGATCTTGGTGATGTTGTCGATCTGGCGCGACACGCTCTGTTCGGTGAAACCCGCCTCGTCGGCCTGGCCGCTGGCAATGTAGTCGCGGGAGACGATCTCCATGTAGGAGGACAGGATGCGCGCCACCTCGGCGCGGGCGCGGTTGTCGGCGGTGGAGGTCTGCAACGAGAGATCCCCCAGCGGCGGCGCCGACCCCACCCCGTGGAACAGGCGGCCGTCCTTGGTCTTGAGGATATTGGTGCCCTCGTTGACCCAGTCCGGCGCACCCTTGATGCCGAGATCGCTCTCGACCGTGGTCTTGCTGGAACAGGCCGCCAGCAGGGTCAGCAAGACCAGCAGGGCAAGGCCCCGTGAGCATTGAAAACGTGTGTCCATACCAACCTCCGTACAAGAAAACCGTTAGCGATAATCTGCGGCAAGATTACGCTGGCCGTCCCTCCGCTGCAACGAAAAAGGCCGCCGT
>JALSHB010000071.1 GCA_026982475.1 Chromatiales bacterium
CCTTTGCGCCCTCTGCGCCTTTGCGGCCTCTGCGTTTCATTCCATTCCCGGCATGAACCTGAAGAGCCTTTCTCTGTGCCTCCGTGTCTCTGTGGTGAGCTGAAGCGCTACGCAAAAGGTTACTATACGGCATTTGCCTCGTTATCAGTGATTCCTGTGTGGTTATGGCGTTGCGGGTGTTGAGGGAATGGCTTCAGGCCATGGTATCCGGGCGGAGTACCCGCCTACACTTCGCGGCTGAAGCCGCTCACACAGCAGAACTCTCTTCCTTACAGCCATCGCGGGCAAGGCTCGGTTCTACTGACGGGGGGCGCTGAGCACATCCAGTCGCAACCGATGCCGTTCGTCGAACAGCCGCCGTGAGGCGAGCCACAGCGCCGTGGTCACGCCAAAGCCGGTGCCGGCGGTGATCAGGAACATGATCAGGATCTGATATTTCACCGCCTCCATGGGCGGCGCGCCGGCGAGGATCTGGCCGGTCATCATGCCTGGCAGGCTGACGATGCCGGCGGCGGCCATGGCGTTGATGATGTGCATCATGCCGCTGCGCATGGCCTCGCGGCGGATTTCGTCGATGGCATCAAAGCGGGTCTGGCCGAGCATCAGGCGCTGCTCGATCACCGCGCGCTGCTGCCAGGCGGTCTGGGTCAGGCGGTCCAGTGCCAGGGCGATGCCGCTCATGGTGTTGCCGAGCATCATGCCGAGCAGGGGGATGGCGTATTGCGGTTCGTACCAGGGCTGGTTGCCGATCATGGTGAACAGGGCCAGTACGGTGACGGCGAACGATGATATGAACATGGCGCCGGTGCCCAGCCCATAGCCCCACCAGCCTTTGAGGCGTCGCTGCTGGCGCGCCATCACCTCGTAGCCGGCCGCGGCGAGCATCACCACGGCCATCAGGGCGACCCAAAGCACCCCGGTGGTGGCGAAGACGGTCTTCAGCACCAGGCCGATGAGCGACAGTTGCACCACGGTGCGCAGGGCGGCGATCAGCAGTGAGCGCTCCAGCCCCAGGCGCATGTGCCAGCTGAGAGCGGCCAGGATCAGCACCAGCAGGGCGGCGAGGCTGAGATCGAAGACGCTGAGGGTGATCATGGCTTGCCTTCCCGCACGCCCTGCGGCGTGAGTTGATAATGCCGCGACGCCACCCGCGCGGCCTGCGCGGCGCTGTGGCTGACCCACAGCACCGCTGCGCCGGCGGCATGGCGATAGTCGGCCACCACCGCCTCCAGTGCTGCCGCACTGATTTCATCGAGGCTGGCGGTGGGTTCGTCCAGCAACAGCACGCGGGGGCGGTTCATCAGCGCCCGCGCCAGCGCCAGACGCTGCTTTTCGCCGCTGGACAGGCGGCTCACCTGCCAGCCCAGCGCCGTCTCGTCAAAGCCCAGCGGGATCAGCCAGGGGCAGTCTTCGTCGGGAAAGTGAGCGCCCACTTTGTCCTGCCACCACTGGCTCTCCACCGGCAGCAGCGCCACCTGCCGGCGCCATTGCGGGGCGGGGATCTGCTCGCAGGGCACGCCGTCCAGCCACACCTCACCCTGATGGGGGTCGAGATCGGCGATGGCGCGCAACAGCAGCGACTTGCCGCTGCCGGAGGGGCCGCGCAGGCTGACGCATTCGCCGGCGTCGATGGACAGGTCGAAAGGGCCGCGCTGATGGGTCACCAGTCGGCTGACGCGCAACAGGGGCCCGCTCACGGGCGGTCCTTCCAGTGCCACCACGTGAGCCGCTCGGGGTCGTGCACGGTATTCTCGGCGAAGTAGAGCGCGCAGCGGGACATATACAGCACGCCCTGCGGGTGCGGGTGCGGGCGCGCCGCTGCCGGGGCCGGTTGGCCGCGCAGGCCACGGCTCAGGCGCGAAATGCGCCACTGGGAAAACAGCATCAGGGCCACCACCAGGCCGAGGAGAACGAGGGAGACTTGTGCGGCCATGGTTTGGTTCATGTGGACGATTCAATGTAACGATGGTGAGTTCAGTGTGTCAGAGGGCAGAGACATTACGCCCCCTTGCGTGGAAAACATCATGCCTTCTTGCTCCCTCGCCCGCCAGTTGTGCGCCGTCGTTGGACTGACACTGCTCGGCCTGTCCGCCGCCGCTCTCGCCGAAACCCTGCCCGTCGGCCGGTTCAGCGCCGGCGAGCTCGGCGGCTGGGAGGAAAAGTCCTTCGTCGGCAATACCCGCTACCAGATCGTCGACACGGAACGGGGCAAGGCGCTGCACGCCCGCGCACAAAAAAGCGCCTCGGGCATGTTCAAGAAGGTGCGCATCGATCTCACCCGCACCCCCTGGCTGCACTGGTCGTGGCGTGTGGACGAGACCTTCAGCGGCAACGACGAACGCAGCAAGGGCGGCGACGACTATCCCGCGCGGGTGTATGTGGTGGTGGACGGTGGCATGTTCTTCTGGCGCACCCGGGCGGTGAACTATGTCTGGTCCAGCAACCAGCCAGTGGGGACGAGCTGGCCCAACGCCTTCACCGGCAACGCCATGATGCTCGCGGTGCGATCCGGCAGCACGGACACCGGCCGCTGGGTGCGGGAGCGGCGCAACGTGCGCGAGGATCTCAAGCGCCTGTTCGGCGAAGACATCACCCACATCGACGCGGTGGCGGTGATGACGGACAGTGACAATACGGGGCAGGCGGCCTCGGCCTACTATGGCGATATCTACTTCGCCAGCGAGTGACGCCATGCCCGAGGCATGACGTGGGTTATAATCCCGCAACATTACCGAAATCGTAGGAGCGGGCCATGCCCGCGATAAAGGCTTTTTGCCACAGAGGCACGGAGAACGCGGAGACCAATAAAATTGTTTTCTCTGTGTTCTCCGTGCCTCTGTGGCAAATTTGGGATCTATCGCGGGCATGGCCCACTCCTACGCCCATTCGCCGCAACACGAGTCCACCATGCCCGAAACACCCCTGACCATCCGCCTCGCCGACTACCAGCCGCCGGCCTACGCCATCGACCACGTCGACCTGCACTTCGACCTCGACCCGGACACCACCCGCGTCACCAGTCGCCTGAAGATTCGCCGTGAGCGCGAAGGTGAGCCGCTGGTGCTCGACGGCCATGACCTGGAACTGGTCTCGGTGGCCGTGAACGGCCGCGTGCTTGAAACGGATGAATTCCGCCTCGACGAGCACAGCCTCACCCTCGCCGAGCTGCCCGATACCTGCGAGCTGGAGGTCGTCACCGGGATTCACCCGGCCGCCAACACCTCGCTGGGCGGCCTGTACACCTCCGGCGGCAACTTCTGCACCCAGTGCGAGGCGGAGGAATTTCGCAAGATTACCTATTATCTCGACCGCCCCGACGTCATGGCACGCTTCACCACCACCCTGGTGGCGGACAAGGCCGACTACCCGGTGCTGCTGTCTAACGGTAACTTGATCGCCAGTGGCGAGCTGGAGGACGGCCGCCACTGGGCCAGGTGGGAAGACCCCTTCCCCAAGCCCGCCTACCTGTTCGCCCTGGTGGCCGGTGACCTGGCCCGCATCGAGGACAGCTTCACCACCACCAGCGGCCGCAAGGTGGATCTGCACATCTACGTGCAGCATCACAACATCGACAAGTGCGAGCACGCCATGCGCTCGCTGCAAAAGGCCATGCGCTGGGACGAGGAGGTGTACGGCCGTGAATACGACCTCGACCTGTACATGATCGTCGCCGTGGACGACTTCAACATGGGCGCGATGGAGAACAAGGGCCTCAACGTGTTCAACTCGCGCTACGTGCTGGCGCGCCCCGACACCGCCACCGACACCGACTACTTGGGGATAGAGTCCGTCATCGCCCACGAATATTTCCACAACTGGTCCGGCAACCGCGTCACCTGCCGCGACTGGTTCCAGCTCAGCCTGAAAGAAGGCTTCACCGTATTCCGCGACCAGGAATTCAGCGCCGACATGAATTCCAGAGGCGTGCAGCGCATCCAGGATGTCAACGTGCTGCGCACCCACCAGTTCCGCGAGGACGCCGGCCCCATGGCCCACCCGGTGCGTCCGGA
>JALSHB010000072.1 GCA_026982475.1 Chromatiales bacterium
AATGCCAGGTCGTCGGGGCAGGCCACATCGCCACCCGGGGCATTGCCTCCCACTGATGCATTCTCTGTGTTCTCTGTGCCTCTGTGGTGAATAGATACGTTTTTTGTCACTATTCGCCACAGAGACGCAGGGTTCACTGAGGAGTCGGATATCCATCTTGTGCGCACGGTAGTCGTGAAATCGCTCGATCTCTCCGGGTTGGATTCCCCGCTGCTGGCAGCGAAATAATTTTATGGCCCTGAACAACACGATACCCATCAGCTCGCCTACCACCAAAAGGTAGGCGCCCTGAGGCGAAAGCAGGTTCCTTAAGAAAGGTGCCTACTGTTGGTGCTGCGGGGTGGTCCATTTGGCGAAAGAAACGGGATTTTTCCGCACTCACCCGTCCCCTTCCCCTGACGCTCATTCCATCGATGCATTCTCTGTGTTCTCTGTGCCTCTGTGGTGAATGGTTGCCGTCCTTGCTAGCGCCACTCCCCCTCGCGGATGCGGTTGATCGCCGCGGCCAGTTCAAACAATCGCGGCAGGGCAAGATTGCCCACCTTGTATTCGCTGAACCGGTCCAGGCCGAACTGCTCGGCATCATCCATGACCCGCCGCAGGCCCTCGACCAGTGAGCGGCAGTCCGTGGCGTAGTGGCGGGCGAAATAATGGATCATCAGGCCGATGGCGCGGGTCTGGCCAATGTCGATGAGCTGCTCGACCTGCGACAGGTCGATGCGGTGCCTGCCATAGCGCAGCAGGCCGGTTTCCGGGGTGTCGATCTTCACCGGGCGCTTGCCGCGCGAGGCGTCCAGCGCCTGCGGGCCGGGGCAGCGCGCGGCCTGGCGCTCGAAGGGCGGCAGGCCGGGCGGGCTGTCTTCGATGGGCCGCGCCAGGGCGTGGGCCTGCTGGGTCACGTCACGCGGTTCATAGGTGTCCATCATGATCACGGTGTCGGCGACATCGAAATAATCACCCGAACCGCCCATCACGATCACCGATGACACGCCGTGCGCGGTGTACAGCTCGCGCACGCGCCGCACCAGCGGCGTGATGGGCTCCTTGTCGCCGGCCACCAGCCGTTGCATGCGCTCGTCGCGGATCATGAAATTGGTCGCCGAGGTGTCCTCGTCGATGAGCAGCAGTTCCGCGCCGCTATCCAGCGCCTCGATGATGTTGGCCGCCTGCGAGGTGCTGCCGCTGGCGTTCTCGGTGCTGAAGCGCTGCGTGTCGCGGCCGAAGGGCAGGTGGTTGATGAAGGGGCTGATGTTGACCTCGTGGATGGCGCGGCCGTCCTCGGCACGCACCTTGACCGCCGTCTCCAGGGTCGCCACCCGTTCGCGGCCGTCGCCGGGGATGTGGTCGTAGACACCGTATTCCAGCGCCCGCAACAGGGTGGACTTGCCGTGAAAGCCGCCGCCGACGATGAGCGTGACGCCGGCCGGGATGCCCAGCCCCTCGATGCGGCCGGCATTGGGCAGGGTCACCACGCGGGTCAATGAATCGGGGGCGGCGAAGGGCAGCACGTGATTGCGCAGCGGCCGGTCGTCCACGCCGCTGGCGCGCGGCAGGTGGGCGCCGTTGGCGACGAAGGCCACCAGGCCCTCCTCGCGCAGCCAGTGGCGCAGGGTGTGCTGATCCTCGACGCTGAACACGTGCCGTTCGGCCCGCGCGGCGTCCAGGTTGTCGAAGTACAGCCCCGCCGCCACCACCTTCGGCAGCTCGTCGAAAAACATCGCCAGCGCCTCGCGTCCGGCGGCGCGGCGGTTCTCCGCCGGCAGGCCGAGGGTCAGGCGCGCCTCCACGCCTTGGCTCGAGATCAACACGGCGTTGCGCACCAGCACCTGCTGGCCACCACCGGCAATGCTGATCTCGCCGCTGCAACCGGAGCCGCGCCGGCCCTTCACGAAACGGCCGATGGCCTGCCTCAGGGCGCGGCCGAGAAAATCCTCCAGCGCCACCCGCCGCACCGTGTTTTTCCTCAGTGACTCTGGCAGCCGGGCCTGTGTCATGTCCAGCCACACGCTGATGCGCGAGGGCAGGGCGAAGGGGTCGCCCTGCACATGATCGATGCTCAGGCGAAAGCGGGTTTCGCCGAGGGAAAAGCCATATTCACCGCTTATCGCCTTGTAGGCCTTGTAGCCCTTTCCGTCGAGGGCGAGCAGTTTCTTGCGCAGGGATTCCATCAGTGTTTTGGGTTTCATGGGCCTGTAAATAACGATAGCAGATTTATATTTTACCAGTGGATATGACGTCGTTTTTTCTTATGAGAATGATTAAAATATTTTATCAACGCAACAGCGAAAAAGGCCGTGTTTATGCGTTACAGTTGTTTATAAAGGCACCGGTAATTTGCCGGGGCGGGTGGAGGGTTGCGCGTGTTTGAAGTCGCCGAACTGGGACACAGGGTATCGAAGGAAGAATACAAACAGCGGGTGCCGGATCTGCGCACCCAGCTGCTGGAGGTGCAGTTCCAGTTACGCCAGGCCGACTTTCCGGTCATCGTGCTGATCTCCGGGGTGGACGGCGCCGGCAAGGGGGAGACGGTCAACCTGCTCAACGAATGGCTCGATCCCCGCTACGTGCGTACCGATGCCTTCGACAAACCCACCGAGGAGGAGCGGCAACGGCCACGCTTCTGGCGCTACTGGCGCGCCCTGCCGGCCAGGGGGCACATGGCCCTGTACGTGGGCTCGTGGTACAGCGGGCCGCTGGCGAAGCGGGTCTACGGCAAGACCTCCGCCGCCGGGCTGGACGAGGAACTGGCGCGCATCAACACCTTTGAGAAAGAACTGGTGGACGACGGCGCGCTGGTCATCAAGATCTGGCTGCACCTCAGCAAGCGGCAGCAGGCGAAACGCCTGCGCAAGCTGGAAAGAAATCCCGAGACCCGCTGGCGCGTCACCAAGCGCGACCACCAGCACCTCAAGCTCTACGACAAGTTCCGCCCCATCGCCGAGCACGCCCTGCGCCTCACCAGCACCGGCGAGGCGCCGTGGATCATCGTCGAAGGCAGCGACGCCCGCTACCGTGGCCTCACCGTCGGCCAGATCATCCTCGACCGGCTCAGCCAGCGCCTGGCGCGACAACCGGTGGCAGGCGCCGAAGCGCAGGAATTTCGCCCCATTACCCCGCCGGTCAGCGGCGAGCCGGTGACCCTGCTCAACACCCTGCGGCTGGACCTGCGCGTCGAGCCGGACGTCTACAAGCGCGAGCTGGAAATCGAACAGGGCCGGCTCAACCGACTCACCCGCAAGGCGTTGCAAAAGGGCGTCTCCAGCGTGATGGTGATGGAAGGCTGGGACGCCGCCGGCAAGGGCGGGGTGATCCGCCGCATGGTGCCGGCCATGGATGCGCGCCACTACCACATCATCCCCGTCGCCGCGCCCACCGACGAGGAGCGCGCCCACCATTACCTGTGGCGCTTCTGGCGCCACATCAGCCGTGCCGGCCATGTCACCATCTACGACCGCAGCTGGTACGGGCGGGTGCTGGTGGAACGCGTCGAGGGCTTCGCCAGCCAGGAGGAATGGATGCGCGCCTACGCCGAGTTGAACGACTTCGAGGATCAGCTGGTCGAGCACGGCATCGTGCTGACCAAGATCTGGCTGCACATCGACAAGGACGAACAGCTGCGGCGCTTCAAGCTGCGCGAGGAGACGCCCTTCAAGCGCCACAAGATCACCGACGAGGACTACCGCAACCGCGAGAAGTGGGATCTCTACGAACAGGCTGTCAACGACATGGTCGAACGCACCAGCACCGAATATGCCCCCTGGGTGCTGGTGGAGGCCAACGACAAGAAGTATGCGCGGTTGAAGACCCTGCGGGTGTTCTGCGACCGCCTGGAGAGGGCGCTGAAAAAACGCAAATGACATCCCACGAATTGCATTGAAACCGTGGGAGATTCTATGTTCTCACACAACCTCCTGCATGAAACTTTGGTTGATATTCGGACTGATTCTTGAGCAAGGCAAAAGCCACGCGAGCAAGCTTTCTGGCCAGAATCACCAAAGCCTGGATT
>JALSHB010000073.1 GCA_026982475.1 Chromatiales bacterium
TGTGGGGGTATGCTCCGGGGAAACACTTGGAGATGATGTAATTTGCAGAACGCCAAACCCCGCGTGCTTTCCCGGCTGCGCGGACAGTCGATCAACACCCTGCTGATCCTGAGTTTTGTCATCGTGGCCCTGCTACCGGTGAGCATACTGGGTATCAACAGCTACCATGCGTCCTGGAAAAACGCCTGGCGCGAGGTCCGCGAGAAACACCAGACGCTGGCGGAGAATCTGTCCTCGCCCATCGCCCAGTACGTCAACAACCGCCGCATCGCCCTTTCCCTGCTGCGGGAGAAAATGCTCACCCTGGAAGACGCCACGGACCCGGCCAGCAACGCCGCCGTGCTGGCCGAGGGGCTGGACTACCTGCACGGCTTCCGCGCCGTCTTCCTGCTCGACGATCACCAGCGCATCCTCAGCATGGCGAGCAGTTATCCCATCGGCAAGCGCGACGCCGTGCAACTCAACCTCGGCCCCGAGGAATTCATCGACGACCTGTTCAACTCCGGCCGCACCTTCCTCAGCCCGGTGGTGATCAACCCCTTCACCGGCAAGACGACGCTGTTGGTGGGCACCCTGCTGCACGGCACAAACGCCTTGCAAGCGCCGCTGCTGCTGGTGGGCGAGCTGAAGATCGGCGCCATCGAGGCGCTGCGCCAGGGCATCCGGTTCGGCGAACAGGGGCACGCCGCCATCGTCGACCAGCTGGGACGGGTGATCGCCCACCCCAACCCGGCGTGGGCCAGCGACCACGTCAAGGACCTCTCCCACCTGCCCATCGTGCAGAAGATGATGGCCGGCCAGACCGGCGTCACCGAATTCTATTCGCCCTTCAAGAAGGCCGAGATGGTGGCCGGCTATACCTCCGTGCCCAAGGTGGGCTGGGGCATCATGGTGCCCCAACCGAAGGCGGAGATCGAGGCGCAGATCGCCAGGATACGCGGCTCGGAACTGGCCTGGGCGCTGGCCGGCATCGCCCTGGCGCTGGTCTTCAGCCTGTCCCTGGCGCGCTGGATCACCCGCCCGCTGAATGCCCTCGCCCGCGCCGGGCAGCGCCTGCACGACACCAACTTCCGCAGCGAGCTGCCGAAGATCAGCCCCAGCGCGCCGCTGGAAATCCGCCAGCTGGCGGAAAGCCTCGGCGGCACCGTCGACGAGTTGATCGCCTCGCGCGCCGAACTGGCCAAACTCAATGACTCGCTGCAGGAGCGCGTGGACATCGCCACCCGCGAGCTGCGCAAGAGCAACCAGAAACTGGAATACCTGGCGCAGAGCGACCACCTCACCGGGCTTGCCAACCGGCGCCACTTCGAGCAGGTGCTGGCAAGCCTGGACGGCCGCCGCCAGGGCGATGGCCAGGGCGTCTGCATCCTGCTGCTGGACGTGGACAAATTCAAGGACATCAACGACCGCCACGGACACGCCGCCGGTGACGAAGTGCTGATACAGATCGCCAACATCCTGCGCCAGGGCCTGCGCAACACCGACCTGGCGGCCCGCTATGCGGGTGACGAGTTCGTGGTATTGCTGCGCGCCGGACTGGAGACGGGCCGCCAGCGCGCGCGCGACCTGCGCGACGCCATCGACGCCCACCACTTCCAGTTTGAAAGCCAGACCCTGCACACCACGGTCAGCATCGGCATGGCCTATTGCCACAACGTCAGCGGTTGCAGCGACCCCGACGAGCTGCTGCACCAGGTCGATGTCGCCATGTACGAGGCCAAGCGCCAGGGGCGCAACCGGGTGGTCGAGGTGGAACAGGGGCATCCCTGGGCCTGATGAACACCACCCACCGGGCATTGGCGTTTCATGCCATTCCCGTCGACAACCCCGGACTCCACCCCGTCTTGTTGCGCTCCACGTCTTGCGGGATCGCACCCTCAGCGCCCGCCTGCCGAAAGCTCGCCAGATGCGATAACGCCTGAATATGCGCGATTCTTGCCCCGCTTTTTGCAACTAACGGGTATAGTTGGCAAGAGCACCGATAGCGTTCACGAGCACTTTCCTGAACCCTTTCGTGAACCCCCTTTTTCGCCATGGGAGTCGGCTTACGATGAGCACCACCGGCCTGGCAAAGATCCATTCACCGGCTTCCGTTGACGCCTTTCCCCGCCCACGCCTGTTCCGGCGTCTGGACCAGCTTCTCCGGCAGCCGGTCGTATGGGTGCAGGCGCCCGCCGGTTACGGCAAGACCACCCTTGCGGCAAGCTACCTCGAGGCCCGGGGCATCTCCCCCCTGTGGTACCAACTCGACGCAGGCGACGCCGACCCCGCCTCCTTTTTCCACTACCTGGACCAGGCGGCCCGCCAGCTCACCGGTGCCCCGAAGGCACCTCGGGTGGCGGTGCCGCGCCCGGAGCACCTGCCGGCGCTGCCCCTGTTCGCCCGCAAGGCCTTCCGGCAGCTGTTCGCCGGCCTGACGCCGCCGGGCGTGCTGGTATTCGACAATTTCCAGGACCTGCCCGATGACGCCCCCCTGCAGGGGGCGCTGGCGGCCGCCTTCGAAGAGATCCCCCCGGGCATCAACGTGCTGGTGATCAGCCGCCAGGGACCGCCGCCATGGCTGGCGCGGCTGCGGGCCAATCGCCACCTGTCCGTGCTGGAGGCCGCCGAGTTGGCCTTCGACCGTGACGAGACGCGGGCCCTGGTGGCCAGCCTGGGCCTGCCGCCGCTGGCGGCGTCGGAACTCGAAGGCCTGCAACGCCGCTACCGCGGCTGGTGCGCAGGCATGATCCTCGCCCTGCAGGCGGGGGGCGGCGAGACGGCCGCCGTCGGCACCTTGCCGGAGGAGGTTTTCGACTATCTGGCCAGCGAGGTCTTCGAGCGCCTTCCGGTGGCCACACAGACCCTGTTGCTGGCCTGCGCCCTGCTGCCGCAGATCAGCGCCGCCGGCGCCGTCGCGGTGTCCGGCCAGGCCGGGCCGGCCGGGCCGGCCGAGTTGCTGAACGAACTCGTCCAGCGGCACCAGTTCGTCACTCGCACGACCAGCCAACCGGTGCTGTTCCAGCTCCACCCCCTGTTTCGCGAATTTCTTCTGCGCCGGGGCGAGACGAGCCTGGACGAACAGACCCACCACAGCCTGCAGCGCCGTGCCGCCGACTGGCTGGCCAGCGAGGGCTGGTGGCCGGAGGCGGCCCGGCTGTATGCGCGACTCGGTGACTACGAAACCATCCGCGAACTGGTGCGCGAACAGGCCCCGGCGCTGGCCTCCCAGGGGCGCTGGGGCCGCCTGGCGGCGATTATCGACCGCCTGCCGGAAGGCGAACGGCACACGCCGTGGCTGCTGTACTGGCAGGCCCAGGTGGCCATGCAGCGCGACGTCGCCGCCGCGCGGGCGCTGTTCGAACAGGCCCTGGAGAGCTTCCGCAAAGACGGTGACGAGCGCGGCCTGTGCCTGGCCTGGGCGGGCAACGTGGATGCCGTGATCCTCGCCTGGGACGACTTCCGTCCCCTGGACGGGCTCATCGACGACATGACGGCCCGCCTGCGTGGCGCCGCCTGCACCGACCCCGAGGCCGCCGCGCGGGTGGCCTTCGGCCTGTTCCACGCCCTCACCTACCACCGCCTCGGCGACCCCGCCCTGCCGCACTGGACGGCGCAGGTGACGAACCTGATGACGCAGGCCCCGGAGGCCGACCAGCGCATCGCCATCGCCTGCGAATTGGTCATCCACCACTCCTGGATGGGCGATTTCGCCGGCGCCGAGCAGGTGCTGGCGCGCAGCGAGGCCCTGGCGGCCGATCCGGCGGTGAGCGAGTTGCAGCGCATCTACTGGTGGCACATGCGCGCCCTCATGCACTGGCTGCACGCCGAGTTCGCCGCCAGCCTCGACGCCCTGCAGCGGGCCGAGGCCCTGGCCGCGCAGAGCGGCGTGCACGTGTTCGACTTCGTGCTCGCCCTGCTGCGCAG
>JALSHB010000074.1 GCA_026982475.1 Chromatiales bacterium
GGCCGATCGCGGGCATAAAAAAACGGGCCCGGAGGCCCGTTTTCTTTTGCTGCCTGATGACTAAGCCCGACGGGGTTTAGAAGGTGCCAAGGAACTGCAGGCGTACGGCAGTGTCGTCCATGATGCCACTGACGGCCTCGGCGGAGGCATTGTCGCCACTGGAGTACTGCAGGGCGACAGACAGGTTGTCTTCGATGTCATAGGAACCGTAGACGGTCATCCGGGTGCTGTCGTCGACGGCCGAGTTCTCGAAGGAGACGGCCTCGTAGCGGGCCTTGATGGCGGCCTTGTCGTTCACGGCAAAGCCGGCCCACACGTTGTAGGCGGTATCCACGGCCTTGTCGGCCATCAGCACGTCCACACCAACGCTGAGGCTGCTGACGTCGTACTGGGCGTTGAAGTCGAGGACGTTCTCGGCGCCGGTTTCCTGCGTGACATAACCCAGCTCGAGGGCCAGGCCTTCCATCGGATTGGCGTTCAGCACGGCGGCGATGGAGTTCTTCATGGTGCCGTCGGTGTCGGTGGCGTGCTGGAGGTCGTTCAGCACGGCCAGGGTGCCGGTGAACATCTCGTTGCCACCGGCGACGGCGACGCCGGCGATGTTGTTGTCGTTCAAAACGGTCTGGCCGTTGAAGATGTTCCAGACGGCGCTGTGGGTGACGAACTGGATGTCGGTGACGTCATTGGCTTCCTGGCCGAGGGGGTTGTTGAACACACCACCGATCACGGTGACGGCGTCCATGGCCTTCCAGGCGAAGAAGGCCTGCTCGATGCGGGCAGAGTCGTTACCGGTGCTGACGGTGTCCGTGGCCAAGGTCAGGTCGACGTCGACGCGTACGCTCACAGAGCCCTTGCTGGCCTGGAAGTCGACCTCGCCGTTGGCGCCAAAGGCGTTGGAGCCAGCGCCGGTATCGCCGTAATTGGTGTAGGTGACTTCGGCGAAACCGCTGACGGATGCGGAGTCGGCGGCCTGAACGGCCAGCGGGCTGGTCAGGGCGGCGGCGACGGCCAAGGCAATCAAATTCTTTTTCATGGATCCTGCTCTCCCTATGAATGAAAAATGGGTGTAGATGTGGCGCCTGCTGCTTGGGCGAGATATGGCGCAGTTCGGGAATATACAGGCAGTTGATGGGGGGATTCAATCCCCTGTGGTGTCTTTTCGCAACATTTCTGAAGAAAAATCAATGATATCGGGGTGCCGGGCTGGGTTATTGTGGCTTTTGTGCAACAGATTTATGTTACATGCCCAGTTCCTTGATTTTGCGCGTGAGGGTGTTGCGACCCCAGCCGAGGAGCTTGGCGGCGTCCTGGCGGCGGCCGCCGGCGTGTTGCAGGGCGACGTCGATCATGATGCGTTCGAAGCGCGGCACGGCGTCGGCGAGGAGGGCGTTGTCGCCGCTGGCGAGGCGCAGGTCGGCCCACTGGCGCAGGCCGTCTTCCCAGCTGCCGCCGGTGGGGCTGCGTGCGCTTTCCTGCCGCAGTTCGGGCGGCAGTTCGTCCATGTGCACCACTTGGCCCGGCGACATGACGGTGAGCCAGCGGCAGGTGTTTTCCAACTGGCGCACGTTGCCTGGCCACTCGAGCTGTGACAGGTAGTGTTCCACCTCGGGGTCGAGTTGCTTGGGATCGACGCCCAGTTCTTCGGCAGCCTGGGCGAGGAAGTGGCGCGCCAGCAGGGGGATGTCCTCGTGGCGCTCGCGCAGCGGCGGCATGTGGATGCGGATCACGTTGAGGCGGTGGAACAGGTCCTCGCGGAACTGGCCTTCCTTGACGCGCTGTTCGAGGTCCTGGTGGGTGGCGGCGATGATGCGCACGTCGACCTTTGTCGGGGTGTGGCCGCCGACGCGGTAGAACTCGCCGTCGGCCAGCACGCGCAGCAGGCGGGTCTGCAGCTCGGCGGGCATGTCGCCGATCTCGTCGAGGAACAGGGTGCCGCCGTCGGCCTGTTCGAAGCGGCCGGCGCGGGTGCTCTGCGCGCCGGTGAAGGCGCCGCGCTCGTGGCCGAACAGCTCGGACTCCAGCAGGTCGCGGGGGATGGCGGCGGTGTTGAGGGCGATGAAGGGCTGGTCGGCGCGCGGGCTGTGGCGGTGCAGGGCGCGCGCCACCAGTTCCTTGCCGGTACCGGATTCGCCGTTGATGAGCACGGTGATCTTGGAGCGGGCGAGGCGGCCGATGGCGCGGAACACCTCCTGCATGGAGGGCGCGGCGCCGATGATCTCCGGCGCCGCCTGCTGCGGGGTGGCCTGGCTGGCGGTGCGGCGCGAGGCGCTGTGCTGCACGGCGCGGCTCACCAGTTCGGTGGCCTCGTCGATGTCGAAGGGCTTGGGCAGATACTCGAAGGCACCGCCCTGATAGGCGGAGACGGCGCTGTCCAGATCCGAGTGGGCGGTCATGATGATCACCGGCAGTTCGGGGTGCTTTTCGTTGATCTGTTCCAGCAGCTGCAGGCCGTCGACGCCGGGCATGCGGATGTCGGTGAGGATGGCGCTGGGGGTCTCGTGTTCGAGGCGTTCGAGGATGCCGTTGGCGTTGTCGAAGCTCTGCACCGTCATGCCCGCCTGCTTGAGGGCCTTTTCCAGCACCCAGCGGATGGCGTGGTCGTCGTCGATGACCCAGATAGGGTTGCTGTCCGTCATGTCGGGATTCTCTCTTCTGACGTGGTGGTCTTTTCTGTACTGGCGCCGCCCGTTTCCAGGGGCAGCAACAGGCAGAACTGGGTGTGTCCGGGGCGGCTCTTGCAGGTGATGAGGCCGTCGTGCTGGTTGATCAGCGATTGGGCGATGGACAGGCCCAGCCCGGTGCCGTCGGCGCGCCCGCTGACCATGGGGAAGAAGATGTTTTCCACCAGCTCCTCGGGGATGCCGGGGCCGTTGTCGATGACGCAGACCTGGCACACCAGGCGGTGCTGGCGGCTGCCGATGGTGAACTGGCGCCGGGCGCGGGTGCGCAGGGTGATCTCGCCTTCGTTGCCCACGGCCTGCACGGCGTTGCGCACCACGTTCAGCACCGCCTGGATCAGCTGGTCGCGGTCGCCGGTGACGTGGGGGATGCTGGGGTCGTAATCGGTGTGGAAGCGGATGCCGTGCGGCACTTCGGCCTGCACCAGTTGCCGTACGTGCTCAAGGACCCGGTGGATGTTGAGGGACTCCTTGCGGGCGATGGTGTTGGGGCCGAGCAGGTGGTCCACCAGGTTCCGCAGCCGGTCGGCCTCGCCGATGATGATGGCGGTGTATTCCTTCAGCCCGGCCGCCGGCAGTTCGCGTTCCAGCAGCTGTGCCGCCCCGCGCAGGCCGCCGAGGGGGTTCTTGATCTCGTGCGCCAGGCCGCGCACCAGGGTGCGGAAGGTCTGCTGGCGGGCGATCTGCTGTTCCTCGCGGGCCACGCGGCGCTGGTGGTCGAGCGGCCGCAGCTCCACCAGCAGGCCGGAATCGTCGGGGCGCGTGCTCAGGGGCGTGACGGTGCAGTCCGCGGTGAGCTTGTGCTGGCCGGGCAGGCTGAGCTGTACCTCGTGTTCGGTGATGGGGTGGCCGTCGCGCAGGCCGCGCCGGAGGGCGGCTAGCAGCGGGCTGTCGGCGGGCAGGATGTCTTTCGCGGGCAGCCCCAGCAGGCGACTGGCACTGACGGCGAAGAGCATTTCTCCGGCCGGGTTGATGAAGACCAGTCTGAGCGCGGCATCGAACATCAGCACCGCATGGCTGAGGTTGTCCAGTATGCGCTGGTGGAGCCCGGCCGTGGGCTTGCTGTCAGTGTTCATGTGGTGTGTCTGGAGTCTGTCGGATTTGGGTAATCGTAGCGAGCATGGTGGGAGAGCGAGTCAAAATGTTTCCGATTTTGAGGCGAATAGTGGTTCTATTTAACGAAAAATTGGGA
>JALSHB010000075.1 GCA_026982475.1 Chromatiales bacterium
AATCAATCGAAAGGGTGCTGCAGGACAATGGTCTCGTTGCGGTCCGGCCCGGTGGAGATGATGGCGATGGGGGTCTCGGTGATCTCCTCGATGCGCTTGAGGTAGGCACGCGCATTTGCGGGCAGCTGGTCGTATTTCTTCACGCCGACGGTGGATTCGCTCCAGCCCGGCATCTCTTCGTAGACGGGCTTGCAGTCGGCGAAGGCCTCCGCGCCCACCGGCGGGGTCAGGCGGTCTTCGCCGCCACAGGTGTAGCCGACGCAAAGGCGAATGGTCTCCAGGCCGTCGAGCACGTCCAGCTTGGTGATGCACAGGCCGGTGGTGCTGTTGATCTGGTTGGAACGACGCAGGGACACGGCGTCGAACCAGCCGCAGCGGCGCGCGCGACCGGTGGTGGAGCCGAATTCGTTGCCCTGTCTGGCCAGGTGCTCACCCACTGCATCCAGCAGTTGGTCACCGTCGTACAGCTCGGTGGGGAACGGGCCGGAGCCGACGCGGGTGGTGTAGGCCTTGGTGATGCCCAGGATGTAATCGAAGGCGCGCGGGCCGACGCCGCTGCCGGTGGCGGCGCCGCCGGCGGTGGTGTTGGAGGAGGTGACGTAGGGATAGGTGCCGTGATCGATATCCAGCAGCGCACCCTGGGCGCCCTCGAAGAGGATGCTCTCGCCGCGCTTCTGCGCCTGATGCAGCAGCTCCGGCACGTCCGCCACCATGGGCTGGATGCGCTCGCCGAGGGTCAGGGCCTCGTCCAGCACCTGCTGGAAGTCCACCGGCTCGGCCTTGTAATAGTGCAGCAGGGCGAAGTTATGGTAGTCCAGCACCTCGCCCAGCTTGGCGGCGAAGCGCTCGCGGTGGAACAGGTCGCCGAGGCGCAGGCCGCGGCGCGATACCTTGTCCTCGTAGGCGGGGCCGATGCCGCGCCCGGTGGTGCCGATGGCGGCCTTGCCGCGGGCGCGTTCGCGGGCCTGATCCAGGGCGATGTGATAAGGCAGGATCAGCGGACAGGCCTCGGAGATGCGCAGACGCTCGGTGGCGGGAATGCCACGCGCCTCCAGCATCTCGATCTCCTCGATCAGCGCCGCCGGCGATACCACCACGCCATTGCCGATCAGGCAGGTGACACCCTCGCGCAGGATGCCGGAGGGGATCAGGTGCAGGACGGTCTTTTCGCCGTCGATGACCAGGGTGTGGCCGGCGTTGTGGCCACCCTGAAAGCGCGTCACCGCATGGGCCTGCTCGGTGAGCAGGTCGACGATCTTGCCCTTGCCCTCATCGCCCCATTGCGTGCCGATCACTACCACGTTCTTGCCCATGACTACTGCTCACCTTTACTGTTCGAATTCTGAATCACCCACTGGCCGTCGACGGCCACGAGCACGCGATCACAGCCGGCCTCGGCCGCCCCCCCCGACTGTCCTGGCAATCCCGCCACCACCCGCTCGCCGCTGGCGCGCAGTTCCATGATCTTTTCCGCCTGGGCGGCCTGCAGCGCAACGTCCTCGCAGGCCGGGGCGAAGATGCCCCGGCCGGCCGCAACGGTCACGCCCGCCAGCCGCATCAGGCCATTGAGGTTGGCGCTGAAGCCGGTGGCGGGACGCGCGCGGCCGAACACCTTGCCGATGTCGTCATAACGCCCGCCCTGGGCGATGGCGCGGCCCTGGCCCGGCACATAGGCGGCAAACACCACGCCGGTGTGGTAATGGTAGCCGCGCAGCTCGGCGAGGTCGAAATGCAGCGGCACCTCGGGCCGTTGCCGGCCGACCAGCTCCGCAAGCCCTTCCAGCTGATCGAGGGCCGCGACGATGGCGGCATCGTCGCCCAGACACTGGCGGGCGCGGGTCAGCACCTCGACACCGCCGTTGAGCCAGGCCAGCTCCTTCAGGCGCGCGCCGACGTCGCCAGCCAGCCGCCATGCATCCAGCAGGGCCTCGATCTCGGGCACGGCCTTGCGCTGCAGGGCGTCGAACAGCTGCGACTCCCGGGGCTCGTCGAGGCCGGCGGCGCGGCTCAGGGCGCGGAAGATGCCGACGTGGCCGAGGTCGATGAAGACCGTCTTCACGCCCGCCGCCTGCAGGGTCTCCAGCATCAAGCAGAGCATTTCGCTGTCACTCTCCACCCCGGCATGGCCGTAGAGTTCGGCGCCGATCTGGGTAAAGCTGCGCGAGCCGCCGAGGCCATCGCCGCGGGTATTCAACACCGTGCCGTGGTAGCACAGGCGCACGGGGCCTTCGCGCCCGGCCAGCCGGTGGGCGTCGATGCGCGCCACCTGCGGCGTCATGTCGGCACGCACGCCGAGCAGGCGGCCGCTGGCCTGATCGGTCAGCTTGAAGGTCTGGATGTCGAGATCGTTGCCGGTGCCGGTGAGCAGGGAATCGAGATATTCCACCAGTGGCGGCATCACCAATTCATAGCCCCAGCGCTGAAACAGATCCAGCAGCATGCGGCGCAGCCGATCCAGTTCTGCGGCCTGTGGCGGCAGCAGCTCCTCGATGCCATCCGGCAACAGCCAGCGGTCACTATTCATAGTTAGCTTCTAACCAGATACAGAAAGAAAAGTCCGGCCAACATGCTGCTCAGCCCCATGATGCGCAGCTTTTGGTCATTCATTTGCAACATGCTGATCATGGCCTTGCGATAACCGGCCGGGGTCAGAAAGGGCAGCAGCCCCTCGATCACCAGCACCAGCGCGAGCGCGCTAAACAAATCCTGCCACATCCGAACGGCCTGCTGAGACGAAAAAACGATTGATCGGTATTCGATAAACGGCAAAACCCGCCGGGACACGAGGCCCCGGCGGGTTGCGCGCTACTTGAAGTACTTGAAGAACTCCGAGTCCGGCTCGATGACCAGAATGTCGTCGCGACTGTTGAAGGTCGCCTTGTAGGCATTCAGGCTGCGATACAGGGAGTAGAACTCGACATCCTTGCCATAGGCCTTGGCGTAGATCTCCGTGGCCTTGGCGTCGCCCTCGCCTCGCAGCACCTCGGAGTCGCGGTAGGCGTCGGCAAGGATCACGGTGCGCTGACGGTCGGCCTCGGCGCGGATGCGTTCCGCCGCCTCGGCACCGCGCGAACGCAGGTCCTTGGCCACGCGCTCGCGTTCGGCGCGCATGCGGCGGAACACCGAGTCGCTGATCTCCGGCGGGAAATCGATGCGCTTGATGCGCACGTCGACGATCTCGATGCCGAAGGCCTTGGCTTCCTTGTTGGCCTCGGCGGTGATCACCTTCATGATCTCCGCGCGTTCACCGGAAATGGCTTCCTTGATGGTGCGCTTGGCGAATTCGCCCCGCAGGCCGTCCTTGATGATCTGCGACAGACGCACATTGGCGGTCAGGCTGTCACCACCGGTGGCGGTGTAGTAGTTGGCCACGTCGCTGATCTTCCACTCGACGAAGGAATCGACGATGAGGTTTTTCTTCTCGCCGGTGAGGAAGCGCTCGGGCTCGGCGTCCAGGGTCTGGATGCGGGCGTCGAACTTGCGCACGTTGTTGACGAAGGGGGTCTTGAAATGCAGCCCCGGCTCGAAGTCGGTGCGCACGATCTCACCGAGACGGAACAGGATCGCCTTCTCGCGTTCATCCACCGTGAAGATGGCGGCCGAACCGATGAAGACGGCAAGCACCAAAACGGCGCCAATGATGGTTTTAAGCTGGGTCATTAGCGTTCTCCCCTGCCGCGAACGTTGTCACGCACGCGACGGTCCGCGGGCGATATCTGTGACGGGCTGATGCTTTCCACGATGCGACGATGGCTGCTGGTGCTGCCGGGTCCATCGCCCATCAGTTGATCCAATGGCAGATACATGATGTTGTTGCCTTCCTTCACGTCCACCAGCACCTTGCTGCTGTTGCTCAACACGGATTCCATGGACTCCAGATACAGACGCTTGCGTGTGACCTCCGGCGCCTTCTGGTATTCCGCCAGCACCTGCTTGAAGCGGGAGGCCTCACCCTCCGCCTCGGCGATGACCTTTTCCTTGTAGGCGTTGGCCTCGGCGATCTGGCGCGCGGCGTTACCACGGGCGCGCGGGATGATGTCATTGCGGTAGGCCTCGGCCTCGTTCTTCACGCGCTCCGAGTCACCCTGCGCCTTGACCGCGTCGGCAAAGGCGTCCTGCACCTGCTCCGGCGGCTGGGCGTCCTGCAGGTTCACGGTGGTGATGATCAGGCCGGACTGGTAGCGGTCGAGCGTTGCCTGGATCAGCTCCATGGTCTGCGCGGTGATGTCGGCGCGGCCTTCCTTGAGGATGAAGTCCATGTCGTTCTTGCCGATGACCTCGCGGATCGCGCTCTCGGTGGCCTGGCGCAGCACCGCCTCCGGATCACGCACGCGGAACAGGTAGTCGCTGGCGCTCTTGACCTTGTATTGCACGGCCAGCTTCACGTCGACGATGTTCTCGTCCTGGGTCAGCATCAGCGATTCGCGGCCCACGGTGCTGCTGGTGGGGCGGCTGCCGCCGGTCTGGCGGAAGCCCACGGTCAGCGCGCGGCTCTCCTCGACGTTCACCACCTCGACGGTCTGGATGAAGCGCGGGTGCCAGTGCGGTCCCGGCATGGTGGTCTTGGCGTAGGCGCCGAACTGCAGCACCACGCCACGACGGCCTTCATCGACGATGTAGATGCCGGAGATGGCCCATACCACCACCAGCACCACGGCGATCACGCCGAGGCCGATGGAGCCGGCCTTGCCTGCACCCGGCGTCGAGCCACCGCCACCGCCTTTCTTGGCGCCACCGAAGATGGCGCTGAATTTCTGCTGCAGCTGCTTTACCACTTCGTCGAGATCAGGGGGACCCTGATTGTTGCCACCGCGGTTACCACCGCCCCAGGGATCTTTGTTGCCGGAACCACCCGGTTCATTCCAGGCCATCTATGTAACTCCGTCAGTCATAAAAAGTTGAATGCCAGCGAACAGCTGGCACAAGAGCTGAATTTTAGGGGGCCAGGGCCTCACCCGCAACCGTTATCGTCATGGGGGTTGGACCCAGGGAGGCCCTGATTAATTCAGGGGCGACGGGATTATGCAATGAAATCATCCGGCAAAGGGCGTCAATCGCAACCAATCGCCGGGCCATCGGCAAGATTCGCAACGCCGCCGCGAGTCGTTTCGCTGCGCAACACCGCGCCGCATGAATCGATCATGGGCGCCCGGCTCAGGCGGTCAGGCCTTCGGACTTGCGCAGATTCTCCAGATCCTTGCGCTCCAGCTGCACCTCCAGCAGCAGATCCCCGCTGCCGTCCACACGCTCGTGGAGAACCTTGCCGAGGGCGAACAGGCGCGCCCTCAGGCGGCCGTCGCTGGCCGGGATGCGCAGGCACTCCGTCACCACGTCCGTGCGCTGATACTCGGCCAGCGCCGCCAGCAGCAGGTCGACGCCCTCCCCGCTGGCCGCCGACAGCCACACCCGCACCACCCGGCCGTGCTCGTCGCGCTCCACGCGCGGCCCCTGACCCGGCAGCAGATCGACCTTGTTGAAGACCTCGATCTGCGCCACCTTGTCGGCGCCGATCTCCTTCAGCACGGCATTGACCTGCTCGATATTGGCGCGGTAATTCTCGTTGGCCGCGTCGATGATATGCAGCAGCAGGCCGGCCTCTCGGGTCTCTTCCAGGGTGGAGCGGAAGGCCGCCACCAGGTCGTGCGGCAGGTGGCGGATGAAACCCACCGTGTCGGCGAGGATCACCGGCCCGGCGTCCGGCAACTCCAGCCGGCGCAGGGTCGGATCGAGGGTGGCGAACAGCTGGTCCGCCGCGTACACCTTCGATTCGGTGAGCCGATTGAACAGGGTCGACTTGCCGGCGTTGGTGTAACCCACCAGCGATACGGTGGAGATCTCCGCCCGCGCCCGCGCGCGCCGGCCCTGGCCGCGCTGGTTGCTGACCCGCTCGAGACGCTTGTTGAGCTGCTTGATGCGGTCGCCGAGCAGGCGGCGGTCCGTTTCCAGCTGCGTCTCACCCGGACCGCGCAGGCCGATACCGCCCTTCTGCCGCTCCAGATGGGTCCAGCCGCGCACCAGCCGGGTGGAGATATGCCGCAACTGCGCCAGTTCCACCTGCACCCGGCCCTCGTGGGTCGAGGCGCGCTGGGCAAAGATGTCGAGAATCAGTCCGGTGCGGTCCAGCACCCGGCACTGCAGCAGGCGCTCCAGATTGCGCTCCTGCGATGGCGCCAGGGCATGATCCACCAGCACCACATCGGCGTCCACCGACTGCACGCACTGGCGCACCTCTTCGGCCTTGCCGCTGCCGAGGAAATAGCGTGGATCGGGGCGTTTGCGCGAACCGGTCACCACCGCCACGGGCTCGGCCCCGGCGGACATGGCCAGTTCACGAAATTCCTCGAGATCTTCGCGATCTTCCTGGTCGGAAAAATCCACATGGACGAGGACGGCGCGCTCGCCGTCCCCTTTACTCGGACGCTCGAACAACGGCGCCTCCAGCGGCAGGAACGTTAGGCGTTGGGAGAATCGGAACCACCGTCACTGGTTGGTAATTTGACATTGCGCGCCGGCACCACGGTCGAGATGGCATGCTTGTAGACCATCTGGCTGACGCTGTTTTTCAGTAACACCACAAACTGGTCGAAGGAATCGATCTGGCCCTGGAGCTTGATGCCATTCACCAGGTAAATCGCCACGGGTACGCGTTCTTTGCGCAGGGCATTGAGGAAAGGGTCTTGTAGCGACTGCCCTTTTGACATGATGTTCTCCTTGGAATTTATCGTTGTTGCCGCCATCAACCGAAACTTCGGCCGAACGCGGCGACTATTGTATCCGCTGCGGGGCATTCCCCCTAAAAAATACAGCGCATACGCCATGATACAGCGCAAATGACTGCTTACGCACGAGATGTGGTGCCGGGGCCCAGATATTTCAAGACCTTGTCCAGTAATTCTTCGTCCAATGGCTCGAACCAGGCCGCATCCCGCACCTTGCGCAGCCAGGTGAACTGACGCTTGGCCAGCTGGCGGGTGGCGATGACGCCGCGCTCCAGCAGGCCGTCGCGGTCCAGCTCGCCGTCCAGATACGCCCAGGCCTGGCGGTAGCCCACGGCGCGCATGGCCGGCAGCGCCGCATGCAGATCGCCGCGCGCGCGCAGGCGCCGCACCTCATCGAGCAGGCCGGCATCGAGCATCTGCCGGAAGCGCCGGGCGATGCGCGCATGCAGCAGGGCGCGATCCGCGGGGGCCAGCACCAGTTTCACGGGGCGGAACGGCAGCACATTGTCCTGCGGCTTCTCGAACCAGTCGGACAGCGGCTCGCCGGTCAGCTCGAACACCTCCAGCGCGCGCAGGATGCGCTGCGGATCGGTCGCCCCGATACGCGCGGCGGCACGCGGATCGACCGCCGCCAGACGCGCGTGCATGGCCGGCCAGCCCTGCGCGGCGGCCTCGGCCGCCAGCGCCGCGCGCACCCCGGCGTCCGCCGAGGGCAGCGGCGACAGGCCCTGCTCCAGGGCGCGGAAATAGAGCATGGTGCCGCCCACCAGCAGGGGGATGCGCCCGCGGCCGAGGATCTCGTCGATCTCCGCCAGCGCCCGCTCGCGGAACTGCGCGGCGGAAAAGGCCTCGGCCGGATCGCAGATGTCGATCAGGCGGTGCGGCGCCTCGGCCAGGGTGGCGGCGTCCGGCTTGGCGGTGCCGATGTCCATGCCGCGATACACCATCGCCGAATCGACGCTGATGATGTCACAGGGCAGGCGGCGCACCAGCTGCACGGCCAGATCGGTCTTGCCCGAGGCGGTCGGTCCCATGAGGAAGATCGCCGCGGGCCTGGCGGCGTTGTCGGCAGTCATCGGCACGCTGGCGTTCAGACCACGGGAAAGGACAGCGGCAGGGCCATGATGATGGCGTCCTCGCGGCCGCCTTCGGCCGGATAATAGCCCTTGCGCGTGCCCACCCGGTTGAAGCCCAGGCTCTCGTACAGGCGCATCGCCACCGGGTTGGATTCACGCACCTCGAGAAACACCGTCTCCACGCCGAGGGTTTCCGCCTCGTCCAGCAGGTGCAGCATCAGCGTGCGGCCCAGGCCGCGACGGCGAAAGGCGCCGGCCACGCAGACGTTGAGAATGTGCGCCTCGCCGGCGCCGCTGGACATGATGCCGTAGCCGACGGGCTGGTCATCGATCTCGGCGATGCGGCAGCAGTAACCGATGCGCAGGCAGTCACTGAAGATGCGCGCCGTCCACGGGAAGGGATACTCGGCCAGTTCGATGGCCATCACCGAGCGCACGTCCGTCGGCAGCATGGCGCGGATCTGCACCTCGCCCGGCCGCACCACGGCGCTCATGCCGGTCCGCCTCCACCCTCACGCCCTTCCGCCACGCGGCGCGCGAAGCGCAGGTCGTCCCAGCTCTTGGCCTTGTCGCGCGGCGTGCGCAGCAGGTAGGCCGGGTGATAGGTGACCACCACCGGGATGTCGCAGAAGCGATAGACCTGCCCGCGCAGCTTGCCCAGCGGGGTATCCACCTTGAGCAGGCCGTGGGCGGCGACGCGCCCCACCACCAGGATCAGGCGCGGCCTGACCAGTTCCACCTGCCGTTGCAGATAGCCGAGACACCGGCTGATTTCATCCACGTGCGGATTGCGGTTGTTGGGCGGACGGCACTTGACGACGTTGGCGATGTAGACCTGCTCGCGCTGCAGGCCGATGGCGCGCAGCATGTTGTTGAGCAGCTGCCCGGCGCGGCCGACGAAGGGCTCGCCCAAGCGGTCCTCGTCGGCCCCGGGGGCCTCGCCGACGATCATCCAGTCGGCGTTGCGGTTGCCGGTGCCGAACACGGTCTGGGTGCGGGTGGCGTGCAGCTCGCAGGCCGTGCAGCGGGCCACGGCGGCCTGCAGGGCGTCCCAGCCCAGGTCGCCGACATCGATGGCCGCCGGGACGCTGGGCGCGGGCGCGGGGGCGGCAGGCCGCCCGCCGTGTGCCGGCTGCGCGGGCGGCTCGACGGGCGTCGGCCGCGCATCGGCGCGGCCCTCCGGCGCGGCGGTTTGCGGCATCCCGGTCTCGGGCGCGGCCGGGATCTGCACCTGCCCGGCGTCGGCCACGCCCCCCTCGCCGGCCACCGGGTCCCCGGCGGCGGCTGGAGCGGCATCCCGCGCCGTCTCGTCCGCCGCCGGCGATTCCCCGTCACGCCGCCGCCAGGCCTGGATGCCCATGGCCTGCAGATACGCGCGTCGTCGTGCCGCTCCGCTCATCGCCCGGCTCCCCGCCTATACCTGCGGGTGCTCGCGATCCTCGGGGGTGAAGATCTTGTTGAGGGCGTTGACGTAGGCCTTGGCGGAGGCGATGACGATATCCGTATCCGCGCCCTGGCCGTTGACGATGCGTCCACCCTGCTCCAGGCGCACCGTCACCTCGCCCTGCGAGTCGGTGCCGCTGGTGATGTTGTTGACCGAATAGAGCTGCAACTCGGTGCCACTGCGCACCACCGACTCGATGGCCTTGAAGGTGGCATCCACCGGGCCGCTGCCGTCCGCCTCGCCGGTCTGTTCCTCGCCGTCGACGTTGAGGGTCACCGCCGCATGGGGCGTCTCGCCGGTCTCGGAGCAGACCTTGAGCGAAACCAGCTTGACGCGCTCGTTCTCCGCCTCGAGACTGGCCTCCGTGACCAGGGCCTGCAAGTCATCGTCGAAGATCTCGTGCTTCTTGTCGGCCAGCTCCTTGAAACGCACGAAGGCGGCGTTCAGCTCCTCCTCGGAGGCGAAGGTCACGCCCAGCTCGGCGAGGCGGGAGCGGAAGGCATTGCGGCCCGAGTGCTTGCCCAGCACCATGCGGTTGGTGCTCCAGCCGACATCCTCGGCGCGCATGATTTCGTAGGTCTCACGCGACTTGAGCACACCATCCTGGTGGATGCCGGACTCGTGGGCGAAGGCATTGGCGCCGACGATGGCCTTGTTGGGCTGCACGGTGAAGCCGGTGATGCTGGACACCAGGCGCGAACAGGGCACGATCTGGGTGCGGTCGATGTGATCGACGGTGCAGTCGAAGACATCGTGGCGCGTGCTCACCGCCATCACCACCTCTTCCAGCGCGGCATTGCCGGCGCGTTCACCGAGGCCGTTGATGGTGCATTCCACCTGCCGCGCGCCGGCGGTCACCGCGGCCAGGGAGTTGGCCACGGCGAGGCCGAGATCGTTGTGACAGTGCACGGAAAACACCGCCTTGTCGGCGTTGGGCACCCGCTCCATGAGGTTGCCGATCAGGGCGCCGAACTGGTGTGGCAGGTTGTAGCCCACCGTATCGGGGATGTTCACCGTGGTGGCGCCGGCGTCGATCACCGCCTCCAGCACGCGGCAGAGAAAGTCGAGTTCGGAACGGCCGGCGTCCTCGGGCGAGAACTCCACGTTGTCGGTGTACTTTCGCGCCCGCTTCACCGCCGCCACCGCCTGCGCCAGCACCGCATCCGGCTGCATGCGCAGCTTCATCTTCATGTGGATGGGCGAGGTGGCGATGAAGGTGTGGATGCGCGCCGAATTGGCACCCTTCAGCGCCTCGCCGGCGCGGTCGATGTCGCGGTCGAGGGCGCGCGCGAGGCCGCAGACCGTGCTGTCCGTGACGGCATCGGCCACCGCCTTCACCGACTCGAAATCGCCGGGGCTGGCAATGGGGAAACCGGCCTCGATCACGTCCACCCGCATGCGCTCCAGGGCGCGCGCGATGCGCACCTTCTCGTCGCGGGTCATGGACGCGCCGGGGCTCTGCTCGCCGTCGCGCAAGGTGGTATCGAAAACAATCAATTTGTCGGTCATGATGGGCTCCATCGGTATCGCGCCATCTTAACAGCGGGCCTGCAAAAATGCCCCTGTCAGACGGCATAAACACGATCCGTGCCGGCGACGGTCGCGCGGCACGGGGGTATTCGGAATGTTGGGGGGAGTAGAGTCGTCTGCCGCTAGGGCAGTAGGAACAGCAGGCAAAGCGAGGGATGGAACGCCGCGCCCGGACGCACCACAGCCCGCCCGGCGGGGATGGCGGCAACAGAAGCTTGGGTGCGATTCGAGGTCATGGGTTCAACTATAGCGATCCGCTCAGGGTTTGCCAAGCGCGCCGAATATCCCATCGAGACGATAAATCAGGATGGCGTACTAGTCCTCGGGCCGCGAGCCCGGCGAATTCTGCGCCCGGCGCTCGGCGCGACGCTTGCGGAGAGAGATCAGCGTGCCCACCGGGCCGGAGACGGCGTAGAGGAAGAACACCGTGAACAGCACCTGTGGCGGATCGATGGAGACGAGGACGAATACCAGCACCACGGCCAGGATGGCGACGAAGGGGACCTTGCCCTTGAGGTCGAGGTCCTTGAAGCTGCGGTAACGCACGTTGCTGACCATCAGCACACCCATGGCCACGGTGATCAGCAGGGCGAGGATGGCGATGCTGCGGCCTTCCCACTGGTAGCCCTGCCCCAGCCACACCAGGCCGGCGACGACGGCTGCCGCCGCGGGGCTGGCCAGGCCCTGAAAGTAGCGTTTGTCGGCGATGCCCACCTGGGTGTTGAAGCGCGCCAGGCGCAGCGCGGTGCCGGCGGTGTAGACGAAGGCGGCCAGCCAGCCCAGTTTGCCGAGGTCGGACAGGGCCCATTGAAACATCACCAGCGAGGGGGCGAGGCCGAAGGACACCATGTCTGCGAGGCTGTCGTATTCGGCGCCGAATTCGCTCTGGGTGTTGGTCATGCGCGCCACGCGGCCGTCCAGCCCGTCCATGATCATGGCGATGAAGATGGCGATGGCGGCGGCCTCGAAACGGCCGTTCATGGAGGCGACGATGGCGTAGAAGCCGGCGAACAGGCAGCCGGTGGTGAACAGGTTGGGCAACAGATAGATGCCGCGCGGGCGCTTTTTTTTCGCCCCTTCCTCCTCGCCTTCCGGCGCTTCCTCAACGGGGGGAAGGTCCGGCGATGGTTTTTCTGGCGTTGGCTCTGTCATGCGTTCAATGATCGCCGTTGGCCGGGCCGCTGTCCACCTTTGGCGGCACCACCTTTTCGTGCACCAGGGTGGCGATGATGTCGCTGCCGGCCCGCAGTTTGTCGCCTGCCTCGACGTCGATGCGCGAACCCGTCGGCACCCAGACCTCGACCCGCCCGCCGAAATAGAGGAAACCGCAACGCTGTCCCTGGCCGATGCGCTCGCCGCTGTGCACATAGCAGCGGGGCGGCAGGGCGCGCAGGCTGGGCGCGATCACCAGCAGCACGTCGTCCTCTTCGTCGCTCTGGATCCACTGCGCGTAACGCGGGCCGTCGGCCGGACCGTCGCGCTTGCCGAGCCATTGTTGCAGCACCTTGCCTTCCATGGGGCTGCGCACGGAAAAGATATCGCTCTTGCGCATGTGTATCGTGATGCGCACGGCCTGCCGTTCCAGCCAGGGATCCCGCGTGGTGTCAATGGACAGCACCCGGCCGTGCACCGGGCTGACGATGCCCAGCGGCGAAGGCGGCACCCGGCGCGGCGGGTCACGAAACAGGAACAGCAACAGTCCCACCACCAGCCACAGCGGCGCGGCCAGCCAGCCGAACTGCCATTGCAGCAACAGGGTGATGGCGGCGGCCAGGGCTATCCAGCGCCAGCCTTCACGCGCAATCAGGGGGTAGCGATAGGCGAGCATGGTGAAAACTCTATGGTGTCACTAAAGAGCCAAAACAAAACCGGGGACAAGCCAGCTGGCCTGTCCCCGGTGTTGTCGGTCGATGCCGGTCAGTTCTTGGACTTGTCGACGATCTTGTTGATCCACGGCATCATGCTGCGCAGGTCCTCGCCCACCTTTTCGATGGGGTGCTCGGCGTTGAGACGGCGACGCGCGGTCATCTCGGGGTAGTTGGTCTGGCCTTCGAGGATGAAGCGCTTGGCGTATTCGCCGGTCTGGATGTTGCGCAGGCATTCGCGCATGGCCTTGCGGCTCTCCTCGTTGATGATCTTTTCGCCGGTGACGTATTCGCCGTATTCCGCGTTGTTGGAAATGGAATAGTTCATGTTGGCGATGCCGCCCTCGTACATCAGGTCGACGATCAGCTTGAGTTCGTGCAGGCACTCGAAGTAGGCCATCTCGGGGGCGTAGCCCGCCTCCACCAGGGTCTCGAAGCCGGCCTTCACCAGCTCCACGGCACCGCCGCACAGCACCGCCTGTTCACCGAACAGGTCGGTCTCGGTCTCGTCCTTGAAGGTGGTCTCGATGATGCCGGTGCGGCCGCCGCCGACGCCGGAGGCATAGGACAGCGCCACGTCCTTGGCCTTGCCGGAGGCGTCCTGGAAGATGGCGATCAGATCGGGGATGCCGCCACCCTTGACGAACTCGCTGCGCACCGTGTGGCCGGGGGCCTTGGGGGCGACCATGATCACGTCGAGATCGGCGCGCGGCACGATCTGGTTGTAGTGGATGGCGAAGCCGTGGGCGAAGGCCAGGGTGCCGCCCTGCTTCAGGTTGGGCTCGATCTCTTCCCGGTAGAGCGCAGACTGGAACTCATCGGGAGTCAGCATCATCACCACATCGGCGCCGGCCACCGCATCGGGCACGTTCTTCACGGTGAGGCCGGCGGCCTCGGCCTTGGCCACGGAAGCGGAGCCGGGGCGCAGGCCCACCACCACGTTGACGCCGGAATCCTTGAGGTTGTTGGCGTGGGCGTGGCCCTGCGAGCCATAACCAATAATAGCGACATTCTTGCTCTTGATGATGGAGAGATCGCAGTCCTTGTCGTAATAGATGTTCAAGCTCATGGTATTGCTCCTGTTTCTTTTCTTTGAATGTGTTGCGTCCGGGGCAAAGGCTCAGACGCGCAAGCTTTTCACGCCGCGGGAAATGGCCGACACGCCGGAACGCACCGTTTCCAGGATCGGCGCCTTGTCCAGGGCGACGATGAAGGCGTCGAGCTTGTCGGCGCGGCCGGTCATTTCGATGGTGTAGGTGGTGGGGGTGACGTCGATGATGTTGCCGCGGAATATCTCCACCAGGCGCAGGATCTCCTCGCGCGCGCCACTGCCGGTGGTCTTGACCTTGATCAGCATCATCTCGCGCTCGATGTGCGGGCCTTCGGCCAGATCCACCAGCTTGACCACGTCGATGAGCTTGTTGAGCTGCTTGGTGATCTGCTCGATGATCTCGTCGGAGCCGCGCGTCACCAGGGTCATGCGCGACAGGGTCACGTCCTCGGTGGGCGCCACGGTGAGCGACTCGATGTTGTAACCACGCGCGGAGAACAGTCCGGCCACGCGCGACAGGGCGCCGGCCTCGTTTTCCATCAGTATCGAAATGATGTGTCTCATATCAGAATCATCTCATCCAGCCCGGCGCCGGCGGGCACCATGGGGTAAACATTTTCCGTTGGGTCCGTGAGGATGTTGAGGAACACCAGGCGGTCTTTCTGCTTGAAGGCCTCCTTGATGGCGCCCTCCACGTCCGCCGGCTTGTCGACCTGAATGCCGACATGACCATAGGCCTCCGCCAGCTTGACGAAGTCCGGCAACGAATCCATGTAGGAGTGCGCATAGCGGTTGTCGTAGAAGAATTCCTGCCACTGGCGCACCATGCCCAGGTAACCGTTGTTCAGACACACGATCTTGATCGGCAGGTCGTACTGCAGGCAGGTGGACAGCTCCTGGATATTCATCTGGATGCTGCCCTCGCCGGTGATGCAGGCCACCTGCGCCTTGGGATGCGCCAGCTGCACACCCATCGCCGCCGGCAGGCCGAAGCCCATGGTGCCGAGGCCACCGGAGTTGATCCAGCGACGCGGCTTGTCGAAGCCGTAGTACTGCGCCGCCCACATCTGGTGCTGACCCACGTCCGAGGTGACGAAGGCGTCGCCCTTGGTGATCTTGTGCAGCAGATCCACGGCGTGCTGCGGCTTGATGCGATCGCCGCTGGCGTCGTACTTGAGGCAGTCCTTGGCGCGCCACTTCTCGATCTGCGCCCACCACTTGCCCAGCACCTCTTCGTCCGGCTTGAAGCCCTCGGCCTTGAGCTGCTTGAGCATGGCCTTGAGCACGTTGTTGACGCCGCCGACGATGGGCACGTCCACCTTCACGTTCTTGGAGATAGAGGCCGGGTCGATGTCGACGTGGATGATCTTCGCCTTGGGCGCGAACTTCTCGATGTTGCCGGTGACGCGGTCGTCGAAGCGCGCGCCGATGGCGATCATCACGTCGCAATTGGAGATGGCCATGTTGGCCTCATAGGTGCCGTGCATGCCCAGCAGGCCGACGAACTGTCTGTCGCTGGCGGGAAAGCCGCCCAGACCCATGGTGGTGTTGGTCACCGGGCAACCCAGCAGATGGCCCAGTTCGGTGAGCGCCTTGGAGGCATCGTCGAGGATCACGCCACCGCCGCTGTAGATCATCGGCCGGCGGGCCGAGGTCATCATCTTCACCGCGCGCTTGATCTGCCCGGGATGGCCCTTCACCACCGGGTTGTAGGAGCGCATCTCGATCTGCCGGGGATACTTGTAGTCGGCCACGTTGGCAGTGACGTCCTTGGGGATGTCCACCACCACCGGGCCGGGGCGGCCGGTGGTGGCGATGTAGAAGGCCTTCTTCAGCGTCATGGCCAGGTCATCGACGTCCTTGACCAGGAAATTGTGCTTCACGCAGGGGCGGGTGATGCCCACGGAATCCACCTCCTGGAAGGCATCGTTGCCGATCAGGCTGGTGGGCACCTGGCCGGTGATCACCACCATAGGAATGGAATCCATATAAGCCGTGGCGATGCCGGTGACGACATTGGTGGCGCCGGGGCCGGAGGTCACCAGCACCACGCCGGGCTTGCCGGTGGAACGGGCATAGCCGTCCGCGGCATGGGTGGCGGCCTGCTCGTGACGCACCAGGATGTGCTTCAGCCTGTCCTGCCTGTGCAGGGCGTCATAGATGTGCAGCACCGCGCCGCCGGGATAACCGAAGACATATTCGACGCCTTCGTCCGCAAGGAAGCGGGTCAGAATTTCCGCACCAGTCAATTTCACGTCAAGACTCTCTTTCTCTACCGCCCCGCCATTTGCCGGAAAAACCCGAAAAGCCTTTTACCGGAAAAAACATGGGGCCACTACCAAAAAACGCCCGCAAAACGGGCGATTTCCTGAAAACAGGGTTAAGGAGTCAAAATTACTGGGAAGCGCCCGTCAGGTCAAGCGGTTTGGGCGTTCCGCCCCGGGGCCATGGCCCCGGCAACGGCGCCCGCCGGGCCTGACAGCAATGTCAGGCGAGATAATCGAAAATTGTTGCAGGGTATCGAGGGGATCTGCGCTATAATCCGCCGCGAAATCTCGCGGGCCGGCTGTACCCTTACGGCAACAGAATCACCTCCCCGCCCCCATCATCGCCAGCGACGACTTTTTAGACAGACAACCCATCCAAAAACCGTGAAGAAAATCATCATTGAAGGCGTCACCGAGAGTGGCCGGAAATTCCGCCCCAGCGACTGGGCCGAGCGCATGAGTGGCGCGTTGTCCACCTTTGGCAGCGACCACCGCATCCATTATTCCCCCCTGCTGCACCCGATGACCATCAACGGCATCAAGTGCATCATCATCGACCCGAAGCTGGAAGAGGTCGCGCCGGAAACCTACAACTATATAATGAACTGGGCGGCCAACAACGAGCTGAAGATCTCGGAAATCGACGAGGACGTACCCTCCACCGGCTAGGAGCAACCCATGCCGCTGCTGAAGATCCACACCAACCAGTCCCTGGACGACGCCGCGCAAACGGCGCTGATGCAAAGGGCCTCGGCGAAGGTCGCCGAGCTGCTGGGCAAGCCCGAACGCTATGTGATGATCGCCCTGCTCGCCGACCAGCCAATGCTGTTCGCCGCCAGCGACGCGCCGCTGGCCTACCTGGAGCTCAAGAGCATCGGCCTGCCCGACGACGCAACGCCGGACCTTTCCGCCGCCCTGTGCCAGTTGATCGGCGAAGAACTGGGCATTGCGCAGGACCGCATCTACATCGAATTCAGCAACGCCGAGCGCCACCTGTGGGGCTGGGACGGCCGCACCTTCTAGCGGACCACCATGTTCCTGAGCCTACTCATCGTCCTGATCATCGTTCTCGTCGCCGGCGCCTTTTTTCTCGCCCCGCAAAATGCCGACGACACCGGCCCGGCCCTGCTGCAAGGCCTGTCACAGATCCGCAGCATGACCGAAACGCTGGACGACACGGACAGCAAGACCACCACCGTCTACAAATGGCAGGACGCCGACGGCGAATGGCACTTCAGCAACACCCCGCCGCCGCCAGGCGTCGCCAGCCAGGTACAGACCTACCGCGCCGACACCAATGTCATCCAGGCGCCACAGACGCCGAAGGCCCCGGCCACCGTAGCACCGAAAAGACAGGCAGCCGCCGAGGCACCCGACAGCAGCATCCCCGGCCTGCCCTCACCGGACAAGGTCAAGAAACTCATGGATGACGCCCGCGCGGTTCAGGACATCAACAACGACCGCATGGACGTGCTGAACCGGCAGATCGATGGCAATCAATAGCGGGAAAACCATGCCATGAACCACACCAGCAACACCGACAGCATCCACATCGAAATCTTCACCGACGTGCTCTGCGTCTGGGCCTACAGCGCACAGATCCGCTTCGACCAGCTGAAGCGGGACTTCGGCGACCAGCTGCGCCTGCAATACCGCTACATCCCCATCTTTGCCGCAACGGAAAAGCGCATCGGCCAGGGCTGGAAAGACAAGGACGGCTTTGCCGGCTTCAACCGGAACCTGCTCAAGACGGCCGCCAACTGGGAACACATCCAGCTGCACCCGAAGATCTGGCTGCAGAACGTGCCAAAGTCCTCCACCGTGCCGCACCTCTATCTGAAGGCCATCCAGCTGCTAGAGGATCAGCACATCATCTCCGGCCAGGCGCTGGCGGAGCACGATGGCCACAGCCTGTTCGAGGCCTTCTCCTGGCGCATGCGCTGCGCCTTTTTCCAGGAGACGCAAAACATCGGCGAAATGGCCGTCCTCGACGGCCTCGCCGAGGCCATGGGCATTCCCGTGGTGCCGGTGCACGAAATGCTCGACAACGGCGCCGCCCACGCCGCCCTGCAACTCGACACCGACGCCCGCGACCACTACATGGTGCCGGGCAGCCCCACCCTGGTCTTCAACGACGGCCGCCAGCGGCTGTACGGCAACGTCGGCTACCGCATCATCGAGGCCAACATCCGCGAGCTGCTGCACAACCGCGACAGCGGGGAAGCCAGTTGGTGTTAGGGGCGCACAGCTTTTTTACCGGAGCGGACCATGCCCGCGATAAATGCTGTAGGAGTGCCTTCAGGCGCGACGAACCTGGCACCATGGGTCGCGCCTGAAGGCGCTACAGGTGCATTGATAACGCCTTGTTGCAGCAACCATCGCGGGCATAGCCCGCGCCCACACAGTCGATGAATTCCAGGTGAAACAACACCCATGGCAATCCTCTGGCAAAAACAGGTCGGCGACACCCGCTACGAAGTGCGCACCGCCGGACGCTCGCGGCGCCTGTACGCCAACGGCGTGTTCCACAGCCAGTACCACCCGCAACGCCCCCACTCCGGCGGCGTCTGGGACCTGCTCATGCTCCCGGCCTTTTTTCGCTCCCCCTCGCGCATCAAGCGCATCCTGGTACTGGGGGTGGGCGGCGGCACGGTCATTCACCTGCTGCGACGCTTCCTCCACCCGGAAGAGATCGTCGGCGTGGAACTGAACCGCGTGCACCTGCAGGTGGCGCGGCAATTTTTCGACATCCGCAAGGACATGGCCAGCCTGCACCAGGCCGACGCCGTGCAATGGCTGAACGATTACGGCGGCCCCGCCTTCGACATGATCATCGACGACCTGTTCGGCAACGAAGACCGTGACCTCGGCCGCGCCGTGCCCGCCGACACGGCCTGGTGCGGCACCCTGCTGCGCAACCTCAACCGCAACGGCGTGCTGGTAATGAACTTCATCGGCAGCCGGGCCCTGCGCCACAGCGCCTGCGTCAGCGAGCCCCTCATCGCCCGCCACTTCAAGGCCAGCTTCCAGCTCAGCCTGCCGGCCTATGAAAACGCCATCGGCGCCTTCCTCGGCCACCCGGCCAGCAGCCAGGGCCTGCGCAAGAATCTCGCCCGCGTGCCCGAACTCTCCAGCAAGCACATCGATTTCCGCATCCGGCAGATTGGTTGATAACCGCCGGCACAGGGCAGCAGACCGCGTAGCCCTTCTTATCCTTGCGCGAAACTAACGCAAAGAGCACAAAGGCGCAGAGGACGCAAAGGCCTTTCAATATTTTTCTGCAACTATTCAGCTCACCACAGAGACACGGAGGCACAGAGAAAAGCTCTTCAGATTCATGCCATGAATGGAATGAAACGCAGAGGCCGCAAAGGCGCAGAGGGCGCAAAGGAAATCCTTTCAGAAAACCTTTGCGCCCTTTGCGTTGGATATCATGGTCCGACCTCTGGTGCCAACGTCCCCTGATTCACCACAGAGACACGGCGTTCACTAAGACCTGAATCCGTACCTTCATGACGGCGCATAGCACAAGCTCTTGATTCCACAGCGCTTCCAAAAAATGCCTGCTTAACCTATGAGTGAAATTAGGCCACGTCACATCGCCACCCAGGGCATGCCCCCCCACTGATGCATTCTCTGTGTTCTCTGTGCCTCTGTGGTGAATCGATACATTTTTCTTTGTGTTCTTCGCGCCTTTGCGCTCTTTGCATTGAAACACTGGACCTGCTACTTCATTTGGCTCAAGCCTGCCGCAACACCACCAGCGGCGGGCTGCTCACCACCCGCCGGGTGCCCAGCAGGCCGGCCAGGCCGACACCCAGCCCGCCCACCAGCGGCCCCAGCAGCCATAACCACAAATTGAAGGTGTAATCCAGTTCCAGCACCTGCCTCGCCAGCACCCAGCCCAGCACGCTGGCCAGCGCCGCCGCCAACACCCCCGCCAGCGCGCCCAGGGTAACGAACTCGCTGGCCAGGCTCTGCCACAGACGGCGGCGGCGCGCACCCAGGGCGCGCAGCACGGCATTCTCGCGCAGCCGCTCGTCGAGGCTGGACTGGATGGCGGCATACAGCACCGTGAGTCCGGCGGCGAGGGTGAACAGGAACACATACTCCACCGCCAGCACCACGCGCTCGATGATGCCGCGGATCTGCGTCATCAGCGCCGACACGTCGATCACGGTGAGATTGGGAAAGCGCTTGATCAGGGCATCCAGCCGCTCCGCATGGCGCGGATCGAGAAAGAAACTGGTGATATAGCTGGCCGGCTGGTCCTGCAGCAGGGCTGGCGGCGACAGCACAAAGAAATTGGCGCGGAAGCTGTCCCATTGCACGCTGCGCAGGCTGGTGACCGTCGCCGTCACCGTCTGCCCCGCGATGTCATAGCTCAGGCGCTCGCCCAGCGTGATGCCGAGGCGGCGGGCAATGCCCTCCTCCACGGAAAACTGCGCCGCATCGGCAATCTTTCCGTCGCTGCCGGCCTGCCACCAACGGCCGGCCACGAGGGTGTTGTCTACGGGCAGTTGGGTGGCCCAGGACAGATTGAACTCACGCTCGACAAGGCTCCGCGCATGCTCGTCGCGGTAGTCATCGGCAACCACCGGCTTGCCGGCGATGGCGCGCAGGCGCGCGCGCACCATGGGATGGAACTCGGCCTCGGGCAGGCCCACCTCACGGAAAAAGGCCCGCACCTCGGCCAGCTGGCCGGGCTGGATGTTGATCACGAAACGGTTCGGCGCATCCGCCGGCAGGCGCCCGGCCCAGGCATCCAGCAGGTCCTCGCGCACCACGCCCAGCAGCAGCAAGACCATCAAGCCCAGGCCAAAGGCCATCACCTGCGCCACGCTGGCGCCGGGCCGGCGGCTCAGATTGGCCAGGCCGAAACGCCACGCCACCTGGCCGCGGCGCGGCAAGCGGCGCAACAAGCGCACCAGCAGGGTCGCGCCCAGCCACAGCACCAGCGCGGTGGCGGCGAGGCCGGCGATCATCGCCAGCGCCAACCGCCCGTCGCCGGCCTGCCAGGCCACCAGCGCGGCGAGCACCGCCAGGCCCAACAGGTAGGACCCGGCGCTGGCCGGGCGCAGGCCACCCAACTCGCGGCGCAGCACACGCAGGGTCGGCACGGATTTGAGCTGCATCACCGGCGGCAGGGCGAAACCCAGCAGGCCGCCGAGGGCCACCGCCAGCCCCATCAACACCGGCAGCAGCGAGGCCGGCGGCAGGCTAACGACGAACAGCGGCCCCAGCAGCGCCGCCAGCACGCCCTGGGCGGCGAAGCCCAGCAGCGAACCGAGCGCGCCCGCCAGCAGGCCGAGGGTCAGCATCTGCCACAGAAACAGGCGGTTGATCTGCGCCTGCCGCGCGCCCAGGCAGCGCAGCACGGCGCAGGTGTCGAGGTGGCGGCGGGCAAAGCGCCGCGCCGCCATGGCGATGGCCACGCAGGCCAGCACCACCCCCACCACCGCGGCCAGGCCGAGAAAGCGCTGCGCCCGCTGCAGGGCGCTGCGGATCTCCGGGCGCGCATCGCGCACACCCTCCAGGCGCTCGCCCGGCGCGAGCCTGTCCGCCATCGCCACGCGGAAACGCGTCACCGCCTCCGCCGGGCCGGCCAGCAGCAGCACGTACTGCATGCGGCTGCCCTCCTGTTCGAGACCACTGGCGGGCAGGTCGGCAAGATTCATCAACAGGCGCGGGGCGATGCTGAACATGGCGCCACTGCGGTCCGGCTCGGCACTGAGCACGGCGGTGATGCGCAGCGTCACGTCACCCACCTCGATGCGGTCCCCCACGTTGAGTCCGAGCTGCTGCAACAGCAGCGGCTCCACCCACGCCTGGCCGCGCGGCGGTGGCCCCGCCACGGCCTGACTGGCGGCGAACGACGCCGGCGCGATGCGCAGCTGGCCGCGCAGGGGATAGGCCGGCGCGGCGGCCTTGATCTCCGCCAGCCGCGCGCCCTCGCCCGCCATCACCATGCTGCGAAAGGCACGGAATTCGGCCTGGCGCAGGCCCAGCGTCCCGGCCTGCTCTCGCCACGCCGGGGGGATCGGGTGATCGGCCAGCAGGCGCAGGTCGGCGCCCAGCAGCTCGCCGGCCTGGCGGTTCAGGGCCTGGCCGATGCGGTCGGTGAAAAAGGCCACCGCGGTGACGCAGGTGACGGCGATCAGCAGCGCCGCCAGCAATACCCGCAGTTCGCCGCTGCGCCAGTCACGCCGCAGCAGGCGCAGCGCCAGGCGCATCATGCGCCGGACACCAGGCGGCCGTCTTGCAGGCCGAGCACGCGGTCACAACGCGCCGCCAGCTCGCGGTCGTGGGTCACCAGCACCAGGGTGGTGCCCTGCTCGCGGTTGAGGTCGAACAATAACTGGATGACCCGCTCGCCGGTGTGCGGATCGAGATTGCCCGTCGGCTCGTCGGCCAGCAGCAGCGACGGCCCGACGGCAAAGGCGCGGGCGATGGCGACGCGCTGCTGTTCGCCGCCGGACAGCTGCAGCGGCGTGTGTTGCAAGCGCTCGCCCAGCCCCACCCGCGCCAGCACCTCCGCCGCCCGCCCGTGGGCATCAGTGCGTCCCGCCAGCTCCAGCGGCAACATCACGTTCTCCAGCGCCGTGAGCATGGGCAGCAACTGGAAGGACTGGAACACGAAACCCAGCTTCTCGGCGCGCAGGCTGGCGCGGTCGTCCTCGCCGAGGGCGCCGAGGTCCACGCCGTCCAGCAGCACCCGCCCGCGGCTGGGGTCGTCCAGCCCCGCCAGCAGCCCCAGCAGGGTGGACTTGCCGGAGCCCGACGGCCCGATGATGGCCACCGACTCGCCGCCACGGATAGCCAGACTGATGTCGCTGAGGATCGTCAGCCGGTCGGCGCCTTCACCCGCCAGCGCGGGCACATCCTTGCCCAGCCCCTCCACTTTCAGCACAACCTCACTTAAGCTCTGCAACATGCGACGTCATTTCCTCCTGATCCTGTTTTGCGCCGGACTCTTCGCCGGCCCGCTTGCCAGCGCCACCACATCGGCCCCGGTGATTCTGGTGCTGGGCGACAGTCTAAGCGCCGCCCACGGCATCGACCAGCGGCAGGGCTGGGTCAGTTTGCTGCAATTGCGCCTGCAAGGCGACGGATTCCCGCACCGCGTGGTGAACATCAGCATCAGCGGCGA
>JALSHB010000076.1 GCA_026982475.1 Chromatiales bacterium
GGTTGGCTGGCGGGGATCGTGAACAGCGGCAGGTTGATGGCGCTGCCGAACAGCGAGGCGAACAGCAGCAGAAAGGCCGAGGACTGCGACAGGCCGAGGCGGCCGAAGGCGATGGTCACCGCGCCCACCTGCACCACCGCCAGCAGCAGGCCGATGGCGAAGACGAATAACAGCAAGTAGAGGGGGGAGAAGGGGGAGCGCATGATGTTGTTTGTGAATCTCGTCTAAAGTGTTTTTACCGCAGAGGCACGGAGGCACAGAGAAAAAGGAATTTCCCACAGAGGTGCAGGGCGCGCAAAGAAAAGTGTCCCAATGATTTCTTTTTCATTTCTCTGTGCAGTTGGCGCCTTGGCGAGAAAAAAGCCTTTCTCTGTGTCTCCGTGCCTCTGTGGTGAGTCAAGGGATCTTCTGCACGGCCTCGGCCAGCAGGCTGGCCAGTTCGATGCGGTTGCTGGGGTGGCTGACGCTGTCGGTACTCCACACCTTGTCGACGCCCGCCTTTTTCAGTTGGACCAACGCATCACCGACGAACAGGCCGTGGGTGACCAGGCAGTGTGCGGCGCTGGCACCGGCGTCCATGGCCTGTCGTGCGGCGAGGGCGAGGGTGCGGCCGGTGCTGGCGACGTCGTCCACCAGGATTACCTCCCGGCGTTGAAAGGCCAGCGCGGGCATGTCGATGCTCACGTCGCGGTCGCCACGGCGGGTCTTGGTGGCGACGCCGAAGTCCAGGCCGCCGGCGGCTTCGGCGACGGCGGCCACCCATTGTTCGGATTCGCCGTCCGGGCCCAGCAGCAGGATGTCGCGGGGGCATTCGCGGGCGAGGAATTCGCCCATTGCCCGGGTGGCGCTGAGGTTGATGGCGTGTGGCAGGGGGATGGCCTGTGACAGGTGGTCGATGCGGTGCAGGTGGGCGTCGACGGTGATCACGGCGTCGAAGATCTGCGCCAGCAGCGCGCCGATGATGCGCTGACTCACCGCTTCACCGGGGTGAAAGGCGATGTCCTGGCGCATGTAGGCCAGGTAGGGTGTGACCAGGGTGAGCTGCTTGGCGCCGTTGTCGCGCGCGCTGCCGGCGGCCAGCAGCAGTTCGATGAGTTTGTGATCCGGGTCGTTGAGGCTGCGGCAGAAGATGACGTGCGCCGCCAGTGGCGTGGGCAGGCGCAGCTTGCGCTCGCCGTCGGGGAAGCGGTGGATCTGCGCCTCGGCAAAGGGGATGCCCAGCGCCGTCGCCAGTCTCTTGCCCTGCGCGGCGTATTCGCCGAAACCGATGACCTGTGCGTTATTCATAGCGGCGGCCCTTCCATGCTGACTTCATCGCCGATCTGGTAGCCGTTGTCGTCGCCGGCCAGCTTGCTGGCGAAGTTGAAGTCGGCGGGGAATTCGGCGTGGATGCGGTACAGGGGCTCGCCCTTCTCGACCGGCTCGCCAAGCTTTTTCAGCAGGTCGACACCGGCGCCCTTGTCCATCGGCGCGCCGGCCAGGCGGGCGATCTTCGACATCTGGAAATTGTCGATGGCGCTGACCACGCCCTGGCGCGGGGCCTTGATCTCGCGGGTCAGGTGGCCGGGCTCGAAGCGCTTCGTCTGTTTGCCCTGGGCCTCGATGATGGCCTGCATCTTGGCCAGCGCGCGGCCGGAGTCGAGGATGTCGCGCGCGATCACATAGCCGCTGCCGCCACGCACGTCGGGGTCGAATTCGAGGATGCGCCCGGCCAGGCGCAGGGCCTTCTGGCGCAGATCCTGGGGCGCGTCGGGGTCGTTGTGCAGCACCGCCATCACGTCGCGCGCCTCCAGCACCGGGCCGATGCCGCGGCCGATGGGCTGGCTGCCGTCGGTGATGATGACCTCGATGTGCAGGCCGAGGCGGTCGCCGACGTATTCGAACAGCTTGCGCAGGTGCAGGGCCTCGCGCATGTGGCGCACCTTGGCGCTGGGACCGACGGGGATGTCCAACAACAAATGGGTGGATCCGGCGGCGAGCTTCTTGGACAGGATGGAGGCAATCATCTGCCCCTGCGAGTCGATGCCCAGTGGGCGCTCCACGGCGATCAGGATGTCGTCCACCGGCGCCAGCTTTGCGGTGCCGCCCCATACCAGGCAGGCGCGCTCGCGGCGCACCACCTTGTGCATGGCGCCGGGCGACAGCTCGACCCGGGCCAGCACCTCCATGGTGTCGGCGGTGCCGGCGGGGGAGGTGATGGCGCGCGAGGAGGTCTTCGGCATCAGCGTGCCGTGGGCGGCGACGATGGGCGTCACCAGCATGGTGGTGCGGTTGCCGGGGATGCCGCCGATGCAGTGCTTGTCCACCACCAGCGACTCGTGCCAGTGCAGGCGTTCGCCGGATTCGGTCATGGCGCGGGTCAGATAGAGGATTTCCTCGCGGTCCAGGCCGCTCTGGCCGGCGGCCACCAGAAAGGCGGCCATCTCCATTTTCGAGTAGCGGTTGGCGACGATGTCGCGGGTGATGGCGCGATAGTCTTCAAGTTTCAGCGGCTCGCCGCCGATCTTTCGACGGACGGCGTCCATGGAGGCCGGCGGCTCGGCGTGATCCACGCGCACCGCGGTGCCTTCGCCCAGGCCGAGTTGCTCGAAGGCCTGTTCCGCCAGTCCCAGCTCGCCGGGGGCGACGATGGCGGCATCGTCCACCACGTTGAGCAGGGCGTGGATGCGGTGACCGTCGGACTCGATGAGGATCTTCGACAGGGCCTGAAAGCCCTCGGCGCGGTATAGTTCGCACTCGCGGTGCAGGTAGGCGACGTTTTCACGGTAGGTGTCGATGGCGACGCGGCGCAGGCTGAGGGGTTCGTGATTGGCCGTCTTGGCCTCTTTTTTCGTCTTCATGGGAACCTTTTACCCGCTGATGGCGTCGTGGCGCAAGTCAATTATTTGTGGGGGGGGATGCGTTGTTTAATATCCGCTTAAGTTTCTTTCACTACCTTTTCCGTTCATGAGAAACATCCTTCCCTTTACCGCCCGCCGCAAGGCCCTGCCCGATTTCGAGACGCTGGTGCGCCCGCACCTCAATCATCTGTACCGGCTCGCCTACCGGTTTTGCGGCCATCGGCAGGACGCCGAGGATCTGGTGCAGGATCTGCTGATCAAGCTCTATCCCCGCCATGCCGAGGTCGCCCGTGTCGAAAAGCTGCGCCCCTGGTTGGTGACCACCCTCTACCGCATGTTCATCGACGGCACGCGTCGCAAGGCCCGCTCGCGGCTGGAACTGATCGACGACGAGACCAGCTTCTACGACAGCGTCGCCAGCAGTGACGACCGGCCCGAGCAGTCGCTGGCCCGCGAGCAGCGGATCGAGCGGATGCAGCAGGCCTTCGAGCGCCTCAGTGACGATCACCGCACCCTGCTGACCCTGCACGATATCGAAGGCTACCGCCTGGTCGAGCTGGAAGAGATGCTGGACATCCCGCTGGGCACGCTGAAATCCCGTGTGCACCGCGCGCGGGCGCGCATGCGCCAGCTGCTGGACGAAACAGTGGATGCTTCTCCCGGCGCCCATGAGTGAATCCCCCGATAGATTTTTTGCAAAAAGCGGCTTTTCCTGGAACCCTTTGCCCGCTAACGTCGTTTCAAAGGGCGAGAGGTGATGAAAATGACATGCAACGAACTTCACGATCTGCTGGACGACTATCTCGACGGTGAGCTGCCGCAGGCGCAGCGAACGGCCTTCGAGCGTCATCTGGACGGCTGTGCGGCTTGTCGGCGGCAGCTTTCCCGGGAGCAGGCATTACGCGCCGATCTCAAGGCCATGCCGGTTCCCGCCCCCTCGGCGGACTTCGCCGAACGGGTGCTGCGGCAGGCCGTGGAGAGCAACGTCGATCATCACCACCGGCACGGTTTCGTGACGGGATTCGGCAGCGCCCTGGTGGCCGGTCTGGCACTGTGGGTGGTGGTGGGGCTGTTCCCGGTACCGCAGGATACTGCACCGTCGGGACAGGCGCCGCTGCAGACGGTATCCATCGCCCTCAATGAAACGCAGGACGTGAAGCTGGTCTTCAATGCCGAGCGGGTCGTCCTGGGGGCCAGGATATCCATCGAACTGCCGGACAACGTCGCCATCGCCGGCTACCCCGGCCGCAAGCGCCTGGAGTGGCAGACGGATCTCGCCAAGGGCAGCAACCTGCTGCGCTTGCCGGTGATCGCAACCGGAACCGACGCTGGTCAACTGGTGGCGCACATCGAGCACGATAACAAGGTAACCACCCTGAAGATCCAGCTCGACGTGCAAAAACCGGATCTCACGGGAACCGTCAGGCTTCCCGCACAGCGCATGGCATAAGGGATATGTCGACAACATGGATCCCCGGGTCCACCGAATCCGACGTAGGAGTAGATGTAATGAAGACAATGAAAACAACCCTGATGGCCGCCGGCTTTGCCCTTTCCGCCCTGACCCTGAGCATGGGGGCCGTGCAGGCGGCAGAGCTGGACGATCTGGATGTGACGATCCAGGTGATCAACAGTGATGACGTCAGGGACATCGGCAATGAACTGAGCCTGCCGGACTTTTCCGACCGGCGGGAGATGGCAGGTTCGGGTGGCAAGAATCGTGAAGAGCACGCCCGCAACGAGCAGCGTGACCACAATTCGGACATGCGCGGGGATGACGAAGGCAAGGGTGAGCGGGAAGATCACGACCATGGCACGCGCGACGCCGAAGACGCCAGGGGCGACCACGACAGCGCCAGGGATGACCGCGACGAAGCCAGAGACGACCGTGAAGACCATGGCGACGGCATGGATGAAGCCAAGGACGACCGCGAGGATTCCATGAGCGACCGTGAGGACAGCATGGACGACCGCGAGGATTCCATGAGCGACCGCGAGGACAGCATGGACGACCGCGAGGATTCCATGAGCGACCGCGAGGACAGCATGGACGACCGTGAGGATTCCATGAGCGACCGCGAGGACAGCATGGACGACCGTGAGGATTCCATGAGCGACCGCGAGGACAGCATGGACGACCGCGAAGACGCCATGAGTGACCGTGACGATGCCATGGATGACCGCGAGGATTCCATGAGCGACCGCGAGGACAGCATGGACGACCGCGAAGACGCCATGAGTGACCGTGACGACGCCATGGACGACCGTGACGACTCCATGAGCGATCGTGACGACGCCATGGATGACCGTGACGACGCCATGGGCGATCGCGAGGATTCCTATGATGATCGTGATGACAGCAATGACGACATGGACGAACAGCGTGACTCGATGTAATACTTCAACAGCCAGGATTTAAGTTGCTGTTAAGTTACGCTTGAAAAGATAATCCTCCCCGGGCGTCCCGGGGGGGATTTTTTTGTCTAATGTTTTTATTAACCCGGCAACCAAATATGTCGTGTTCAGGGCTTCAGGAATTCTTCGGATCAAGGCGCGCCTCGCGGGCAAGGGTGGTTCCCTTGGCAAGAGGCGCAACGCGGAGCCGGAGGATTCCTGAAGCCCCTAACAGATTGGTTATAAACCTGAATCCGTAGGTTCATGACGGCGAATCGCACAACTCATTGATCCGTCTCGCTATATGAAAAATCTCGGCAATAGTCCCCGCTATTCCCTCGATTTTTCATTACGCGATACGCATCAAGCAGTTGCACGCTTCATCCGCCCTGAGCCTACGGATTCAGGATAAAGGTAGGCCGCCGCGTGCCTGCCTGCGGACTGCGTTATCGAAACTGGCTGTAGGGATGGCTACAGCGGCGTTTCGATGCCTTGCCGCAGGCAGGCACGCGACGGCTGAACACGATATATTTGGTTGTCGGGTTAATAGTGGCCAGGCCTTCGGCCCGCCACTCGCTTGTCGAGGTTTGTTATGAGATTTCTTGCTATACTGTTTGCCTGCTCAGTCATGGCGTTCGCCTCTGCTCCGACCCTTGCCGACGCGGCGCAAGACAGCTTCTCGCAAGGCGTAAAGGCCGCCAGCGCAGGGGATTACAAGGGTGCGCTGGCCAACTTCCTGCGGGCCAGAAAGCAGGGCATGGACAAGCCGGTGCTGGATTACAATCTTGGCGTCGCCTATTACCGTCTGGGGCGTTATGCCGAGGCGCGGAGGATTTTCACCGGCCTGGCCAAGGAACCGGCATTTACCCATGTCGCCTATTTCAATCTGGGCCTGATCGCCAACAAGACCGGTGACGAGCGTTCCGCCGTCGACTGGTTCCTGCGCACCTGGCAAAACACCAAAGACAAGAAGTTGAAGGTCCTGGCGGCCAGGGCCTTGAAACGCCTGGGCGTCGACGTGGAAAAAAGCCCCCTGACGAAAAAGTGGAGCGGCTTTGCCGCCGTCACTGCCGGTTATGATTCCAACGTAAAACTGGCCAATGAAGACCTGGTGGGCGTGGTTGGCCAAAGCGACAACAGCCTCGACGTCATGGGCGTGGGCAATTACTGGCTGCGTGGCGGACGCAAGGACGGGGTGCGTCTTTCCTTCAGCGCCAATGTGCAGAAATATCAGACCCAGAGCAATTATGACTTCAGCCAATTCCAGTTAGGCGTGTCTCGTTTCGGCAGGTTGGGCGGCTGGAAGATGCGCTTCACCGGCTCCTGGAACGAAAGCTATCTGGGCGGCAGAAATTACCAGCGTATCTTCGGCGGCGAGGCGCGAGGGCGCTATGGGCTTGGCGCTGGAAAATCACTGCGTCTGCGTTATCGGCTCAACTACATCACCGCCACCGACACGGTGTTCGAGGCGCTGGAAGGCTGGCGTCATCAGCTGCGCGCCGGGATGCAGTTCAAGCAGGGCAAGCATCGCCTGCGTGGCTATTACCAGCTGGATCTCAATGATCGCGCGGACCGCCTGAGCGCAACGGATTTCACCAGCTACTCGCCCACGCGCCACGCCCTGCGCGCCATCGCCTATCTGCGCCTGGGGGCGGGATGGAAGGGGCGGCTGGATGCGCGTTACCGCTACAGCGCCTATAACGACCCCAACATCGTCGCGGGTGTCGAGACCGTTACCCGAGTCGACAAACAGCTGCGCCTTGGCGCCCGCCTGGGATACGGCTTTGCCAGATACTGGGAAGTGGAGGGGCAGTATACCTATTACGACAACAGCTCCAACATCGCCGTCGACAGCTACAGGCGCTCGGTGGTGGGCCTGGGCGTCAACCGCGTCTTCTAAACTCACCACTTGCCAGAACGAGACGGCGTATGTTTCGATGTGCCTCCGTCTCATTGGTGGAGCCTTGCCCCATGCCGCAACGTCTGGCATTGCTGAAAACCTGGTTGGCCGAGGTGCTGGGGACGAGCGACTTCGACATTTCCCCGGCCTCCAGCGACGCCAGTTTTCGCCGCTACTTCCGTGTCAGCCACGCGGGCGAGACCCACATCATCATGGACGCGCCGCCGGCGCAGGAAGACACGGCGTCCTTTGTCCGTGTCGCCGGTCTGCTGCTTGCGGCGGGCCTGAGCGCGCCACGCATCCTGGCGAAGAACGCCGCACAGGGCTTTCTGCTGCTCAGCGACCTGGGCGACACCCCCTACCTGCAAGTGTTGACCGAGGCAAGCGCCGACAGGCTCTATGGCGACGCCCTCTCCGCACTGCTGCGTATGCAGCAACTGGACACGCAGCGGCTTGCCGACATCCCGCCCTATGGCCATGCCCTGCTGCTGCAAGAGATGCAGCTGTTCCGCGACTGGTATCTGCAACGCCACCGGCAGTGGAGCCTCTCGCCGACGCAGTCACGAGCGCTGGCCGGGGTCTTCGAACGCCTGGCCGCCGCGGCACTGGATCAGCCGCGGGTGTTCGTGCACCGTGATTACCATTCGCGTAATCTCATGTTCATGACCTCGGCCAACCCGGGCATCATCGATTTTCAGGACGCCGTGCGCGGCCCCGTCACCTACGATCTCGTCTCGCTGCTGCGCGACTGCTATATCCGCTGGCCGCGCGCGCGGGTCGAGGCCTGGGCGCTGGGCTATCTGCGCGCTGCGCGGCAGGCCGGCATCGTCGGCGCGGCGGATGACGCCCCCGATGAAGAGACCTGGCTGCGCTGGTTCGACTGGATGGGCGTGCAGCGCCACCTCAAGGCCGCCGGCATCTTCGCCCGCCTTGATCTGCGTGACGGCAAGCCTGGCTATCTCGATGACATCCCGCGCACCCTGGGCTATGTGCGCGAGGTGGCGGAGCGCCATGCGGCGCTGCAACCCCTGCTGGACTTCCTGCCCGAAGAGGCCCGGGCCGAAGGGCTGGCATGAAGGCCATGATCCTCGCCGCCGGGCGCGGTGAGCGCCTGCGCCCGTTCACCGACCACACCCCCAAGCCGCTGCTGCCGCTGGCCGGCAAGCCGCTCATCGTATGGCACATTGAGGCCCTGGTGGCGGCGGGCATCCGCGATATCGTCATCAATCACGCCTGGCTGGGTGAACAGATCGAGGCGGCGCTGGGCGCCGGCGAGGCCCTTGGCGCGCGCATCGTCTATTCGCCGGAGGGCGGGCAGGCGCTGGAGACCGGCGGCGGCATCCACCGCGCGCTGCCGCTGCTGGGCGATGCGCCGTTCCTGGTGGTCAACGGCGACATCTGCACGGACTACGATTTTTCCCGCCTGCCGGCGCGGCCCGGCGGGCTGGCGCACCTGGTGCTGGTGGCGAATCCGCCCCATCACCCGGCAGGGGATTTCTTTCTCGCCCATGGCCGCGTCACGGATGATGCCGCGGACACCGACGCGCCGCGGCTCACCTTCAGCGGTATCGGCCTCTATTCACCGCGGCTGTTCGAGGGCTGCGCGGCGGGGCGTTTTCCCCTCGCCCCGCTGCTGCGCCGCGCCATGACGGAGGGACGGGTGAGTGGCGAGTGTCATGATGGGCGCTGGGTGGATGTCGGCACGCCACAGCGCCGCGACGAGGCCGAGCGCCTGCTGCGGGCGCCGCCATGACGTCGCCGGCGGCGAATCGCTCACAACGCGTCGTGCGATTCGCCGTCATGAAGCCGCGGATTCAGATAAACCCGTTAGTTGCAAAAAAACAGACCAAAAGTCGCGCACATCCCGGTGTTTTCGGGCATTACTGTATGTGGCGCCCTTTCTGCGGGCGTTCACTGATAGTGCGATCCAGCGACATAGACCGGAATAAGACGACGTGAAAGACGAGGTTGTCGCCGGGAATGGCCTGAAACGCAGAGGTCGCGGAGGCGCAGAGGACGCAAAGGGTTTATTGAAAGGGCTTCCTTTGCGTCCTCTGCGCCTTGGCGTTCTTTGCGTTGAATTTCGTGGTCGATTCCACATCCTGTGTCGCCTGCTGTTTGCGCACGAATATATGCAACGATTGGGTTAAAATGATCCTGAACCTACGGATTCAGAACGGCTTTAAACGGAATTGACACCGCTGTTCCAAGGATACGTCCAGTCGGCGGGGTTGTGAGGGGGAATATGATCAAAGTCATGGTGGTCGATGACCATGAGTTGGTGCGGACCGGGATAAAGCGCATTCTCAACGACGCCCCGGGTATTCGTGTGGTCGCCGAGGCCGCCAGTGGCGAGGAGGCGATCCTGGTCGCCAGCACGAAAAAGCCCGACGTGGTGCTGATGGATGTGAGCATGCCCGGCATCGGCGGCCTGGAGGCCACCCGCAAGCTGGCGCAGCTGCTGCCCGGGCTGAAGGTCATCGTGGTCTCGGTGCATGCCGACGAGCCCTTTCCCAGCCGCATGCTGAAGGCCGGCGCCAGCGGCTACCTCACCAAGGGCTGCGCGGTGGAGGAGATCATCTCCGCGATCAAGATCGTCGCCGGCGGCGAACGCTACATCGGCGCCGACATCGCCCAGACCCTGGCCCTGAAACGTACCCCCGGCGGCGCCAGCACCCCCTTCGACAGCCTCTCGCCGCGCGAAATGCAGGTGATGCTGATGCTCACCCAGGGACAGAAGACCCAGGTCATCTCCGACAAACTCTGCCTCAGTCCCAAGACCATCAGCACCTACCGTCACCGCCTGTACGAAAAGCTGGGCGTGGACAGCGACGTGGAGCTGGCGCGCCTGGCGATGAACTACGGCATCATCGACGCCATTGGCGGGGGGGCATCGTAGCGGGCCATGCCCGCGATGGTTTTCCCCGCTAAAACACCATTGATGCACCTGTAGGAGTGCCTTCAGGCGCGAAGGTTTTTTTCGTAGCCGGCTTTTCGCGCCTGAAGGCGCTCCTACATCGAGGGAGAACACGGCAGGAAAGCCATTCACCACAGAGACACGGAGCGCACAGAGAGACAGACACTTGAATGATCATTCTCCGTGCCCTCTGTGTCTCTGTGGTGAAAATGGGCTTTCAGCACAGGCATGGCCCGCTCCTGCCCAGCGCTGCCGGTTTAACCTGCCACGACTTTCGCGCTAAGATGGCTTCCTGACTTCCGGCATGGGTTATTGGCCCGTGCCGCCCATTCACTGCCGATTATTCACATAAACGAGTCTCGACATGCAGCGTTTCATCCTCTCGGTCTGCCTGGGCCTGATCATCGCCATCAGCGGCGCGGCCGTGGCCGAGCCGGTGGACTTCGAACTGGAAGACATCAATGGCGTCAAGCACCGCCTGTCCGACTATCGCGGCAAGTGGGTGGTGGTGAACTACTGGGCCACCTGGTGTCCGCCCTGCCTGGACGAGATCCCCGAACTGGTGGACTTTCACGAGGCGCACAAGGACAAGGATGCCGTGGTGCTGGGCATCAGTTTCGAGGAGGTCGGCATCAAGAAGCTGCGCCGCTTCGTGGAGGAATACTTCATCAATTACCCCGTACTGCGCAGTACCCCGGGGCCGAGTGGCGAACTGGGTGATATCCCGGGCCTGCCCACCACCTACCTGATCTCGCCCGCGGGCGAGATCGCCGCGCGCCAGGTGGGCACCGTGACCGCCGAACTGATCAGTGATTTCATCGCCAGTCAGACCGCCGCCACGCAGACGGACGCCAGCCCCAGCACGGACGCCACCACGCCGACCGGCAGCGAGGCCGGCCTGTAACGGTACGCAAAGCCATGACGCCGCGGACCTCGCTCCTCGCCTGCCTTCTCCTCCTGGCCCTGCTGTCGGCCGCGCCGCTGGCCGCCGAGACCCGCGACCCCGCCAGCCACTTCTTCGACGAGACCTGGGGCGACCTGCAGGAAGAACTGGCCATCGCCCGTGACGAGGGCAAGCAGGGCATCCTGATCTTCTTCGAGCTGGACGAATGCCCCTTCTGCCATCGCATGAAGCGCTCGGTGCTGAACCAGCCCGAGGTGCAGGCCTATTTCCGCAGACATTTCCGCATCTTCACCATCGACATCGAGGGTGACGTGGAAATGGTGGACTTCCAGGGCAACGCCACCACCCAGAAGGACTTCGCCTTCAAGGCCAACCGCGTGCGCGCCACGCCGGTGATGATCTTCTACGGCCTCGACGGCAAGCCCGTCACGCGCTACACCGGCGCCACCTCCGGCGTGCAGGAGTTCCTCTGGCTGGGACAGTTCGTCGCCGAGGGCCATTACCGCGACATGCGTTTCACCCGCTACAAGCGCCAGCAGGCCCGCGCCGCCCGGCAAGCGAGATGAAACGGGGAGCCGGCGCGATGTTGGCCATCCTGTTGTGCCTGCCGGCAACGGGCCTTGTCGCGGCGCCGCCCGCCGTCCCGGAAACGGACTGGCCCGAGCCCCTGAGTCTCGATTTCGTCCTCGCGCGGGTGGCGCAAACCCATCCCGACCTGCAACTGGCAGAGGCTGCCGTGCTTCAGGCCCGCGCCGCGCAGTTGCAGGCCGAGAGCAACTACGGCCTGCGTAGCTCACTGCTGGCGCGTCTGCGCTGGATCGAGCCCTCGCCCCTGGCCCACGATCCCTCGCGTCAGGACCACCAGCTGCGCCTGCAGGTGAGCAAGCGCCTGTACGACTTTGGCCGCACGGCGGCGCTGGAGGCCGCCGCCGAGGCCGATCTGGCGGCGCAGCGGCTGCGCTACCGCGACGCCCTCAACCAGTACCGGCTGGCGGTGATGGCGGCCTGGTTCGATGTGCTGCTGGCCGACCTCGAGGCGATCCGCGACACCGAGGCCATGTCCATCGGCTTCGTCAATTTCGACCGCGCCCAGGCCCGCAACGAGCTGGGCCAGCTATCGGATATCGAACTGCTGCGCTTCGAAAGCATCTATCAGCTCAGCCGCGCCCGCCAGTACGCCAGCAGCACCCGCCAGCGCACCGCCCGCCAGCGCCTGGCCAACCTCATCAACCGCAGCGACAAGTTGCCCGCCGAGCTGCTGGTCCCGCCGCTGCCGGACGTGCGGCGCGAGATCCCCGAGGTCGAGACCTGGTTCGCCAGCGCCGAGGCGGCCAACCCGGAACTGATCGCCCTGCAGGCCGCGGTGCGCAGCGCGCGCGAACGCCTCGGCGCCGCGCAGGCGGACAGGCATCCCGTGCTCAACGGCCAGGCGGAGGTGTCCGCCTACAGCCGCGACAGTGGCGGCAACGATCCCTGGCGGGTGGGCATCAGCCTCGACGTGCCGCTCATCACCGGCGGTGAGACCCGCGCGCAGACCGCCCGGCGGCGCGCCGAGCTGCAGGCCGCCCGCGCCCGCCTGGAGCGCCGCCGGCGCGAGATCCGCGAGGCCGTGCTGGACAGCTGGAGCACCCTGCACAGCCTGCGCGCGCGGCGTCAGGAGCTGGCCGTGCGGGCCGACTACCGCGACCTGTATCTGGACCGCAGCCGCGCCCTGTACGAACTGGAAGTGAAGAGCGACCTCGGCGACGCCATGACGCAGACCTCGGACGTGCGTCTGCAACAGGCCCGGGTCGACTACGAAATCACCCTCGCCTGGGGACGCGTGCGCGCCCTGCTGGGGCAGGAGGTGACCCTGAACGAGGAGGATCGACCATGAACATGCGCATGGCGGGGGGCGTGATGGCCCTGTGGCTGCTGAGCGGCGCGGCGTCCGCCGAGACCCTGGACGCCCGCCTGCACTGGCAGCAGCGGGTGGCGCTGGGCACGCCGGTGTCCGGCGTCATCGCCGAGGTCGCCGCCGTGCCGGGCCGGCGGGTGGCGGAGGGTGCGGTGCTGTTGCGGCTGGACGTCCGTCCCCTGCAGGCCCGCGTCGACGGCCTGGAGGCCGAACGCATCGCCCGCGTGGAGGACCGCGACGAGGCCCGCCGCGAGCGGGATCGCACCCTGGAACTCTACGAGCGCACCCTGCTGGCGGATCACGACCTGGAGCTGGCGAAGATCGCCCTGGCCACCGCCGAGGCCACCCTCAAGAGCACCGAGGCGCGCCTGACACAGGCCCGCTGGGAGCTGGAACACAGCCAGATCCGCGCCCCCTTCGAGGCCTGGGTGGTGCGGCGCAATGCCGAGCCGGGGCAGACCGTGATCAGCAACCTGCAGGCCGAGCCGCTGGTGGTGGTGGCGCGCGCCGGGGTGATGCTGGCGCGGGCGATGGTCGATGCCGGGCGTATTTCAGCGCTGCGAGCGGGACAGGTGGTCGGCGTGAGCGTGGCGGGCCGCGCGTATCGTGGCCGCGTGCAGCATATCGGCCTGGAGCCGGCCGCCGACGGTCGCTACGCCGTCGATGTGCAGTTCGACAGCGGCGAACAACTGTTGCGCGCGGGCCTGCCGGCACGCATCGAGCTGCAATGATCATCTGCCGGCGTTGTTTTGTCAGCGGACGGGTGCAGGGCGTGTGGTATCGCGGCTCCACCCAGCGCGAGGCGGAAAGGCTGGGCGTCACCGGCCATGCCCGCAACCTGCCCGATGGCCGCGTCGAGGTGCTGGCCTGTGGCGCGCCGGCCGCCGTCGACGCCCTCTGCGCCTGGCTGTGGCAGGGGCCGCGCCACGCCGAGGTCAGCGACGTGCAGTGCGAGCCCGTCGACAGGCCCGCGCCGCCGGGCTTTACCACCGGCTGAATCATGCGCGACTGGGAACGGCAGGCCGCCCTCGATGCCCGTCTGCGCACCTATCAACTGCACATCGTCGTCGGCCGACCGCGCATCCTCGACATCGGCCGCCTCGGCACCTTCCGCTTTCCCGCCGGGCGATACCTCTACACCGGCAGCGCGCGGCGCAACTTGATCGCCCGCGTGCGGCGCCACCTGTCGCGGGACAAAAAACTGCGCTGGCACATCGACTATCTGCTCACCGCCCATGCCGTGAAGGTGGTGGAGGTGAGCCTCTCCCGTGATGCAGAATGCCCGCTCAATCAGCGCGCCGCCGGGGAAATCATCGTCCCCGGTTTCGGCGCCAGCGACTGTCGCGCGCGATGCGGCAGTCATCTCAGATACCTCGGTGAGAACACGCCATGATGAAAAAGACCCGCCATGCGGATGCCGAAGCCTATGTCACCCGGGACGGTTCCGTGATCCGCGAACTCATGCATCCGTCGCTGCACGCCTCCCTTGGCAGTCGCCGCCAGAGCCTTGCCGAGGCCAGCGTCGCCCCCGGCGAGCGCACCGCCCTGCACCGGCACCGGCAAAGCGAGGAGCTGTATCACATCGTCTCGGGTAGTGGCCAGATGCAATTGGGCGATGAACATTTCGCGGTGGCGGCGGGGGACACCGTGTGCATTCCGCCGGGGACGGCGCACCGCATCCACAACAGCGGCGACACGCCGCTCAAACTGCTGTGCTGTTGCTCGCCCGCCTATGCCCACGATGACACGGAATTGCTGTAACTGTTCTTGCATCGGCGCCTGAGTGGCGCGCCATTTTTGCAGCTTGTGACACCGCAGAGCGGTGTAACGAGAAATGTCATCTGTCTTGTGGGCAATGCCTTTGTGCCCCAGGCTGCGCGGCGGGATTCGCTGTCAGGTTTCAGCCAGCAGACCGCTCTCGATGGCCTGGTCCTGATTCGCAAAGATGGCCATGGCGGTGCGCATGCGCCTGAAGCCGAATTTTCTGTAAAAGGGCTCTTTCCCCGGGCAGACATACAGGATGATCTTCCGGTGGCCCCTGGATTGCTCCACGAGCCTGGCGACAATCTCCCTGCCTATGCCGAGCCCCTGGTATTGCGGCAGGACCGCCACATCGCAGATATAGGCGCAATCCACGCCGTCGCCCAAGGCCCGGCCGACGCCCACCAGCCTGTCCTGTTCAAAGACGAAGCATCGAAACAGACTGTTGGCAAACGCCGTTTCCAGATCTTCCGGCTCCCTGTATCCCAGTGGCGTCTGTTGGTACAGCGCGGAAAGCGCTTTCCAGTGAATGCCTTCCAGTGCAGATTTCCATTCAAGCTTCACGCCCGCCTCCTTCATGATTGCACGCCCGGTTCGGCCAGAATCAGATTCCTTGATGCTTATAGCACAATCCCCCCTGTTTCTGCTTGGCCGGGCCATGGGTTCGCTTTTGCGCAAAGAGCCCCCATATAGAGGATGGAATTGGCGCCGAAACCGCAACAGGAGGCCACCCCATGGAATTGCCCGTCCCTATTCCCAATCGCCACGCCGCCGGCCAGGCCCTGGCCGAGGCCCTGAAATCCTACGCCGGGCGTGACGACGTCATCGTCCTGGCCCTGCCGCGCGGCGGGGTGCCGGTGGCGGCCGAGGTCGCCCGCGCCCTGGGTGCGCCGCTGGACGTGATGCTGGTGCGCAAGCTGGGTCTGCCGGGACATGCCGAGCTGGCCATGGGCGCCATCGCCAGCGGCGGGGTGAGGGTGATGAACGATGACGTGGTGCGGCGTCTCGGCGTCAGCCCGGCGGCCATCGAGGCGGTGGCCGAGGCGGAGGGCCGCGAACTGGCGCGCCGTGAGCGGGTCTACCGCGGTGAGCGTCCGTGGCCGGATCTCAAGGGGCGCTGCGTGATCCTCGTCGACGATGGCCTGGCCACCGGCGCCACCATGCACGCGGCCATCGATGCGGTGCGCGCCCAGCAGCCGGACTGCATCGTCGTCGCCGTGCCGGTGGCGCCGCCGGATACGGTGCGCACCCTCGAACCGCTGGTGGATGAGGTGGTATGCCCGCTGCAGCCCGAGTCCTTCATGGCCATCGGCCAGTGGTACCGGGACTTCACCCAGACCTCGGACGACGAGGTGCTCACCCTGCTGGATGAACTGGCAGAGTCACAGGGGCCGTAGGGTGGGCATCGCCCACCCATGAAGGCACCACCGAGATCATTCGGTGGACAGCGCCCACCCTACAAAAGGAGTGGTTCATGTCACACGCAAGCAACTTTCCCTCCCAGGAGGTGGTGGTGCAGGCCGGCCAGCTTGGCCTGCCCGCCTTCCTTACCCTGCCCGACGATGCCGTCGGCCTGGTGGTCTTCGTCCACGGCAGCGGCAGCAGCCGTTTCAGCTCCCGCAACCAGTTTGTCGCCGGGGTGCTCAATGCCGGCGGCCTAGCCACCCTGTTGTTCGATCTGCTGACCCCGGACGAGCATGCCATCGACAGCATCACCGCCCAGCTGCGTTTCGACATCCCCATGCTCGGTCAGCGCACCGTCGCCACCGTGGACTGGCTTGCGGAGCAGACAGCGCTGGCGGATCTTCCCCTCGGCCTGTTTGGCGCCAGCACCGGCGCCGCCGCAGCCCTGATCGCCGCCGCCGAGCGTCCCGGGCGCGTGCGCGCCGTGGTTTCCCGCGGAGGCCGGCCCGACCTGGCGATGGAGGAGCTGCCGCGCGTGCAGGCGCCCACCCTGCTGATCGTCGGCGGGCGGGACGTGCCGGTGATCGGCATGAACGAAGACGCGGCGCGGCACCTGCGGGCGCCCGTGCAATTGGCCATCGTCGAAGGCGCCACCCACCTGTTCGAGGAGCCCGGCACCCTGGAGAAGGCCGCCGGGCTGGCGCGCGACTGGTTTCTGCGTTACCTGCCGGTCAGGGAGCAGACCCGGGAGTGACGGGGGGTTCCTGAAGCCTGAAACGTAGGAGCGGGCCATGCCCGCGATATTTCCCCACCGGTGCATGCTGGTGTTATGTGTGCAGCTTCAGCCGCGAATGAAACCAGCCGGAACTCGCGGCTAAAGCCGCTCCTGCAATATCCAAATGGCAAGCTATGTGATCTGTGGCGAGAAGGGGAAAAACATCGCGGGCATGGCTCGCTCCTGTATAACGCTAAATGTTTGGTATCTATTCACCACAGAGGCACAGAGAACACAGAGAATGCATCAGTGGGAGGCAATGCCCCGGGTGGCGATGTGGCCTGCCCCGACGACCTGGCATTTCATTTCTCCGTGAACGCCGTGTCTCTGGGGTGAATCAGGGGACGTTGGCACCGGAGGCCGAACCACGATATCCAACGCAAAGGGCGCAAAGGTTTTCTGAAAGGATTTCCTTTGCGCCCTCTGCGCCTTTGCGGCCTCTGCGTTTCATTCCATTCCCGGCATGAACCTGAAGGGCCTTTCTCTGTGCCTCCGTGTCTCTGTGGTGAGCTGAATAGTTACAATCCTGAATCCATGAGTTCATGACGGCGAATCGCACAACGCATTGATCCGTCTCGCTATATGAAAAATCTCGGCAATAGTCCCCGCTATTCCCTCGATTTTTCATTACGCGATACGAATCAAGCCGTTGCACGCTTCATCCGCCCTGAACTCACGGATTCAGGACAATGTTTGTACATAGGACGCATGCTTGATGCGCGTCAGGCCATCCACTTCTTTGGCGGGCAACAGTTCCTCAGGACAGAAAGCCCCGAATTCCCTGCAGGATCATGTTCACCGCCACCAGGTTGAGCAACAGGCCCATGAATTTTTCCATGGCGGAAATGCCGCGTTGGCCGAGAAAGGCCTGCAAGCGCGGGCCGGCGAGGAATACCGCCGCGGTGATGGCAAGTACCCCCAGCAAGGAAATGACGACTTCCCACAGGGCGGCCTGCTGCTGGCTGCGCAGGATCATCAGGGTGGTGATGGCCGCCGGGCCGGCGATGGCGGGGACGGCGATGGGCACCAGCACCGGATCAGCGGCGTAGTTGTCGCTGAAGATGGCGGCGGAGGATTGAAAGATCATCTTCAGGGAAATGAGAAACAGGATGATGCCGCCGGAGATCTGCAGGGAGGCCTGGTCGATGTGAAAGTAGCCGAGCACGGCCTCGCCGGCCACGGCGAAGAACAGCAGCACGGCGAAGGCCAGCAGCATCTCGCGCGCCACGGCTCGCCGGTAGGCGGGCGCCGGCAGTTTGCGGAGGATGGCGAGGACGAAGGGCAGGTTGCCGAAAGGGTCGATGACCAGAAACAGCAGCAGGGCGATTTGCAGGTCCACGGACGAATTCCTCGTTGCTGTTTTCTCACCGTTTCAGAATGGGGGCGATGATGCGCGGTTGCAATCCGCCCTGGTCCCCCCTCGCTGGCATCGCCTTGTAGGGGGCGTCGATAGCGCCGCTGTTGCCCCAATCCTGGCCGCGGCTGAGGCCACGCCTGCAACGGGTGGTTGTTTTGGGCCGTCATGCGCCGCCTTCGGGATTCCCCTCCCGCCTCAAGTTCGTGTACCTTGCGTCGTTGATGGGTGATATTCGCCCGCTGCCGGATCTGTTTCCTCGCGTGAACTTTCTTCTCGAAAACAAGGAACTGCGCAATTTTCTCCACGCCATGCGCCAGAGCGTGCGGGATCTGGCGCCCATCGTGCTGGTGATCGGTTTCTTCCAGTTGGTGGTACTGCAACAGCCGATTCCCAACATGGGCGAGATCTTCGTCGGCACCCTGCTGGTGGTGCTGGGCCTGACCCTGTTCGTGCGCGGGCTGGAGATGGGACTGTTTCCCATCGGCGAGTCCATGGCCTACGATTTCGCCCGCAAGGGCAGCCTGTTCTGGTTGCTGACGTTCGGTTTTCTGCTCGGCTTCGGCACCACGGTGGCAGAGCCGGCGTTGATCGCCGTGGCCCGGGAGGCGGCGGAGGTGGCGGCCGAAGGCGGCGTCATTGCCGCCACCGACGAGGCCCGCGACGATTATGCGCTGGGCCTGCGCCTGACGGTGGCGGTGTCGGTGGGGCTGGCGATCCTGATCGGCGTGTTGCGCATCCTGCGTGGCTGGCCGATCCAGTATCTGATCATCGGCGGTTATCTGGGGGTGGTGGGGATGACCGCCTTTGCGCCGGATTCCATCATCGGCATCGCCTACGATTCCGGCGGCGTGACCACCTCCACCATCACCGTGCCGCTGGTCACCGCGCTGGGCGTCGGCCTGGCGGCCAGTATCCGCGGCCGCAATCCGATGGTCGATGGCTTCGGCCTCATCGCCTTCGCCTCGCTGACACCGATGATCTTCGTCATGGCCTACGGGATGTTGATCTGATGGGGCTGTTGTTCGATATTTTCGAAACCCTGCTGCTGACGCTGCGCGATGTGCTGCCCATCGCGGTGATCATCTTCGGCATGCAGTTTCTGGTGATCCGCCGGCCGGTGCCCAGCCTGCGCAAGGTGCTGCTGGGTTTCCTGTTCGTGCTGGTGGGTCTGGCGCTATTTCTGGTGGGCCTGGAAAAGGCGCTGTTTCCGCTGGGCAAGATCATGGCCCAGCAGCTCACCGACCCCGCCTTCCTGGCCGCCTCGCTGGACAGCGCCGGCGAGGTGCTGCAATGGCATCACTACAAATGGGTGTACCTGTTCGCCTTTGCCATCGGCTTCGCCACCACCCTCGCCGAGCCGTCGCTGCTGGCGGTGGCCATCAAGGCCAACGAGGTGTCCGGCGGCGCCATCGGCGTGGTGGGCCTGCGTGTGGCGGTGGCGCTGGGGGTGGCGGTGGGTATCGCGCTGGGGGCGTATCGTATCGTCACCGGCCTGCCGTTGCAGAATTTCATCATCGCCGGTTATGTGGTGGTGATGGCACAGACCCTGTTCGCACCGAAGATGATCATCGCCCTGGCCTATGACTCCGGCGGCGTGACCACCTCGACGGTCACGGTGCCGCTGGTCACCGCCCTGGGGCTGGGGCTGGCCAGCACGGTGCCGGGGCGCAGCGCGCTGCTGGACGGCTTCGGCCTGATCGCCTTCGCCAGCCTGTTTCCCATCATGGGCGTGCTGGGTTATGCGCAGCTGAGTCAGTGGCGGGCGCGGCGGGCCACGGCGCGGGAATGACTTTTTCACCACAGAGACACGGAGGCACGGAGTTTCGTGAAAATCCTGAACCTACGGATTCAGGAAAATGGCAGGATGATTCCTTTTCTCGTTACCTGCACCGCTCTGCAGTGTGACGCGGTAAACGTGGATCGATTCGTCCTGTGCCGTGTGGCGCTGAGCGCCACAGGAGGCGGAACACCTTGGCGTGACGTCACGAGTCAAGGCAAGGCAAGGGTTTCCCTGTGTCTCCGTGCCTCTGTGGTGAAAACCGGACTGAACCAACGTTGAATACCGGCAACCAAAGCCAAAGGAGGTTGGCATGCATTTCAAACTGATCATTGCCTTGGTCGATGACACCAAGACCGACAAGACGCTGAAGGCGGCGCGCGATGCCGGCGCCACCGGGGCGACGGTGATCAACCACGCCCGCGGCGAAGGGCTGGAGGCCAGCAAGACCTTCTTCGGTTTGTCGCTGGAGACGCAGCGTGACATGCTGATGTTCCTGGTGGAAGAGCACCTCAGCCGGACCATCCTGGAGACCATCGCCACGGTGGCGGAGCTGGACAGCTGTCCCGGCACCGGCATTGCCTTCCAGATCGACGTGGAGGACGCCGTGGGCGTTGCCCATCAGGTGCAGAAACTGACCCCGGTGGTGGAGGAGGAGCTATGATCGAACGTGAAATCGTCCGCGTCCGCGACGTGATGAAGCGGCAGATCGATATCGTCGACGGCATGACCACGGTGAGCGAGGCCTTGCACACCATGAAGCACGTGGAGACCAAGTGCCTGATTATCGACAAGCGCCATGAGAACGACGAGTACGGCATGGTGCTGATCGCCGACATCGCCAAGCAGGTGCTGGCCAAGGACCGCGCGCCGGACCGCGTCAATGTTTACGAGATCATGAGCAAGCCGGTGCTGACCGTGGATCCGAAGATGGATATCCGCTACTGCGCGCGGCTGTTCGAGCGTTTTGGTCTGTCGCGAGCGCCAGTGGTGGATCAGGACCGGCTGGTGGGCATCATCAGTTATACCGACATGGTGCTGCGCGGGCTGTGCAAGCATATCGACTGAGCCAGTGCGGCGCGGGCGACCGTTGCGGCTGAGGGGATCGCCGCGCTTCAGTTTCTTGCCGCCGCTGTCGATAGGGGTACTGAGCGAAACCGGACCCCGACACCACCGATGAACACCCTGAGCCGGGCGCTGTGCGCCCTCATTCTGCTGCTGATCGCCCTGCCGGGCGCGGCCGCCACCGATCCCGAGCGGGAACTGATCAATGCCGCGCGCGAGGGCCGCATGGCGGCGGTGCGCGACCTGCTGGCCCAGGGCGCCGATGTCAACGCCAGCAATGCCAACGGCAAGACGGCGCTGATGGTGGCGGCGTTCTACGGCAATACGCGTATCGTGCGCCTGCTGTTGTCCGAGGGCGCCGATGTCAACGCCAGGGACAAGCGTGAATCCACCGCCCTGATGGCGGCCATCTTCAATGGCAACCCTGGCATCGTCAAAGACCTGATTGCCGAAGGCGCCGACGTCAACGCCAAGAACAAGGCCGGCCTGACGCCCCTGAAGCGCGCTACGGCCATGGGCCACAAGGAAATCGCCAAACTGCTGGAGGCATCGGGTGCCGAGGGTGAGGACAGTGGCGGCAAGAAAAAGAAGAAAAAGAAGAAGAAAAAGAGATAACGCCGGATTACACTGCCCCTGCCGACAACCTGCCAGCCGACGAAACTCACCGATAACAGATGCCGACCATCGAATGGAGTCTTGCCGCGGGCCTTGTCCTCCTGTGGCTGTCATGGATCTTTCTGCGCCGCTGCGAGGCGGCCAGCCCGGCGGACTGGGGCGGTCCCTGGCGCAACCGCCTGGTGGGCATGACGACGCTGTTCTGCCGTCGTTTCCATCGCCTGCCGCCGGGACTGTTGCCGCTGCCCGCCGAGGGGCCGGTGGTGGTGGCCAGCAACCATGTTTCCGGGCTGGACCCGCTGCTGCTGATCGCCGCCAGCCCGCGTCCCCTGCGCTTTCTCATCGCCCGCGAGGAATACGAGCGTTTCGGCCTGACCTGGCTGTTTCGCCTCGCCGGCTGCATTCCCGTCGATCGCACGGGCCGCCCCGAACGCGCCCTGCGCGAGGCCCTGCGCGTGCTGGCCGACGGCGAGGTGATCGCGGTGTTTCCCCACGGCAAGATCCATCTGGATTCCGATCCGCCGCGCAAGCTCAAGGGCGGCGCGGTACGCCTGGCGCAGCGGGTCGGCTGCCCCATATTGCCCCTGCGCGTGGAGGGCGTGCGTGGCGAGGGGCATACCCTGCTGGCAGTGCTGCTGCGCAGCCGGGCATGGATTCGGGTGTTTCCGCCGCTGGACTGCCGGCAGCTCCAGGAACAGGACTGCCTGCAGCGGCTGACGCAGATGCTCCAGGCGGAGGCCGCACCGGAGTCCGTAATCGGTTGAATTGAAAGGGTTAATCGCCATGGCCGCTTGCAGGACACCCTCGCCATGACTAATATTTGAGTGATTTGCTTTATATGACCGGCAACAACCACGGAGGTGGTGATGGAACTCGAACTGGTACCGGAAGACGACGACAAGGATTCGGCCGGCAAGGCCGAGGAAAAAGCGGCCGGACAGGCCCCGGCCTACACCGGCCCGGAGCGCCGCAGGCAGCAGCGCCGGCAAAAGGTGGATCGCCGCGAGATGGTGCGTTTCGAGGAGAAGGCGGACCGCCGCTCCGGCAACGATCGCCGCCGCCCCCTGGGCCTGTGGAAAAATCGTGATTTCTGAAACCCCGCCAATCCCCTGAGCCCCCAACCTTTTGTCGCGCGCCCCGCATTTCCCCGCCGCGGCGCAGAAACCCCGCCGCGCGCTTGAATCGCCCCACCCCCATCCCCATCTACCTCTCAACACTAAACCGATTTCATACTTTTACAGGGGTTGATGCGTCATGCGAATGGACAAACTCACCAGCAAATTTCAGTCGGCGCTGGCCGATGCACAGAGCCTGGCCGTGGGCCGGGACCACCAGTTTATCGAGCCGATACACCTGATGACGGCGATCCTCGACCAGGAGGGCAGCACGGTGCGCCACCTGCTGGCCAATTCCGAGGTCAACGTCAACCAGCTGCGCGCCTCGCTGGGCGAGGCCCTGGA
>JALSHB010000077.1 GCA_026982475.1 Chromatiales bacterium
CACGGAGAATGATCATTCAAGTGTCTGTCTCTCTGTGCGCCCCGTGCCTTTGTGGTGAATGGCTTTCATGCCGCCAGGAAGGCGGGCACTTACTCGGCCGGCAGGTCCATCTTCCCCGTCAGGCTTTTCAGAAAGGCCACGATATCCCGCACCTCCCGGTCTGAAAATTCCCTGCGCAGCTGGGTCTTCGCCATCACCCGCACGGCCTCCTCCAGGGTCTCTACCCGGCCGTTGTGAAAATAGGGCGCGGTCTCGGCGATGTTGCGCAGGATCGGCACCCGCCACATGTATTTCTCCCACAGATTGCCCGTCGCCTCGAAGCGCCCGAGATCGGCCGCCAGCTGGTAGCGGGTCTCGTAGTCGCTGCCGAGGTGGTTGGGGAACAGCTCGTAGAAGCCGTCACCGGGCCCCATGGCCGGGCCGGGTGCCGGGCCGGCGAAGTTGACGCCGAAGTGACAGGATACGCAGCCGCTGTCGTTGAACAACACCTTGCCGCGCCTGGCGCTGGCGGAGATGGCCTGCTCGTCGCCGCGAATGTAGCGGTCGAAGGGGCTGTCGGGCGTCAGCAGGCTGCGCTCGAAGCTGGCCAGGGCGCGCGCCACGTTGTCGGCGGATACCGCATCCTCGCCAGGGAAGGCGGCAGCGAAGGCCCGCCGGTAGTCCGCCGAGTCATACAGGCGCTGCACCATGGCGCCCAGGTGGGGGTTGTCCGAGATCACCGGGTCGCGCAGGTGATCCAGGGCCTGCGCCTCCAGGCTGGGGCTGCGGCCATCCCAATACAGCACGGTCTGGAAGCCGATGTTCCACAGGGTCGGCGTCGAGCGGTAGGTGTGCTGGCCGTGCTGGCCGCGCGACACCGCCTTGCCGTCCACGCCGGCCGTCGACAGGTTGTGACAGCTGTTGCAGGACAGGCTGCTGTCCGCCCCCAGCAGGCGGGGATCGAAGAACAGTTTTCTGCCGAGGCTGATTTTTTCCGGGCTGGCGGGGTTGTCCGCCGGTTGCTGCACGCGCTGTGGCAGTGGCTGGAAGTGCGCAAAATCCCCGGCGAAGACAGGCAGGCAGAGGCCGAGGGCCAGGACGGGGAACAGTCGGGACATGAAGGTGCTCCTGGTGGGGTTTTCAGAGGTGTTTTTATTGTTGTGACGGCCCGTGCCGACGGGCCGAAGGGCCATTCTACCGTGGCTGTGATGACCGATCCATGCGACTGACGGGTTTCCGGCTGCACGTCGGCGGCTGGCCAGTCAAAAAACCGCCGTTTTCATTTTCTGTGCGGCTAAGGCCTTGAATTGCGGGCGCTGAAGGGGGCGGTTGTGGGTGGCACAGCAATTGCAATCAGGCGCTGTAGGTGTCCACCCCGCAGCAAGAAGTGCCCTTATCAGTACTGAAATCGAGGAAGCAAGACCATGGCAGATGACGACAAGGACCAGGAAAAGCCCAAGGGCTCGATGGTCACCAAGATTCTTCTCTTCGGCGTGCTGCCGTTGATGACCGCCATCGTGCTGGTGGTGGGCGGCCTGTTCGCCGCCGGCATGCTGCCGGCGGGCGGGGGGGGCGATCACGCCGCGGTGGCGGAGGGGCAGGACAGCGACGACGAGGAGGGTGACGGCCACGGCAGCGAGAACATGCCGGCCATCTACATCCCCATCGATCCGGCCTTCGTGGTCAACTTCGCCAGCCAGGGGCGCGCCCGCTTTTTGCAGATCACCGTGGAGGTGATGACCCGCGACCCCAAGGTGCCCGAGCATGTCGAGCAACACCTGCCGGTGATCCGCAACAACCTGATGCTGCTGTTCAGCAGTCAGACCTATGACAGCGTCAGTACCCTGGAGGGCAAGGAGACGCTGCGCGAGGAGGCGCTGGCGGTGATCCAGCAGGTGCTGGAGGACGAGACCGGCGACCCCGGTGTGGAAGCGGTGTACTTCACCAGCTTCGTGATGCAGTAGCGGGCGGAATCCGACGACATGGCCGTAAACGACCTTCTTTCCCAGGACGAAATCGATGCCCTGCTGCACGGTGTCTCCAGCAGCGATATCGATACCGAGGCCGATGACGATCTGGCCGATGGCGAGGCGCGTGAATACGACTTCACCACCCAGGATCGCATCGTCCGCGGGCGCATGCCGACCCTGGAGATGGTCAACGAACGTTATGCGCGGCTGTTCCGCATCAGCCTGTTCAATCTGCTGCGCCGCAGCGCGGAGATCTCCGTCGGCGGCGTGCAGATGCTGAAGTTTTCCGAATATGTGCACAGCCTGTTCGTGCCCACCAGCCTCAACATGGTGAAGATCAAGCCCTTGCGTGGCACGGCGCTGTTCGTCCTCGACCCCAAGCTGGTGTTCATGGTGGTGGACAACTACTTCGGCGGCGACGGCAGCTTCCACACCAAGATCGAGGGGCGTGAATTCACGCCCACCGAGCGGCGCGTGATTCAGATCATTCTCGACCAGGTGTTCGTCGATCTGAAAGAGGCCTGGTCGCCGGTGATGAACCTGGATTTCGAGTTCATCAATTCGGAAGTCAACCCCCAGTTCGCCAACATCGTCAGCCCCAGCGAAGTGGTGGTGGTGACCACCTTCCATGTGGAGATCGAGGGTGGTGGCGGCGACTTTCACGTCACCATGCCCTATTCCATGTTAGAGCCGATGCGCGAGATCCTCGACGCCGGAGTGCAGAGTGATCGTGATGACACCGACGGGCGCTGGGGCTTTGCCCTGCGTGAAGAAGTCAAGAGCGCGCAAGTGCACCTTACCTGCACCCTGGCTGAAGTGGAGATGAATCTGCGCGATGTGCTGGAGATGAAGGTCGGTGATGTGATTCCGGTGGACATGCCGGAACTGGCGACGGTGAGCGCCGAGGGGGTGCCCGTGTTTCGTGGCAAGTATGGCGTCGCCAATGGCAACGAGGCCGTCAAGGTCGTCGAGCAGGTGACCCTGCCGCCCACCCCGGAGGTGCAGCTGGTCCTGGATAACACGTCGGATGACGAGCCCCTTCAGCTGCCCGAGCCCGCCACCGCGGCGAACAATTCATAGAACGTATAGGTAAGCAGATGAACGACACCACGGACACAGAAGAAAACGGCGCTGGCGACGACTGGGCCGCCGCCATGGCAGAACAGGCCGGCGCCGACGCGGGAACCTCGGGCGACGCCCCTTCGGCGGAGGCCGACTGGGGGGATGCCTTGGCCGAACAGGCCAGCGCCGAGGCGGCTGCGGCCGACAAGGTCGAACAGGCACCGATGGAGAATCTGCAGGCGGAGGACAAGGGCGCCACGCTGGAGGATGTCAGCCTCGATGTGATCCTCGACATTCCGGTCAACATCAGCATGCAGATCGGTTCCACCAAGATCAGCATCCGCAACCTGCTGAAACTGAACCAGGGCTCGGTGGTGGAGCTGGACCGCCTGGCCGGCGAGCCGCTGGATGTGATGGTCAACGGCACGCTCATCGCCCACGGCGAAGTGGTGGTGGTGAACGAGAAATACGGCATTCGCCTCACCGATGTCATCAGTGCCCAGGAACGCATAAAGAAACTGAAATGATGAAGATGATGATGCCGAATATCCTGCTTGTCGTCACCGGCTTCATCGCCACGGCGTCGAACGCTGCCGGGGAGGCCGCGGAAAAGGCGCCGTCCGGCAGCGTGCTGGCGGAAAACAATGTCACCTCGCACCTGCTGCAGACCACCCTTGGCCTGCTGGCGGTGCTGGCGGTGATCATCGCCATCGGCTGGGCGGTCAAGCGCTTCGGCAACCTGCGTGGCGGCGTGCAGGGGCAGATGAAGATCGTCGGTGGCCTGTCGCTGGG
>JALSHB010000078.1 GCA_026982475.1 Chromatiales bacterium
TCACCAGGCCACGCGCCCAGCCCTTGCCAAGGGCGTTGACCGCGCCCACCGTCTCCGCCACCGCGGCGTGGGCGGGAATGCGCATGGCGGTGAGCTGATGCAGGCCGAGCAGGATCAGGGCCTGCACGTCGCCGTCCTTCCTGCCCAGGGGCTTGCGCAGCAGGCCGGCGGCGAGGCGTTCGAGGCGCGGCCAGGCGCGCAGGGTGCCGTAGCAGAGTTCCTGGATCAGGGCGCGGTCGCGGTCCGGGGCCTGCGGCAGGCTGTCGTCGAGGGCGGCGGTGAGGGAGGCGCCGGAGGCGACGCGGGCGAGGATGCGGGCGGCAAGGGCGCGGGGGTCGTTCTTTTTCACTGACCCAGCCGCTTGCCCAGCAGGCTGTGGGCATTGAGGTAGTCGGCGGCATCGATGGGCCGCCCGCCGGGCAGTTGCAGGCGGGTGATGCGCAACAGGCCGTCGCCGGTGGCCACAAGGATGCCGTCACGGCCCTCGGCCACCACCGTGCCGGGGGCGGCATCGCCGCCGTCGTCGACGGGCTCGGCCAGCCAGATGCGCAGGTTCTGTCCCTTATAAGGTGTGTGGGCCACGGGCCAGGGATTGAAGGCGCGCACCTGGCGGGCGATTTCCGCGGCGGGGCGCTGCCAGTCGATCTGCGCCTCGGCCTTGTCCAGCTTGGCGGCATAGGTGGACTGGCTGTCGTCCTGCGACTCGGGGTGGATGCTGCCGGCCTGCAGACCAGCGAGGGTGTCGAGCAGGGCCTGGGCGCCAAGGGTGGCAAGGCGGTCGTGCAGGGTCTGCGCGGTGTCGTCGGCGGTGATGGGGGTGCGCACTTTCAGCAGCATGTCGCCGGTGTCCAGGCCTTCGTCCATCTGCATGATGGTGACGCCGGTCTCGCTGTCGCCGGCGAGGATGGCGCGCTGGATGGGCGCGGCGCCACGCCAGCGCGGCAGCAGCGAGGCATGCACGTTGAGGCAGCCGAGACGCGGGGGCTCGAGCACCTCGCGCGGCAGGATCAGGCCGTAGGCGACGACGATCATCACATCGGCATCGAGGGCGGCCAGTTCGGCCTGGACCTCGGCATCGCGCAGGGTCCTGGGCTGCCGCACGGGGATGTCGTGGGCCTGCGCCAGCGCCTTCACCGGGCTGGCCTGGAGCTTGCGGCCGCGGCCGGCGGGGCGGTCGGGCTGGGTATAGACGGCGCGCACCTCGTGGGGCGAGTCGAGCAGGGCCTGCAGGCTGCTGGCGGCGAACTCCGGGGTGCCGGCAAAGATGATGTTCAGGCCTTCGGCCACGGTGCGTTCCTTCTATCTAATGGGTGGCCGGGCTGGCTCACATGGTGTGCAGGCGCTGCTTTTCCAGTTTCTTGCGGATGCGGTTGCGCTTGAGGGCGGAGAGGTGGTCGACGAACAGCTTGCCGTCGAGGTGGTCGATCTCGTGCTGGATGCACACCGCCAGCAGGTCGCCGGTCTCCAGCTCGATGGGCTTGCCCTCGCGATCCAGGGCGCGCACACGGATGTGTTCGGCGCGGCGGACCTGCTCATAGATGCCGGGCACGGACAGGCAACCTTCCTCACTCTTCTCGCTGCCCGTGGCCTCGATGATCTCCGGATTGATGAGACACAGGGGCTGGTCCTTGTTTTCCGAGATGTCGATGACGATGATGCGCTTGAGGATGTTGACCTGCACCGCGGCGAGGCCGATGCCCGGCGCCTGGTACATGGTCTCGAACATGTCGTCGACGATGCGGCGGATCTCGGCATCCACCCGGCTCACGGGCTTGGCCTTCTGGCGCAGGAGGGGGTCGGGAAAATGCAGTATGTTCAGCACTGACATGTGAAGTCCATCAATAAAGCCTGTTTGCCATCAAAGATATGCTGGCGGCAGCCGATGATTATACGCAGATAGCCGGCAATCCGGTAGAAAGCAAATTCAATCCAGACGAGGTTTTGCCGCTATCTCTTTCATTTCCTTTCCATTTGCCTGCGCGCCGCACAGAGCCGGCATCGCTGGAGTCCGTGGGGTGATTCGTCTACACTCGGGCAAATCGATGAACAGAGGGACGACGATGTCGAAAAAAATACTGCTGGGCCTGTTGCTGTGCCTCAGCATGGGTGCGGCACTTGCCGACACCATCAAATTGAAGGCCGATCACCCCGACCGCTATGTGGTCGTCAAGGGCGACACCCTGTGGGACATCTCCGCGCGCTTTCTGGAGAGCCCCTGGCGCTGGCCCGAGGTGTGGAGCTTCAATCCGCAGATCAAGAACCCGCACCTGATCTATCCGGGTGACGTGGTGTACCTGGAGTACGATGCCCAGGGCCGGCCGATCCTGCGCGTGCAGCGCGGCAAGCCGACGGTGAAACTGTCGCCCAAGGTGCGCGCCGAGCGCGTCGATACGCCCATCGCCACCATCCCGCTGGACGCCATCAGCCAGTTCCTCGGCCAGCCACGGGTACTCAGTGAGCGCGAGGTGGAAGACGCCGCCTACATCATTTCCGGCAGCGACCAGCGGCTGGTCTCCGGCGCCGGTGACACCATCTACGCCCGCGGCCTGGTGCCGGGCCAGGACCCCCAGTCGCGTTATACCGTCTTGCGCGTGGGCAAGCCCTACCGCAACCCGGGCGCCAGCCGCGGTGATGTGCTGGGCTACGAGGCCCTGCATGTGGCCGACGCCGTGGTCGAGGAGTTTGGCGACCCCAGCACCCTGAAGATCACCCATTCCAATCGCGAAACCCTGGTGGGCGACAGGCTGATGCCCAAGGGCGCGGAAGCCATTGATCAGGCCTTCCTGCCACACGCGCCGGACATGCCCATTGAGGGCAAGATCATCGCCGTGGTCGATGGCGTCTCACGTATCGGCCAGTTTCAGACCGTGGTGCTGAACAAGGGCGAGCAGGATGGCCTGGAAGTGGGGAACGTGCTGGCGGTCTATCAGAGCGGCGCGGTGATCCGTGACAATTATGGCAAGGACCGTGGCGAAAAGGTCACCCTGCCAGATATCCGGGCAGGCATCGTGCTGGTGTTCCGCTCCTTCGACCGGGTGAGCTACGCCCTGGTGATGGAGTCCGAACGGGACATGCGCATCTACGACAGCGTGCGCAACCCCTGATTTCGACCACCCGCCCAGGATGGGCGGGGCGCATGGAGGAGCCGGCTATGGAAGGGCCGCAACACGGGGCCGCGCCCCACAACGATCTGCGCTACTGGCTGGCGCTGCATCGCACACCCGGCCTGGGCGCAATGGCGTTTCAGCGCCTGCTGAAGCACTATTCCTCTCCCCGCGAGTTCTTTCGGCTGCCCGTCTCCGAGCGGCGCCGCGCACTGCCCCTGCCGCCGGCCGGACGGGCCTTTCTCGCCGCCCCCGACTGGTCCGCCGTCGAGACCACCCTGCGCTGGGCGGAAGGCGCATCCCGGCGCATCCTCACCCTGCATGATCCCGCCTATCCGCCGCTGCTGAAGGAGATCGCGGACCCACCGCCGCTGCTGTTCGTGCATGGCGATCCGACCCTCCTCGCCCGGCCACAGCTCGCCATCGTTGGCAGCCGCAATCCCAGCGCAGGCGGACGCGGCCTGGCCGAAGACTTCGCCCACGCCCTCGGCCGCGCCGGCCTGGTGGTCACCAGCGGCATGGCGCTGGGCATCGATGCCGCGAGTCATCACGGCGCCCTGCGGGCAGGGGGCGCAACCATCGCCGTGGCGGGGACCGGCCCGGATCGCATCTACCCGGCGCGGCATCGGGATCTGGCGCGGGCCATCGTCGCGCAGGGCGCCATCATCAGCGAATTCCCACCCGGCACGCCGGCGCTGCCTGGCAACTTTCCCCGCCGCAACCGCATCATCAGCGGCCTCAGCCTGGGCGTGCTGGTGGTGGAGGCCGCCTGCAAGAGCGGCTCCCTCATCACCGCGCGCCTGGCCGTGGAACAGGGCCGGGAGGTGTTTGCCCTGCCGGGCTCCATCCACAACCCCCTGGCGCGGGGCTGCCACCACCTGATCCGCCAGGGCGCAAAGTTGGTGGAAGAGATCGGCGACATCATCGAGGAACTGGGGCCGCTGGCCGCAGTCACAGAGTATGGGTCGGTGGGCGCCGAGCGGGAGGACAAGGATCCCGACACACTACCCGCCGACCAGCAGCAGCTGTTGGCATCGCTGGGTTTTGAGCCAGTGAGCATCGACACCCTGGTGGTGCGCAGCGGATTGACGGCGGACGTTGTTTCCTCCATGCTTTTGAACATGGAGTTGCAGGGACGCGTCACATCAAGCGGTGGCCGTTACTGCCGCGTCGACAAGAGTAGGTGACCATGAAAGAAGATGTGCTTGATGTACTGATGTATCTGTTTGAAAACTATATGGACGATGACGCCGCCCTGGACGCCGACCCGGAAGCCCTGCGGGTTCAGCTCCACGAAGCGGGCTTCCTTCATTCAGAGATCAGCAAGGCATTCACCTGGCTGGAGGATCTTGCCTCGGCACAGCGCAATGCGGCGCCGCGCTCGGTTCCGGCCGGCCGCTCCATCCGCGTGTTCAATACCAGCGAAGAGAAGAAGCTGGACATGGAAAGCCGCGGCTTCCTCATCTTCCTCGAACAGATGGGGGTGCTGGACGACGCCAGCCGCGAACTGGTCATCGACCGCATCATGGCCCTGGAGTCACCGGACATCGATCTGGAGCAGGTGAAGTGGGTGGTGCTGATGGTGCTGTTCAATCAGCCGGGCCTGGAAGAGGCCTTTTCCTGGATGGAAAACATGGTGATGGAGGAATCCCACCAGTCCCTGCATTGATCCCGCCACAGTTGAAAAAAGCCCCCTGTCACGCGTGTGACAGGGGGCTTTTTTGTCGCTTTGCTTTTTCTGAATCCGTAGGCCCAGGCTTTTTCAATCCACCGCGGGGACAAACGGATCGGCGTAGATGTCCTTGAGCGAGGCCCCCGACAGAAAGGCCTTCTGACGCGCCGACTTCACCATCTCTTCGCGCCCGCACAGATAGATGCGCCAGCCACCCAGCTTGCCGATCTCTTCCAGCGCCTTTTGGTCGGCGCGCCCGCTGGTGACCCCCGCCGGCGGTGTGCCCTGGGAGACGCAGGGGTGATAGTGGACGTTGGCATGGGCGGCATCCAGCGCCTTCAGCGCGTCGACGAGATACAGACCCTCCGCCGTGCTGCTGCCGTGATAGAGATGGATCTCGCCCTTGTGCCCCTGACGCAGGGCATCGCGGAGGATGCCATAGAGGGGCGCCAGACCGGTGCCGGTGCCGATCAAGAGCAGGTTCTGTCCGGGCTGGCCCGGGGTGTAGAAGCAGTCGCCGGTGGCCGGACTGATGGTCACCCGGTCGCCCACCTTGAGGGCGGTGTGCACCCAGCCGCTGACCTTGCCGCCGGGGATATGGCGCACGTGCAGTTCGAGAAAATCCTCGTCATCGGGGAGGCTGGCCAGTGAATAGCTGCGCTCGACACCGTCGGGATTCTGCAGGTTGAGGAATTGTCCGGGAAAATAGCTGTCGTTCTCCGGGCGTGCCAACCGCACGCGCAGTACGTCGTCACTGAGGCGGTCCAGCGCCAGCACCTCGGTCTCCATGCTCTGGAAATCCTTGCCGGGCCGGCTGATGCTGATGTCTCCCTCGGCAACGTAGGAACACATGAGGAAATAGTTCTGCGCCTTGAGGGCATCCTTGAGGCCTTTCTGCGAGGATTCCGAAGGGGTGCCTTCCTCCATCATCATCATGCAGCTCTGGCAGACGCCGGCGCGACAGGAGTAATTGACGGATACGTCATGCCGGATCAGGCAGTCGAGGACTGATTCATTCTCTTCGGCCAGATACTCCCGGCCCTCAAAGACGATTTTCGGCATAACGTACCCGTCGGGTTGTAGTGGATTAACGTCCCAGGACGTCGTTGCGCGTGGTTTCGGCGATGGCGGCGACTTCGCCGATCAGCTCATCGGAAACGCCCAGCTCTTTCAACGTGTTACCGAGGTTCTCGACCACGGCGTCGAAATGGCTGTCATTCAGGCCACGGGCTACCAGGTGGGCATGCCCCTTGCGCATGTCTTCGCCGGTATAATTGTTGGGGCCACCGAAGGCCATGGTCAGGAAGGCCTTCTGCTTGGCGGCCTGGCGGTCCATGTCGACGCCGTCGAAGAATTCATTGATGCGGTCATCGGACAGTACCTTACGATAAAAAATATCGACGGCGGCATCAACGGCGGCTTCACCGCCCAGGCGGTCATAGAGTGAATCGGACATACGTATGGATCTCCTCGTTCTGCTGGTATCAGCAATGGATGGCGCGCGGCAGACTTTGCCATGGCGCAATTTGGATTACAGGAATTCAGGAGACATCTGCCGAGGGCATAAAAAAACCACGCCTCTGCGCGGAGATTGAAATAGCACAACCGGCCAAATGATGTATCCTAGATATATATAATATGCCCGGACGCTTGCTTGTCAACACAACCAGGCGGGAAGGGCGGCAATCAATCGGGGGCAAATATACTGATGCAACTGACGCTACACACGGATTACTCCCTGCGGGTACTGATCTATCTCGCCCAGAAGGGCGATACCCTGGCGACCATCAGCGAGATTGCCAGTTTCTATGAGATTTCACGCAATCATCTGGTGAAGGTGGTGCATCACCTGGCCGGCGCCAATTTCATCCATACCCTGCGCGGCAAGAATGGCGGCATGCGCCTGGCACGGGCGCCGGAAGAGATCTCGGTGGGCGACGTGGTACGACAGATGGAACCCAACTTCGACATCGTGGAGTGCTTCAATGCCGACAATCCCTCCTGCACGGTGGCCTCCGTCTGCGCCCTGAAAAACGTCTTGCAGAAGGCCAGCGCGGAATTCCTTGCGCTGCTGGATCGCTATTCACTGGCCGACGCCGTGACCAGCGGCAAGCAGGCGGAGACCGTCTTTCCGCTGAGTCAGCTCACGCGCGACCGGTAGCCAGAGCTAGAGCGCGGCGGCCGCGGGCTGTTGCGGATCCTGCGCGACGGGCAGCGGCGTATTGATCGCCTTGAGGATACCGTTGATGGTGTCCAGCTGCTGCATGAGGTCCTCGCTCTGGGCCTCCAGCTGGGCGATGTTTTCCACCAGTTTCTCCCGTGAATTCTTGATCTTCTGCAGGTTGGCGAGGCGTTTTTCCAGCTGCTGCTTACGCTCCTTGATGCGCGCCGCCAGCGGCCGCATCACCGAGCCGGCCCAGTCCTCGGCGTCCTGGTTGGCGCGGAAGAAGATATTGCGGGCATGGCTGACCATGGAGACGAAGAACTTCTTCACCACGAAGCTCTGCTCGGTCATGGTGGTGACGCTGCTGGTACGGAATTCCTCGGCCTTCCTGTACAGCTGATCCAGTTCGCGGGTATACGATGCGGTGGCGAACAGGGTGGGATTGAGGTCGGAAAAGCCGTGTTCGTCGCGGAACCGGTCATAAATGGACTGAACGATGGCGTTGGATTTCTCGGTCTGGTGATTGACGTGGGTCATGGTGTCCCGCGCCCCATCGAAAAAGGTCTTCATGCCCGCCTTCATGCCGACGGTGGTCCAGCTGTCGACCATTTCGGCGCGGGTCTTGGCGATCAGGTGATCCAGCGCGTCCAGACCCAGGGATTCCACCAGGGCGATGAGCTGACGCTTCAGCACATGCCGGCTGGTCTGGAAGTTTTCCACGTCCTTCTGATAGATGCCCTGCTCCATGCGCAGCTTCTGCATGGTCTCCATGAGCACGTCGGCGCTCTTGCCGGACAGGGAGCGTAGCTCGTCCATCTGCGCCTGGATTTCGTCCAGGCGCTGGGTGAGCACGCCCTTGGTGGTTTCGATCATGGCGCCGATGCGCGAGGTGATGTTGTTGCGCACCAGCTGCTGCTTGGCGGGCAGGACCTCGTCGGAAAGGGTGGCCTCCAGCGCCAGCAGGCCGCTCTTCTGCAACAGGACGTCGTCGTTCTTGACCCGCGCCAGCAGGCCCTTTTGCGCCGTCACCGGGTAGACGCTGCGGGCCTCCACGCCGAGGATGTCGGCGGTGTCGCGGCATTGCTTGTCGATATTGCGCTGCACGGCGGCCTCGTCCTGCAACTCGTCCCACAGGGTATCGATCTTGTTGAGGACGACGATGAGCCCCGTCTGGTGATTGCCGCGGAAGGTCTGCGCGTGGGTGTTCCAGATCTCCATGTCACTCTTGGTGGCGCCGGAATCGGCCGCCAGCACGAAGATCACCGCCTGGGCGTTGGGCAGCATGTCCATGGTGAGTTCGGGTTCGGTGCCCATGGCGTTGAGCCCGGGGGTGTCGAGGATCACCAGGCCCTGCTTCAGCAGCGGATGGGGAAAGCTGATCATCACGTGTCGCCACATGGGGATCTCGATGCTGACCGGCGGCACCTCGGCCTTTTTCTGTTCCTCACGGCTGTAGAGGCCGAGGCGAATGGCGTTGTCGACCGGAACCGGCTTGGTCTTGATGATTTCCTGGAAGGCCTCGGCCATGGCCTGCGGGGAGTCGATGTCGAGGTCGATGCTGATCCAGTGCGCGGGATCCTGCTTGAGTTCGCTGATACTGGTGTCGTCGAGGCGCGTCTCGATGGGCAGCAGGCGGATGTAGGGTTTGTCCGCCTTGGCATCATAGAACAGCTCGGTGGGACACATGGTGGTGCGTCCCGCCGAGGAGGGCAGCAGCCGCCGCTTGTAATTGGCGAAGAAGATGGCGTTGATCAGCTCGGTCTTGCCGCGGGAGAACTCGGCGGCGAAGCCGATGGTGATGTTGTCCGATTCCAGCGCATCGATGATTTCATAGATGCGCAGGTCGTCTTCCGGGGAGCTCATGTCATGCGCCGCCAGCCAGTCACGATAGGTTGTGATCTGCCGCTTGGTATCTTCCTTCCAGCGGCTATAGGCGTTGAGCTGTTGCGTAAATTGTTCCTTCACCGTGCCTACCTTTCTGTTGCAGGTTCGTTGCCGGCGTCACTCCAGGAGTGCCGCCGCGATGGTTGTCCGTGCAGGGCAATACGTCGATATCAATAACGGCCGGGGGGTAAGGAAGTTTAGAGAGATATCAAGGATCTAAGGAAAGGCCGGCGACGATCCCGACCAGCGGCGCCAGAGCGGCTGTGAACGGTTCAGGCGGGCGGGATGCAGGCCGGCAGACGGCCGGGGGCGTCGATGCGCAGGCGTTTGTCACGGCCGCTCTCGCCGGCCAGCAGGGTCACCCGCGCGCGCGGCACGCCAAAGGCCTTGGCGAGATACTTGATGAGATGGGCGTTGGCCCTGCCGTCGACGGGTGGGGCGGTGATGCGGACCTTGAGGCTGTTACCGTGCGGGCCGACGATTTCGTCCCGGCTGGCGCGGGGCTGTACGCGAATGGCGAGCAACAGGCTGTCCCCCTCCCAGCGATGGAAATCGCTCACCCGGCGATCAACCCCCGGCCTAGATCCTGGAGCGGAGCAATGAGGAGCATTTCCAGCAACTGCAGGCCGATCAGCACCAGGATCGGCGACAGATCGAAGCCGGAAATGGGCGGCAGGATGCGCCGCGCCCGGCCCAGCAGGGGCTCGTTGAGGCTGTGGAGCAACGCCACGGCGGGATTGTAGTTGCCCGGACTGACCCAGCTGAGGATGACCTGGATGAGGATGGTGAAGAAGTAGATGTTGAGCAGCAGCGACAGCAGCTCGGCCAGGCTCAGCACCAGCAGCCCCAACGGTTGGATGCCGAAGCCCTGCACGGCGGCGATGAGCAGCAGCTTGGTCGCCTGCAGCACGATCAGCAGCACCACGCTCGCCATGTCGATGCCCATCACGCCCGGGATGATGCGGCGCAGCGGCAACAGCGGCGGGTTGGTGATCTTGACCAGGAACTGCGACACGGGATTGTAGAAATCGGCCCGCACCAGGGCCAGCAGGAAGCGCAACATCACCGCGCCGGCATAGAGGCCGAACAGGGTCTGGATCAGAAAGATGCCGGCATTGCCGGCGTAGGAACCGCCCATCATGTCTTCTCGTCCAGCAGTTTGGCCAGCGCCGCCGAACGGTCGCGGGCGGCCTTCAGCACCTGGCCCAGCAGGGCGTCGATATCGGCGTCTTCCAGCGCCAGCAGGCCCTGCTCGGTGGTGCCGCCGGGCGAGGTGACGCGTTCGCGCAGGGTGGCGATGGCTTCACGGCTCTCCATGGCCATGCGGGCGGCGCCGAGGGCGGTCTGCAGGGTCAGCAGGCGGGCGGCCTGCGCCGGCAGGCCCTGCGCGATGGCGGCCTTCTCCAGCCCCTCCATGATGCGGAAGAAATAGGCCGGGCCGCTGCCGGAGAGGGCGGTGACGATGTCCATCTGCGCCTCGTCGTCGACCCACAGGGTCAGGCCCGTGGCGCGCAGGATGGCCTCGGCCAGATCACGCTGTTCTTCGGAGACGCCGGCGCCGGCAAACAGGCCGGTGGCGCCGGACTGCAGCAGCGCCGGGGTATTGGGCATGGCGCGCACGATGGCGATATCGCCGCCACCCAGCCAGCGCCGGAGGCTGTCGGTGCGCACCCCGGCGGCCACCGAGATGACCAGCGGGCGGTTGCGCCGCACACTGTCGGCGAGCCCCTCGCAGACCCCGTGCAGCACCTGCGGCTTGACCGCCAGCACGATCACATCGGCGTCTTCGGCGCAGGTGGCATTGTCCTCGCTGGTTCGCACGCCAAACTGCGCGGCGAGGCGTTCGCGCTGGGCGGGATCGCGATCGGCGACGCACAGGCGGGCGGGGGAGACATGGTCGGCGAGCAGGCCGCCGATGAGGCTGGTGGCCATGTTGCCGCCACCGATGAATGCTATGTTGACGTCTTTCATGGGGGCCTAATGTACTGCTATCTGCGCGCGCGCGCCATGCCCCAGGCCCGCTATTTTCGCGCCCCGAAGATATCGCTGCCGACACGCACGATGGTGGCCCCCTCGGCCACCGCCGCCTCCAGGTCGGCGGACATGCCCATGGACAGCGTATCCAGGGCAAAACCGTCGGCATCGAGGGCGTCACGGGCCTCGCGCAGACGGCGGAAGGCGGCGCGCTGGCGCTCGAAATCGGCCTCCCGCGCCGGGATCGCCATCAGCCCGCGCAGGCGCAGGCCCGGCAGCTCGCGGACGCGGGACGCCAGCACCGGCAACGCATCGAGGGCGCAGCCGGACTTGCTCGCCTCGCCGCTAATGTTGACCTGCAGACAGACGTTCAGCGGCGGCAGCTCCGGCGGACGCTGGACGCTGAGACGGCGGGCGATCTTTTCCCGCTCGACGCTGTGCAGCCAGTCGAAGTGACGGGCGATGGCCTGGGTCTTGTTGGACTGTACGGGGCCGATGAAATGCCATTCCAGCCCCAGCGCGGCGAGTTGCTGCTGCTTGTCCAGCGCCTCCTGCAGATAGCTCTCGCCGAAGGCGTGGTAGCCGGCCCGGGCGACGCGGGCGATATCGGCGGCGGGGCGGGTCTTGCTCACCGGCAGCAGCCGCACCGAGCCCGGCGGCCGGCCGAAGCGCCGTTCGGCCTCGCGCAGGCGCGCCGCGACGCGGGCAAGGCGCTGTCCGAGCAGGTCGCTGGCGGTTTCGGCGTGATCTTCCGGCATGGTCAATGGGGCGTGGTGTGGGTTATGTTTACGGGCCAGAACCGAGCCCGTGGGCGATAAAGGATTCTACACCATGGGTCGCTATATCTGCTCGTAGCGCCCTCTGCTTTCCCAACGAGCCATCCGAACAAACCACCAACGCAGGAACCCGTGCATGGATATCTCCGAACTGCTTGCCTTCAGCGTCAAGAACAACGCCTCCGACTTGCATCTCTCCGCGGGCGAACCGCCGATGATCCGCGTCGATGGCGAGATCCGCCGCATCAATGTGCCGCCCATGGACCACAAGATGGTGCACGCGCTGATCTACGACATCATGAACGACAAACAGCGCAAGGATTACGAGGAATTCCTCGAGACCGATTTCTCCTTCGAAATCCCCGACCTGGCGCGCTTCCGCGTCAACGCCTTCAACCACCAGCGCGGCGCCGGCGCGGTGTTCCGCACCATCCCCAGCACCATCCTCAACTTCGAACAACTGGGCTGCCCGCAGATCTTCGAATCCATCTCGGAGACGCCACGCGGCCTGGTACTGGTCACCGGCCCCACCGGCTCGGGCAAGTCCACCACCCTGGCGGCGATGATCGACTACAAGAACGAGACCGATCACGGCCACATCCTCACCATCGAGGACCCCATCGAGTTCGTGCACAAGTCGAAGAAATCGCTGGTCAACCAGCGCGAGGTGCACCGTCACACCCTGGGCTTCAACGAGGCCCTGCGCTCGGCCCTGCGCGAGGATCCGGACACCATCCTGGTGGGCGAGATGCGCGACCCGGAGACCATCCGCCTGGCGCTGACCGCCGCCGAGACCGGCCACCTGGTGTTCGGCACCCTGCACACCAGCTCCGCGGCCAAGACCATCGACCGCATCATCGACGTGTTCCCGGCGGCGGAAAAGGAGATGGTGCGCTCCATGCTCTCGGAGTCGCTGCGCGCGGTGATCTCGCAGACCCTGCTGAAGAAGGTCGGCGGCGGGCGCATCGCCGCCCACGAAATCATGTTGGGCACCCCGGCGATCCGCAATCTCATCCGCGAGGCCAAGGTGGCGCAGATGTATTCCGCCATCCAGACCGGCCAGGGACTCGGCATGCAGACCCTGGATCAAAACCTGCAGGCGCTGCTGCAGAAGGGTATAATCACCAAGCAGGAAGCCGCCCACAAGGCCGCCAACAAGGACACCTTCGCGTAGCCCGGACACTCACACGCAGGACAGGGAATGGCAACCAAGAACTTCGATATTCTGCGGGACTTCACCTCACTGCTGAAGATGATGGTGCGCAAGGACGCGTCCGATCTGTTCGTCACCGCCGGCCTGCCGCCCAGCCTGAAGATCAACGGCAGCATTGCCCCCGTCTCCGACACACCGCTGAACGCGGACCAGGTGCGCAAGCTCGCCCACTCCATCATGAACGAGACCCAGCGCGGCGAGTTCGAGCGCACCCAGGAGTGCAACTTCGCCATCGCCCCGCCGGACACCGGGCGATTCCGCGTCAACGTCTTCCAGCAGAAGAACCACGCCGGCATCGTCCTGCGGCGCATCAAGACCGAGATCCCCACCTTCGAGGAACTCGGCATACCCGCGGTGCTGGCCGATCTGGCCATGGCCAAGCGCGGCCTGGTGATCATCGTCGGCGCCACCGGCACCGGCAAGTCCAGCACCCTGGCCTCGATGATCGGCCATCGCAACCGCAACAGCCACGGCCACATCATCACCGTCGAAGACCCCATCGAATACGTCCACGAGCACAGCGGCTGCATCATCACCCAACGGGAAGTCGGCGTCGATACGTCGAGTTTCGAGGCCGCCCTGCGCAACACCCTGCGCCAGGCGCCGGACGTCATCCTCATCGGCGAGGTGCGCACCCGCGAGACCATGGAACACGCCATCGCCTTTGCCGAGACCGGACATCTCTGCGTCACCACCCTGCACGCCAACAACGCCAATCAGGCCCTGGACCGCATTCTCAGCTTTTTCCCCAAGGACCGGCGCGATCAGGTCCTGCTGGATCTCTCCCTCAACCTGCGCGCCATCGTCGCCCAGCAGCTGATCCCCACCCCCGACCAGCAGGGCCGCTGCGTCGCCGTGGAGATCCTCATGAACACGCCGCTGGTGGCGCAGATGATCCGCGACGGCAACGTGACCACGCTGAAGGAGGTCATGAGCAAGTCCAACCAGCAGGGCATGAACACCTTCGACCAGGCCCTGTTCGAACTCTACAAGGCGCGCCGGATCAGCTACGAAGCGGCCCTTCATCACGCCGATTCGGCCAACGAGCTGCGCCTGATGATCAAGCTGGGACAGAAGGCGGGACTGAAAAAGATGGAGGCCTCGCTAAATGGCGTTACGCTGGTAAACATCGACGAGACCTGAGTCATCTGCCAGCGGCCCGCCCGGTGGGCAGAGCGCCCGCCGGTGCGCTCGCATCCCCCTCCCCCTTCGCCCCCTCAAACGCCTAATCGGTGGATACAATTTATTGTTTGGCGGCGGCGGGCCTCGAACCTGCTTCGCGGTGGCTGGCCGCGAGCCGGCTGCGGCTGGATACGGGGATCTGTGGCGAAGAGTGAAGGTGCGCGGGCTCGCCCCGTCAATCGACATAGGGCCCGTGCTGATGGATGGGCTCGCCGTGCGGGCTCCCCAGGCACAGCATGAGCCGGCAACCGGACGCCGAATCCATCATGATGCGCGGCACACCGGCGACGAAACAGGCGCTGCCGGCCTCGACATCCTCCCCGGCTATGCGCGCCTGCCCCTGCAGCAGATAGGCCAGCGCGGTGAAGCCCGCGGGTAACGGCTCTTCGACGTGGCCACCCGCCTGCAACGCCAGTTCGCCGTAGCAGACATCGCTCAAGAGTTGCAGCGGCGAGCCCTCGCCGACAAGGGTTTTCTTCCAGCCTCCCGCAAAATGCTCGACGGGAAAGGCCTCGGCGTCCACCTGCTGATAGCTCGGGGCGACGCCCTTCAGCCGCCGCGGCAGATTGATCCACAGCTGGATGCCGGTGTTATTGCCAGTCCCGCCGGGCAGTTCCGAATGTACGATGCCCCGCCCGGCGGTAAAGCGCTGCGCGCCGCCGGCGGTGACCGTGGACTGGTTGCCGAGGTTGTCGCTGTGCCGCATGCTGCCTTCCAGCATGTAGGTGATGGCCTCGAAGCCGCGGTGCGGGTGATCGGGGAAACCCGTGCCGGGGCCCACACTGAAGTGATCCCAGAGCACGAAGGGATCGAGATGACGCAACCCCGGCGCGGGGAACAGGCGCCTCACCGTGACACCTGCCCCCTCCAGGGTTTCAACCGCCGTGCGGATGAAGGCCTTCCCGCTCATGCGTCATGCGTCATGCGAACCGTCGCAGTAGATGCCGTTCTTGCTCTTGCCGCAGCCGCAGATATACACCGTCTCGTCCTTTTCCGCCTTGTGCTCCACCGGCCCGCTGGCGCCGGGCACATCATTGTGCGCGCCGTCGCAGAAGGGCGGGTTGGCGGTGTGGTTACAGGTGCAGATCCAGGCGCTTTCTCCGGCCTTCACGTCGATGGCGTAGGGTGCGTTCTTGTCAAACATGCTCATGTGCTGCTTCTCCTTTGGTTTTATTGCTTATTGCGATGGCAGGTGCTGCCGCCCATGGGGAGCATCGAGTGCCAGCTCGGGACCCAGCGGCACGATGCGCGTCGGGTTGATGCTGGTATGGCTGTAGAAATAGTGACGCTTAATGTGCGGGAAATCGACCGTTTCGGCAATACCCGGCCATTGATACAGCTCGCGCAGGTAGCCGCCCAGGCTGGGATAGTCGGCGATGCGCCGCCGGTTGCACTTGAAATGACCGACGTAGACGGCATCGAAGCGCACCAGGGTGGTGAACAGCCGCCAGTCGGCCTCGGTGAGCTGCGCACCGAGCAGATAGCGTTGCCCGGCAAGGCGCTGCTCCAGCTCATCCAGGGCCTCGAAGAGGCGCCGAAAGGCCCGCTCGTAGGCCCCCTGAGTGGCGGCGAAGCCGGTGCGGTAGACGCCGTTGTTGATGCTGTCATAGACGAGGGCATTGATGCCGTCGATGCCTTCCCGCAGGGCCGGCGGGTAGTAGTCGGGCCCGCTGGCGCCACAGCCGTCGAAGGCGCTGTTGAACATGCGGATGATCTCCGAAGACTCGTTGTTGACGATGGTCTGCCGCTGCTTGTCCCACAGTACCGGCACGGTGACGATGCCGGTGTAGTCGGGCTTGGCCCGGGTATAGGCCTGGTGCAGATAGTCGAAGCCGTTGACCGTGTCGTCGTCGACGCCCGCGAAAGGCGCGCCGCCGGCGCTGGCGAACTTCCAGCCCTCGTCACCCATGTCCGGGTGCACCACGGAGACCGAGATCATCTCCTCCAGCCCCTTCAGCTTGCGGAAGATCAGGGTACGGTGGGCCCAGGGACAGGCGAGGGAAACGTACAGGTGATAACGCCCGGGCTCGGCCTTGAAGCCGCCCTCGCCGCTGGGACCGGCGCGGCCGTCCGCGGTGACCCAGTGGCGGAACTGCGAGTCCTGGCGGACGAACTCGCCGTCTTCGCGCTCGGCCTCCAGCCAGCCGTCCCTGAGGGCACCGTCGATCATCAGGCTCATGCGCTGGCCTCCCCTGCCGGGTGGACGTCGCTGCCTTGCGCCCGCCGGGCATCGAGACTCAGCGCACCGGCACCGCTGGCGGACAGCACCAGTAGCCCGCCGGCGAGGGCGATATTCTTGGTGAATAGCAGCATCTGCATCTGATCGCCAAGATCGGCGTGAAAGATGGCCGCCGCGACCACGCTGAAGGCCGCCAGCGCCGCGGCCGCCCAACGCACCTGCCAGCCGAGGATGAGGGCCAGTGCGCCGCCGATCTCCAGCACGATGACCGCAGGCAGCAGGGCCGGCGAGACACCCATGGCCTCCATGTAAGCAGCGGTGGCCGTGTAGCCACTGAGCTTGCTGATGCCGGCCAACAGGAATATCTGTGCCATGAGCAGGCGTCCGATCAAGTTGAGTTTCTGTTGCATGCGCTTTCTCCCATAACTGGTTTGCGTGGGCCTTATTATGGTTCGCCTCAATGAATATAAAAGCGCATATATTCGCTGCTAACCATCTATTTATTCGATATGATCGCGCCATGAAGCCCACCCGAGTCACCCTGGACCAGTGGCGCGCCCTGCAGGCCGTGGTCGATTGCGGCGGCTATGCGCAGGCCGCGGAGCGCCTGCACCGCAGCCAGTCCTCGGTCAGCCATGCGGTGGCGCGGCTGCAGCAACAGCTGGGCGTGCGCCTGCTGCGCGTGGAGGGTCGCAAGGCGCGGCTCACCGAGGTGGGCCATGTCCTCCTGCAGCAGGCGCGGCAGCTGCTCGACGACGCGCGGCGCCTGGAATCACAGGCCCGCCAGCTCGAACAGGGCTGGGAGGTGGCGCTGCGGCTGGTGGTGGATACGGCCTTCCCCACGGCCCTGCTGATGCAGGTGCTGCAACGCTTCATGCCGCTCAGCCGGGGCACCCGGGTGCAGCTGGAGGAGATGGTGTTGTCCGGCGTGGACGAGGCCCTGCAAGCGGGCATGGCGGACATCGCCATCGGCAGTCAGGCGCCACAGGGCTTTCTCGGCGACCCCCTGCTGCAGGTGAAATTCATCGCCGTGGCGCACCCGGCGCATCCCCTGCATGGCCTGGGGCGGCCACTGAGCATGGCCGACCTGCGCCGCGAAACCCAGGTGGTGGCGCGCGACTCCGGCACCGCCCACAGGCGCGACGCCGGCTGGCTGGGGGCCGAGCAACGCTGGACCGTGAGCAGCCTGGAGACGGCCCTGTCCGCCGTCTGCCACGGCCTGGGCTTCGCCTGGCTGCCCGACCACCTGATTGCCCCGGCCCTTGCCGACGGCCGTCTCAAGCCCCTGCCGCTGCGCGAGGGGCAGCACTACTTCGCCTCACTTTGTCTGATCGTCGCCTGCCCGGACCGCCCCGGCCCGGCCGCCCGTGAACTGCTGCGCATCCTGCGTGAAACGGCGGCCGAGTGGCCCGCGGCAAGCTGACGCATCGCGACTGCCGGTCCCTCTCCCACACGCTGTCAGCATCGGCACGAATACCTGGGCGCCCCCTTGGGGTAACCCACAGCTTGGGCTATCATCGCCAGTCCGTAGCGAGCCAACATCAGCCATGATGGATCCCTGAATCCGTAGGTTCATGGCGGATGAAGCGTGCAACGGCTTGATACGTATCGCGTAATGAAAAATCGAGGGAATAGCGGGGACTATTGCCGAGATTTTTCATATAGCGAGACGTATCAATGCGTTGTGCGATTCGCCGTCATCAACCTACGGATTCAGGGGGCCCATAAGACAAGAAGAAGGATCACCCTGATGAGAAAACAACACCTCCTGCTGGCGGCGCTACTGATCGCCGGCTGCCTTTTCAGCACCTCGGCCCTGGCCGTGCTTGGCCAGACTCCGCCGCCGGCGGCCTATGACGGCATCCTGGTGAAATTCAAGCCGGGCGTCAGCCAGACCCGCATCAACCGCGCCTTCAGCGCCGCCGGCTGCCGGCAGAACCGCGGCTTCCGCCCGCGCCTGGTGCGCGGCCTGACCCGCGCCCAGATCAGCCGCGGCAGCTCCCTGTCCGCCACCCTGCAGCGGCTGCGCAACAACCGCGACGTGGAATTCGCCGAGCCCAATTACCTGCTCACCGCCTATGCCCAGCCCAACGACCCGCAGTTCGACATCCTCTGGGCGATGAACAACATCGGCCAGACCGGCGGCGTGCGCGACGCCGACATCGATGCCCTGGAAGCCTGGGACCTGCAGGTGGGCGGCGACGTGATCATCGCCGTGGTGGATTCGGGCGTGGACTACAACCACCCCGACCTGGCCGCCAACATCTGGCGCAATACGGGCGAGATTCCCGGCAATGGCCGCGACGACGACGGCAACGGCTACGTGGACGACACGCGCGGCTGGGACTTCGCCAACGACGACAACGACCCCATGGACGACAACAGCCACGGCACCCACGTCGCCGGCACCATCGCCGCGCGCGGCAACAACGGCCAGGGCGTGGTGGGGGTGAACTGGTCGGCGCGCATCATGGCGCTGAAATTCCTCACCCGCAGCGGCGCCGGCAGCAGCGCCGACGCCATCGCCGCCATCGACTACGCGGTGGCCAACGGCGCGCGCGTGATCAACGCCAGCTGGGGCGGCGGGCCCTACAGCGCGGCCATGTTCAGCGCCCTCAGCGCGGCCAACGACGCCGGCGTGCTGTTCGTCGCCGCCGCCGGCAACGAGGGCCGCAACAACGACAACACCCCCAGCTACCCGGCCGACTACGACCTGCCCAACGTGATCTCCGTGGCCGCCACCGACGACGCCGACACCCTCGCCGGCTTCTCCAATTTCGGCGCCAACAGCGTCGACCTGGGCGCCCCCGGCGTCAACATCCTCAGCACCACCCCCGCCAACGGCTACACCAGCTACAGCGGCACCTCCATGGCCGCGCCGCACGTGGCCGGCGTCGCCGGCCTGCTGGTGGCCGCCGATCCGGGCATCGGCATCACCGCCCTGCGCGCCGCCCTGCTCGACAGCGCCGACGTGCTGCCCGACCTCACCGGGCGCACCGTCAGCGGCGGCCGCCTCAACGCCTTCAAGGCCCTGGGCGGCAACAGCACGCCGCCGCCCGCGCCGGTGCCCGGCGTGAGCCCGGCCAGCGCCAGCGTGGTGGTGGGCGGCAGCGTGCGCTTCACCGCCAGCGGCGGCAGCGCGCCCTATGTCTGGAGCGTGACCGATGTCGCCATCGGCAGCATCGACGCCAGCGGCACCTTCACCGCCTTCGCCGCCGGCGTCACCCAGGTGCACGCCACCGACGCCAACGGGGTACAGAGCCCGCCCGCCCTGGTCACCGTCAATGACACCGCCACCCTCACCATCACGCCCAATACCGCCAGCGTCGGCGTGGGGCAGAGCGTGACCTTCGCCGCCAGCGGCGGCAGCGCCCCCTACAGCTGGCGCAGCAACGACCCCGCCATCGCCAGCATCAACGCCATCACCGGCGTGCTCACCGGCCTGGCGCCAGGCACCACCACCGTATCCGTGACCGACAACGGCAACCGCACCGTGACCTCCGGGCCGGTCACCGTCACCGACATCAGCGTCAGCCCGTCGACGGCCACCCTCGAAGTGGGTGACAGCCTGCAATTCAGCGCCAGCGGCGGCAGCGCCCCCTATGGCTGGAGCAGCAGCAACCCCGGCGTCGCCAGCATCGACACCAATGGCCGCCTCACCGCCTTGCGCGCCGGCAGCACCGTGGTCACCGCCACCGACGCCAACGGCCGGCAGGGCTCCACGGCCGCCATCACCGTCAACGAGCCGCCCGTGAGCATCGCCGTGACGCCGTCCAGCGGCAGCGTCACCGTCGGCTCAACACTGCGCTTCAGCGCCAGCGGCGGGCGCGCGCCCTACAGCTGGAGCGTCAGCGACGCCACCGTGGCCAGCATCGACGCCAACGGCCTGCTCACCGGCCTGGCGGCCGGCACCGTGGTGGTGACCGCGCGCGATGCCGATGGCGTGACCGGCAACAGCGGCAACATCACCGTCAACAGCGCCACCACCGGCGGCGGCCGGCACGGACGGGGCGGCCGCGATGGTCGCGGCGGCATGATGGGCGGTGGCATGGGGGGCTGGTGGCGCTAGCCTCGCCACTCACCAGCCATTGCCCAGGGGGCTCATTGAGCCCCCTGTTTTTTGTGCCGGAATCGAAGACATCGGCCAGCTGTTCACCACAGAGACCCAGAAAACGTACCGGCGGGATGAAAATGCCGGGAGGCGATGGCCTGATCCGGCGGTTGCCGGCCAACGTCACTCACGCCTCCATCAACGCATCCAGCTCACCATCCATGTGCAGTTCCGTTAGTTCGCTGAAACCACCGATCCATTTGCCATCGATGGTAATCTGCGGCACCGTGCGGGCATGGTTGCTGACCTCCAGCATCTCCTTCAGCGCCTCGCGGTCCTCGTCGATGCGGGCCTCGTCGTAGGGAATATGCCACTTGGCGAGCAGCAGCTTGACCTTGTCGCAGATGGGACAGGTGGCGGTGGAATAGACTTTGACGCGTGCCATGGAAAGTCCTCTGGGTTGTGAATGGATGACGTGGCTGAATCTATTGCCGATACTGCCGATAGGATAGGGGGATGCAGCGTTTGCGTACATCCTCCCACGGGGATACGCCCCGTCGCGGGAACCTTGAACACCGCCCCGGCGTCCCACACACAGCCGTTATTCGTGACAGGCAGCACTGTGCCACGGGCATGCAGAGACTACGCTTCATGGTCGTATCGACCACGACGGAAAACAGACGGGAACCAGGAAAGACCGATGATGAAACGCGAAGTGCTAGAGAAGAAACTGACGCAACTGAAGGCCAAGCAACAGCTGATGGAAAAGGCCTGGAAGGAAGCAGGCAACCGCGAGCTGATCCAGTTTTTTGTCGACATCATGCCGCGCACCCTGAACGCCGAACGCTGCAGCATCTTCATTCTCGACCCGGTGGACGAAAAGGCCTGGCTGCAGTGCGGCACCGGCCTGAGTGAAAAACAGCTGCGCGTGCCGACGCGGAATTCCATCGTCGGCCGCGTCATCTCCAGCGGCGAGTGGGTGATGGAAGAGGGCCTGGAAGAGCAGGTGGGGGTGCACGACGTGGTGGCGGTGAAGACCGGCTTCGTCACCAAGAACGCCCTGTGCGTGCCGGTGCACGGCGTCACCACGAAAAAGGTGGTGGGCGCCATTCAGATGCTGAACAAGAGCAACGGCGCGTTCAACGATGAAGACCGCAGGATCCTGGAGCGTCTCGCCTTTCACCTCGAAATGAACATCGAAAACATCTACCTGCGCCAGGAACTGGCGAAGATTTCTCAGGAAATGGGCAAGAAGATCCAGTTCCTGGAGCGCAAGCTGGCACATCGATGAAACCCGCCCTGATCCTCGCCGCCCTGCTGCCGGCCAGCGCCAGCCTGGCGGCAACACCCATCGACTACGAAAACGCCGACCTCCAGCTGCGCTTCTACCCGCGCACCCCCGACCAGATGTCCGCCTTCTACGAGGCGCGGGGCTTCCCGCCGGCGATGATCGCGCAGCTGCGCGATTACTGCTTCATCACCGTCAGCCTGCGCAACAAGGGCGGGGACATCCTCTGGCTGGATCTCGCCGACTGGCGTTTCACCCGCGCCTCGGGTGAGGAGGTGCGGCGGATTCCGCGCAGCACCTGGCCGCCGCGCTGGCAGGCGATGGGGGTGCCGCTGGCCAGCCAATCCACCTTCCGCTGGACCCTGCTGCCCGAGACGCTGGACTTCCACCCCGACGAGCGGGAGGGCGGCAACGTCATCCTGGTGCCGCCGGACGGAACGTTTTCCCTGTCGGCGAGATTCGTGCGCGGCACGGATCGCCACGGCCGGGTCGTGAATGTGCGCGTAGACGGCCTGTACTGCGCCGAGGACGAAACGCCATGAAGTGGCTGCTGACGGGGCTGCTGCTTCTGACCCTGGCACCGGCCACGGCCGCGCCGCTGCCCAAGGGCGTGATCGCCGTCACAGCCCGACCCGCACCCGACTTCACCCTGCAAGACCTGGACGGCGGACGTTTTTCCCTCGCCGCGCAGCGTGGCCGCTGGGTATTCGTGCATTTCTGGGCCAGTTGGTGCGGCCCCTGCCGCCGGGAGATCCCGGCCATCCAACGGCTGGTGGAAAAGATGCAGGGCGAACCGCTGGCCATGGCCATGGTCAACACCGCCGAGGACGAAGACACCGTGTTCGACTTCCTCGGCGTACTGGCACCGGACATCGTGCCACTGCTGGACCGCGACGGCCAGGTCACCGAGCAATGGCAGCCACGTGGCCTGCCCAGCACCTACCTGGTCGACCCCCAAGGCATGATCCGCTACCGGGTGATTGGCGGACAGCCCTGGGACGAACCGCCCTACATCGACTTCCTCAAGGCGCTGCCGGCGAAGAAATAGCCGGCCTCAACGGTGGCCGTCCATCCCCATGCCGTCCATGCCCTTGCCACCCATCCCCATGCCGCCCTTGCCCTTGTGCTGCATCATGCCCTTCATCATGGCATGCATCTCGTCATGGCGGGACATCATCTGATCCATCTTCGCCATCATCTCACTGAGCTGCTTCTTCTGCTCGGCGGACGGCGTGTGATTGAGATCGCGCAGGATGCCCATGGTGGTCTTCATCATGGACATCATGTCATTCATCATCTGATGGCG